>NZ_JARZHI010000098.1:0-31857 GCF_029946465.1 Polyangium sorediatum
CGGCTTCTTCGTCGGCCTGTTTGAAAAACTGCGCGGAGCGCAGTTTTTCAACCCTGGGTCCAGCGCCTCGCTGGTCCGGGGTCGAGGGGGCGGACAGCCCCCCGCGGGGTCCGGGGCAGCGCCCCGGTCCGAGGCTCAGGCGCCGGCGCGCCAGAGGGCGTAGATGGCGCCCCAGGACATGGCGAGCAGGACGACGAAGAAGACGTAGGAGAGACGCTCGATGGTGCGGATGGACTTGCGGCTTGCGGCGAGGCCCCAGCCCATTGCGAAGGTGCCGATGCCGTTGGCGAGGTGGTAGGCGACGCCGAGGGTGCCGAGGATGTAGACCACGAGCGTCGGCATGTGGTGGTGCATCTCGTGCGAGATGTCCGAGAAGGCCTCGGCGTGGCCGAGCAGCAGGCGCGGGCGGAGCATTGCGAGCCAGATGTGCGCGCCGAGGAAGAAGAGCACGCCGATGGCGCTTGCGCGCTGGAGGATGTAGCGGAGGTTGGCGAAGTAGCCGTAGCGCTCGTTGTTCGGGCGCATGCTCTTCAGCCGGCCGAGGCCCCATACCGTGTGGATCACGAGGGGCAAGAGGACGACGAGGAGCGTGATCCCGTGCGCGACGGGGTGCGCATGCTGGGTGACCGACGTCTGCCACGCTTCGGCGCCCTGGAAGGCGGCGAGGTTGTCCCATACGTGGTTCACGGTCCAGACGCCGAGGGGTGCTACGGCGAGGAGCGATCCGAGGCGCGAGGAGACGAACGTTCGGCGCGCGCCGCGGGAAGCATCGAGGATCTCGGCCGACATGCGCTCGCCTTAGTAGCTTTGCGCTGGAATGACAAGAGGGCTCGCCGACCCTCAGCCCCGGCCCCTCTCTCGCCGGGACAGGGGAGAGGGCGCGTCGAACCGCGCGGCGCCGACCTTTCGCCGGGCTTCGTCGTCCGCGCCGCTGCCTTGGCCGAGGCTCGCGACGTCGGCCGGGACGATGGCGGCGGGGCCGAAGCGGTCGGCGATGCGGTCGAGGACCTGGTTGAGACGCTTCGAGCGCTGCGCGCCCTGGTCGAAGAGTGGGAGCTGGCCCCCGCCGCGGCTGAGTTCGTGGGCCGAGACGCCCGTGAGGCGGACGCGGCGGGACAGGGGGAGGCCGTCGAGCAGCGCGAGGGCCGCGCGGTGAAGGATCGCTCCGTCGTCGGTGGGCTCGTCGAGCGTGGTCCGGCGCGTGAAAAGGGTGTGGTCCGAGAGCTTGATCTTCAGGACCACCGCCCGCGCGACGAGCCCCGCGCGGCGCAGGCGGCGGCCCACGCGCAGGGCCTGGGCGTGGACGTGCGGGGCGAGGGCGGGGGCGCCCTTTTGGTCCTCCTCGAAGGTGTCCTCGGCGCCGAGGGATTTTTGCTCGCGGTCCGGGACGACGGGGCGATCGTCGCCGCGGCCGGTCGCGAGGGCATGGATGTGCGGGCCGAGCTTGCCGAGCAGGACCCCGAGCGAGATCGGATCCCGCGCAGCGACGTCGCCGATGGTGTGCAAGCCCTGCGCGCGCAGGATCTCCTCGGTCTTCGGCCCGACACCCCAGAGACGCGAGACGGGCAGGGGCGCGAGGAAGCGCGTCGTGTCCTCGTGCGGGACGACACGCTGGCCGTTCGGTTTGGCGAGGTCGGAGGCGATCTTCGCGACGAGCTTCGAGGAGGCGACGCCGGCCGAGGCAGGCAGGCGCACTTCCTCGGCGATGCGCGCGCGGATGTGCGTGGCGATGGCCTCGCCGGTGCCGAAGAGCGCGCGGGAGGCCGTGACGTCGAGGAAGGCCTCGTCGAGCGAGAGGGGCTCGACGAGGGGCGTGACGGACTCGAAGATGGCGTGGATCTGCTCGCTCGCCTCGGCGTACGCGGAAAAGCGCGGGGGGACGACGATCGCCGAGGGCGCGAGGACGAGCGCGCGGGCCATGGGCATGGCGCTGCGGACGCCGAAGGGGCGGACCTCGTAGGAGGCGGCGAGGACGACGCCGCGGCGCGGGTGGCCGCCGACGATGACGGGGCGGCCGCGGAGGCGTGGATCGTCCCGCTGCTCGACGGAGGCGTAAAACGCATCCATGTCGACGTGCAGGACGACCCGGCTCATGGGCCCACGGTATGACACGGCCGGCGCCGCCGCGAGAATGTTCGCATCCGAAAAACGCGGCCGGGTACGCCCGCGCGCAGCGGCGGGCCCCAGTGTTGCTTCCTCGGCGCGGCAGGGGTTCGACAGGGGGGGTCTCGAGTCGTGGCGACGAGCGAGGTCGACATCGGCGGCGCGGCGCTCGACATCAGCGCCGAGGCGCTCGAGGAGTGCGCGCGGGAGCCGATCCACATCCCGGGCGCCGTGCAGCCGCACGGCGCCCTGCTCGCCGTGCGCGAGGACGATCTGCGGGTGGCGCAAGCAAGCGAGAACACCCGCGCCCTCGTCGGCGTGGACGCGCGCGCGCTCCTCGGCCAGCCCCTGCGGGCCTTCCTCGATCCGGGGTCGTGGGATCAATTCGAACGCGCCCTGCGGCAGCCCTCGCTCCGCAAGGAGAGCCCGCTCTTCCTGCGCTTCGCCGGGCTCGCCTTCACGGCGATGCTCTACCGCTCGGAGGGGCTCGTGGTGCTCGAGCTGGAGGCGTCGGGGCCGCCCGAGGAGAGCCGGATCGCCGGCACGCTGCAGGTGCTCCTCGCGCGGCTCTCGGGCGCGCGGACGGTCGTCGACCTGTTCCGCAGCGTGGCGAACGAGGTCAAGGTGCTCACGGGCTACGACCGGGTGATGATTTACCGGTTCCACGAGGACCTGCACGGCGAGGTCGTGGCCGAGGCGCGGGAGCCGGAGCTCGATCCCTACCTGGGGCTGCACTACCCGGCCTCGGACATCCCTGCCCAGGCGCGCCGTCTGTACACGAAAAACCTCGTCCGGTGCATTCGCGACGTGGAGGCGATCCCTTCGCTGATCGTGCCTACGGAGAACCCGCGGACGGGCCGCCCGCTCGATCTCAGCGACGCGTGGCTGCGCAGCGTCTCGCCCGTGCATGTGCAGTACCTCCGCAACATGGGCGTGACCGCGTCGATGTCGATCTCGCTCCTCCGCGGAGGAGAGCTGTTCGGGCTCGTCGCGTGTCATCACCGCGCGCCCCGGCTGCTCGTGCCGTCGCTCCGTGGCGTGTGCGAGGTGCTCGGGCGCGTGACGTCGTTCCAGATGGAGATGCTCGATCAGAAAGAAGCGGCAGAGCAATCGGTCCGCGCGAGCACGCTGGCGCAGCGCTACGTCGAGCAGGTCACGGCGCTGCTCGGCGCGTCGACCCACCGCGCGACCGCCAAAGGCGAGGCCGAGCGGGGCCTGCTCGGGCAGGTCCCTTCGCTGCTCGGGTTCGTGGAGGCGACGGGCGTGGCCGTGGTGGACGAGACGCAGGTCGCGACGGCCGGCGTGACGCCCGTGGCGGAGGACGTGCGGAGGATCGTGACGTGGCTGCGGGAGACGATGAAGGAGCCGCTCTACGCGACGGACTCGCTCGGCGCGGCGCTGCCCTTCGCGCGCGCGCTCGCGCCCGTGGCGAGCGGGCTGCTCGTGACGTCGTTCAGCCCGGAGGGGCGGACGATGTCGATGTGGTTCCGGCCGGAAATCGAACGGACGCTCTCGTGGGCCGGTGATCCTCGGAAGCCCGTGTCGCGGGATCCGAGCACGATGCGGATCGAGCCGCGCCGCTCGTTCGAGGTCTGGCGGCAAACGGTGAAGGGATGCGCGGAGCCCTGGAAGGCGTGGGAGATCGAGGCCGCGAGCGCGCTGCGGGCGGCGGTGGTGAGCATCGTGCTGGGACAAGCGGCGGACCTCGCGCGGCTCGCGACCGATCTGCGGGCCGCACTGCGCGCGCGGGACGATTTCCTCTCGGTCGCGTCGCACGAGCTGCGCACGCCGATCGCGACGCTGCGGCTGACGCTGGAGGCCCTGCAGCGCGCCACGTCGCGGGGCGGGGAGGGCGGGCTCAGCCGGGCGGACGCGATGCCGCGGATCGAGATGGCGATGCGGCAGGTGGAGCGGAGCGCGGCGCTCGTGGATCAGCTCCTCGACGTCTCGCAGCTCTCGTCGGGCAAGCTCTCGTTATCGTTCGCGGAGACGGATCTCGGGGCGCTCGTGCGGCGGGTGGTCGAGCGGCTCTCGGTGCAGGCCGCGGCGGCGGGATCGCTGCTGGAGGTGCGGACGGAGCCGGAGGTCGTGGGGCAATGGGACGAGGGGCGGCTCGATCAGGTGGTGACGAACCTGCTCACGAACGCGATCAAGTACGGCGCGGGGCGGCCGGTGACGATCGAGGTGAAGAGGCATCGGGGCGAGGCCGAGCTCGTGGTGAGGGATCGGGGCATCGGCATCCCGGCGGAGGCGCAGGGGCGGATCTTCGAGCGGTTCGAGCGCGCGGTGCCGGCGAGCCATTACGGCGGCTTTGGCCTCGGGCTCTGGATCGTGCGGCAGTTCGTGGAGCAAATGGGCGGCCAGGTGTCGGTCGCCTCGACCGAGGGGCAAGGCGCGACGTTCACGGTGTGCCTGCCGCTCGCCCGGAGCGCCGTGCCCGAGCCCGAGGGGGAGGGCCAGGGCGTTGCCGGGGCATGAACGCCGCGTGCTGGTGGTGGACGACGACGAGGATCTTCGCCGAACCGTGAAGATGGTCCTCGCAGAGGAAGGATACGCGGTCCTGGAAGCGGCCAACGGCGCCGAGGCGCTGACGCGGCTGCACGACGGGCCGCTGCCGGACGTGATCCTGCTCGACCTGATGATGCCGGTGATGAACGGGGAGCAATTTCGCCGCGCGCAGCGGGCCGATCCGTCGCTCGCGGAGGTGCCGGTCGTGCTGATGACGGCGGCGGGGTCCCGCGCGATCGAGCCGCTCCTCTCGCTCGGACCGACGCGGGTGCTGCACAAGCCGGTGGGGCTCGAGCCGCTTTTGGAAGCGGTGGACGAGGTTTCGTCAGGGCGCGGCCGAAACGGGCGCGCGAAGTAGCTCGGGCTTCGGCGCAGGCTCGTACGCGACGACGATGGGATCCTGGGGGCGGAGGGTGATCATCGGCAGGAGCGAGAGCGGGCGCCGTTCGAGGAGGCGGACGCGGACGCGGCGGAGGATCGTGGCGAGGACGATCGTGGCTTCGAGGAGGGAGAACTGGTTGCCGATGCAGATGCGAGGTCCGCCGCCGAAGGGATAATACGCGAAACGAGGGAGCGAGCGTTCGAGGCCGCCGAGCCAGCGGTCGGGGAGGAAGCGCTCGGGCTCGGGGAAATACCGAGCGTCGCGATGATTGACCCACTGGCTGATCCAGAGCTGGGTGCCCTTGGGGATGCGGTAGCCGGCGAGGGAGGTCTCTTCGATGGCCTCGCGGCCGATGGCCCAGGCCGGCGGATACAGGCGCAAGGTTTCGAGGATGACGGCGCGGGCAAACGGGAGGCGCGCGAGGTGCTCCGTGGTTGGGAGGGTGTTGCCGAGGACGGCGTCGCTCTCGGCGCGGAGGCGCGCCTCGACGTCGGGGTGTTTCGAGAGCAGGACGAACGCATAGGAGAGGGCGAGGGCGGTGGTCTCGTGGCCCGCGAGGAAGAGGGTCATGAGTTCGTCGCGCATCTCGCGATCGGAGAGGCCACGGCCCGCGTCATCCTCGGCCGCGAGGAGCATGGAGAGCAGATCGGAGCCGCCGCCGCCGCGCGCCCGCCGCGCGCGGACGACGCCGAGCAGGACGTCGTCGAGGGTGGCAATGGCGTCGCGGGAGCGGCGGTTGCTGGGCAAAGGGAGGTGTTCGAGCCAGGGGAAGAGGGTGATCGAGCCGTCGCCGAACCGACCCACGACGACGTCGAGCGCGTGGGCGACATCGGCGGCGCGCGGGCCGACGTCGCTGTCAAAGAGGGCCTTGGCGACGATTTCGAGGGTGAGGCGCATCATGTCGGCGTGGATGTCGCGGACTTCGCCAGGCTGGAGGGAGCGGGCGAAGCGGTCGGCGGCGAGGGCCATGTCGTTGCCATAGGCGGCGATGCGCTCGCGGTGGAACGCGGGGGCGAGGAGGCGGCGGTGGCGGAGCCAGATGTCGCCTTCACTGGTGAGGAGGCCGTCGCCGAGGACACGGCCGAGGCCGCGGGTCATGCGGTCTTTCCAGAAGCGGCGGTGTTCGGAGACGAGGACACGGTCGATGTCCTCGGGTTCGCGGAGGAGGAAGGCTTCGATGGGGCCGAGGCGCATGCCGACGATGCGGCCGCGCGCAGCGAGGTTCATGAGGAAGCCGAGAGGATCCTGGCGGTAGGCGATGAAGTGGCCGGCGAGGGGAAGGGCGCCGGGGGCGAGGGGCGGCAGGGGGGCGGGCGGGGACATGGGGGCATCGTAGCCGGACGAATCGACCGGCGGAAGCGTTGACCTCGCTTCCGCGTCACTCTGCACAAGCTCCGCCCCCTTGTCGCCGCCTTGAAAACGTATAGTGTCGATCGTGTGAAAAAGACGGCCCTCCTCGCGCCTTTCATTGGCATCTTGGCTTGTGGCCCGAGCATTGAAATCACCGAGGCGGCTTCCACCGGGGCTCGCCCTCGCCCCGATGCATGCACGCCCGGTGCGGCTCTGAAGCTCGCGTCGATCGACCGGAAAGAGCTCTCGCCGCCGCCTGCCCCGGTGGGCTCCATGGTCCTCGATCCCAAAACGAGCCGCGCGCTCATCATCGGCGGCATCTCGCTGAAGGGCGGCGGTCCTGCGAAACAGATCTCGGCGCTGGACCTCGCCTCGCTCGAGCACCACGTCCTGTCGCTCAAAGGCGATCCGGTCGAGGTGCCCACGTTCGCTGCGGCGATATGGGATCCCGAAAATGAACGCGCCGTCGTCATCGGCGGCACGGGAGGCGCCGCGGATCTGGCGCAGGTCTTCGCCGTACGTGTCGAAGGGGACGCGGCGATCATCGACCCACTCCCCGCGTTCCCGATCGGCTCTGCCTCGGCTCCCGCCGCCGCGTACGATCCAATCGGCAAAAGGGTCCTCGTTGCAGCGCTCATCCATGCAGACGATCCAGCGCTCACGCTCGCCTACCGCGGGACCTACGCGCTCGACCTTCGGCCAGGCGCCGAGAGTTGGTCAACGCTCGTTCCGGGGGAAGCCGGTCCGCCAGCGCCGCAGCCGGGCGAATCGCGGCAAATGGCTTATGATCCCGCGCTCGATCGGATGGTGATGGTCCGGAGCGGGCAGACGTCTGGGCCGGCTTTCGCGTGGGCGCTCGACCTTCAAAACCCCACGTCATGGATAGGTTTGGCGGGGACGCTCCCTGCTCTCCCCGTGTCCACGCCGTCGCTCCTCTGGGACGAGGTCTCGTGCTCGTTTCTCTCGTTCACGCGTACCCCGAATGCGTGTGGCTTCAACGCTTGGGCGATCGACGCCGCTGCCACGCTCTTCGCACCAAGTCCCCTCGGTAGCGCCATGTTTGATCCCGGTGGGCCCGGAAATGGAAGCGTCTTGCTCGATGCCCCTCGAGATCGGCTCCTGATCCTCGGCGGCAGCGATTGCACCGCCGAGGGGAACTTCCTGAAGACCGTCGAGATCGTCGGAATCAAGCGAGGGCCGTGACTGTCCTTCAGCGATTCGGCGCGCGGGGAAACAGGGTGGAACGAACGACCCGTCCCGTGTAGCATGGGCGGCGACACATGCCCCTCGAGAGCGTTCCCGCCGCCGCCACCGCCGAAAGGCTCGTCGAGGTCCTCGAACGCGACGGCGCCGTCATCGTCGAGGGGCTCGCGGCTCCTGCGGCGATGCGCCGCATCGGCGATGAGCTTGCGCCTTGGCTGACACTGCCGATCGAAAAAAGCCCGCTCGGCAACGATCGCTTCAAGGGCATGAAGACGCTACGCACCTCGAGCCTGATCGCAAAGTCGCCGGGTTGCCGCGACCTCGCGACGACGCCACGCGTGCTCGAGGTGCTCGACCGCGTGCTCGGCCCGCAATGCGCGACCTATCAACTGTCTTGGACGCAAGCGATTCGCATCGCGCCGGGCGAGATCGCGCAGGTCGCGCACCGCGATACGAACATGTACCCGTTCGCGCGCCCCGGGCCTGAGTGCTTCGTGAATACGATTTGGGCGCTCACCGAGTTCACGAAAGAAAACGGCGGAACCGTCGTGTACCCCGGTAGCCATCTGTGGTCCGACACGCGCGTGCCCACCCCCGACGACGAGGTCGCGCATGTCGAGATGGCGCCCGGTTCGGTCGTGATCTACTACGGGTCGGTGTTCCACGGCGGCGGCGCGAACGTGACGACCGACCGCGATCGAATCGGCATCGGGCTTGCGTACACGCTCGGCTGGCTTCGCCAAGAAGAGAACCAGTACCTCGCGTGTCCGCCCGAGATCGCGCGCGATCTGCCCGAAGCGCTACGTGCCTTGATCGGCTACACGGGGCACTACCCGTTCTTGGGTTGGCACGAGGGCGCCGACCCCGCGCTGCACAAGGGCGCGGGGCAACGAAGGAAGTACGCGACGAGTCTCAAGGGCAGGGGCTAACAGCACCGAGAAGACGCCGGGGGCGGGGGCGGGAGCGGGAGCGCGAGCGCAAGCGCGAGGGGGACGGGGATTCAGGGGATCCCGCTCGGGGACGGCGATCGTACCGTCGTGCTCGGGCTCTTCAAGGCCAAGCCGTCCTCGTCGTCGTCGCGCTTCGCGCTCCGGGCGCCTCCGGGCGGTGCTGCGCAGCCTTCGGTCACGCCTCGTCGGACGAGAGGTCGCGGTGCTTACGGACGACAAGGGCGGGATCCAGCAGGTAGCCGCCGTCGCGGGTGATCAGCGCTCCTCGCAGCCCGAGGCCGCGAAGCACGGCCACCGCGTTGTGCAAGCGGTTCGCGGCGGCGCCCGGCAGGATGCGCTCCCCCGGCCAGCCTGCCTCGACGAGCTCGGCCACGGGCAACGGGTCCCCTGGCACTGCCGCGTGACGCTCGGAGAGCCGCGCGAGGATCGCGGCCAGCACGTGGCGTCGATGAAGGCTCACCTTCTCGCCTTTCCCGAGGCGGAACCAGCGGCCGTTCGAATCGAGCTCGAGAGCCGGCTCGGGCGGAGGCGCCGAGATCGACCCTTCGTCGGGCGCGGGCAGGCAGGGCGGGAAGACGCCGGCCTCGCAGGCGGCGAGGGCGCGCTCGAGGGCAGGCGCGATGCCCAGCGCGGTGAGGCGTATCGGCCCCGTGGACAGATCGCCGAAGGAGGTGAGGCGACGGCGCGCGTCGTCGAGGCGAGCCCGCATCTCCTCCCAGCGTCCCTCCATTGCGGCGCGTCGCGCGCGCGCGACGTCCAGGCACCCTTCGAGGAGGTGAACCTTGACCGCGACGACCGGGAGCGCGCTGTTCGCGCGTGCTTCGGCGAAATGGGCTTCGGCGCGCTCGATGCGCCCATCCTCGGCCTCGAGGACGCCGAGATAGGCGGCGATCACCTGCGTGGTCGACGGATACCTGCTCGAGGCCCGTTCGCGGATCATCCGGTCGACGATCGCCCGCAGGTCGGCGAACCGTCCCTGGCAGTGGAAGGAGTCCATCAAGTGCAGGAGCGAGACCTGATACGGGAAGCCGCCGCCCTGCGCGCGAAGCTGCTCGCTCACCTGCTCGAGCCGGCTCGCGTCCTCCGCCCGTCCGAGGAAGAGCTCCAGCGCGCGGGCGTGCAAATTCGCCACCGCTTCGAGCATCGGCGCGCCTGCCTTCTTCGCGGCGGCGCGCGTCAGCTCGGCGGCCTCGAGCGCGCGCTCGAGCTCGCCCGAGACCATCCTCCGGATGATGAGGTTCCCCAGCGCGACGGTCCTCTCGCGTAGGTCTTCCAGCTCCTCGACGAGCGCAAGGATCTCGGCGGGGTCGAGCACCTCGTCGTCGGGCCCGCAGAGCACCATGGCCAGAGCCGCGCGGTCGCCGTGGAGGCGCGCCGCCGCCACGGCTTGCCGATAGTAATGCCCGCCCGCCTGAGGCTCGGTCTGGTAGATCGAGGCGGCCGCCAGCGCGACGAGGATGGCCACCTCCGCGCGCCGGTCGCCCTCCTGCCGCGCGAGCGACAGGGCGCACTTCAGATCCGGGCGCGTGTCCGTCCACGGGTAGCTCATCCAGTGGGCCTCGGCGCGCATGCGCAAGTACCGGATCCGCAGCTCGGGCGTCGCGGCCTGCTCGCACATGGATACGTCTTCGAGCAGGTCGACCCGCGCCTGCAGCGGCCCCACCCGCGCGAACAGCGCGTCGAGGGCGAGTGCGGCGCGGAGCGCGAGCGCGTGCTCCTTCACACGCCGGCGCGCGACCTGGAGGATGTTGCTCGATTCCAGGGCGAGCTGCTCCAGCCCGAGCGCGAAGCCCGCCCCCGAGGTCAGGGCCCAGGCCTCGGCCGCCTCGACGAAATGGCGGCTGTGTCTTCTTTCGGCCCGCGCGCTGCTCGCCTCGTCGAGCTTGCCTGCCGCATAGACCCGCAGGCTCTCGAACATGCCGAAGCGCGTACGGTTCGATGGGCCCGGCAACACGTAGCGACGGAGCAGCGATTTGTGGCAAAGGGCCGCGAGCACGTCGAGCACCGGGGGCGCTTCGGGGTGAGGGGTCAGGTCGAGCACCGCTTCTGCGGCTTGAAGGGAAAAACCGCCGCGAAACACGGAGCACTGGGCGAAGGCTGCCTTTTCCCAGGGCATGAGCAGATCGAAGGACCCGTCGATCGCCCGCTCCAGGGTCTGGTGGCGCTCGGGAGCGCCCCTCCGGGCCGTCCGCAGGAGCCCGAAGGGGGATCCGAGCCGCGTGTCGATTTCGGACGGGAGCAGGATCGCCGTCCGCGCGGCGGCGAGCTCGATGGCCAGCGGGATCCCCTCGAGATGCTCGACGATCCGGAGCACGGCGTCCCGCTCCTCGCCCGTGATCGCGAGGTCGGGGCGCACGAGGCGCGCGCGGTCCTCGAAGAGCCGCACCCCTTCTTCCAGCGTGAGCGGCTGGATCTCGAAGGAGACCTCTTCCTCGAGCCGAAGCGCCTCGCGGGAGGTCACGATCAGGGTGGCGAGCGGCGCCATCACCAGCCAGCGGCCGATGGTGGTCTCGGCGTGCTCGACGACCTGCTCGAAGTTATCGAGCAGGAGGACCATGGGCCCGCGTGCCGCGAGCGCATGCCCGATCTGGGCGACGGTTTCGTCAACGTCCCCGTCGCGCACCAGCGACAAGCCGAGCTGCCGGGAGACGATCGCGATCACGCTGCCCCGGGTCGTGGCCGTGGTGAGATCGAAGAAGTGAACGCGCGCGCCCTCGTCTGCGAGCATGCCGCCGAGGCGCCGGAGCAGACGTGTCTTGCCGAGCCCCGGCGCGCCGAGGATGGTCACGAGGCGCGCACCATCGTCGAGGTAGGCCTTGAGCTGACGGATGGAGTCCGCGCGGCCCACGAAGCTCGAGCGCTCGACGCGCCAGCTCGGCGCCACCGCGCTGGACAGCTTCCTCCACATCTCCGGGGGGCTTGGTGCGCCCATCACGTCGAACGCGTCTTCGAAAGCTTTGCTGTGCATCATGAGGCCGCGCGCTCGGGCGAGTCCGAACCGCCCGCGCGAAGACCGGAGGCTTGCAGTCCCCTTCCATCGTTTGCAAGGCCGAGCACGTCTCCCTCGCGTCGAGAGGTGCTCTAGCTCGCGCGCAGCATCGTTCGGGAGCGCCCCACGTCTCCGCGCGCAACCCGGCACGCCGCCGGGCGTAGCGTTCCGGGTCCGTTCGTGGAAGCGCAGGCTCGGCGGCCTTTTGCTCGACCGCTTCGGTCACCTCGACGCTGCGATGGGGATGTACGTGCGCGGCGCGGGCTTCCTCCGCCCCGGCGACCGCGTCGAGGTAGACGGCGGCCTGCTCGGACGCCGCGCGATCACGCTCGATGTGTGAGCCCACGCGCGCAGCGCGTTGCCTCCCGGCACACCGTCCCGAGCGTGAGCTACGCGCCCAGCCAGTACAGCGCGTGAAGGGTGGACTGCTGCTCGTCGAAGTCGAACAGGAACCGAGGCCCTTCGTGCTCGCCGAGTTCGAGCATCGGCAAGTCGTAGCGGGTCACCCGTCGGTGAGGTACGGCCCGGGCGTCGAGAGCCAAGGCGACCTCGTCGATCGTCATCTTCGGGCGCAGAAACCAGCTAGCGAAGCGGAGACTCGTGAAGTCGGCGACGCCCTTGTCGACCTCGAACTGCACCAGCCGGCGCGCCTCGAAGGAGAGATGGACCGAGCCGTAGAACCAGGAGACAGCCCCCTCCGAGAGGCAGGTGACGGCTTCTGGAACGCCCAGCATTGCCTCCACCGCCTCGGCCGGCATGCCAAGGCGGAGGGGGCTCAGGCTGCGGGAGCGGAGCGCCGAGATCAGATCGATCTCGACGCTCCGACCCTGGGTCACGTCCACGAACGCCTCGACCGGCCGGCCTGCGAGCGCCGCGCCCTGCCGGAGGGCGTCCTCGAGCGAGGCGACGCTCTCCGGTAGGGTGTTCGGCGCAGGCAACGGGGACGGCGCAAAGGCCAGATCGCCCGAGTACCCGTAGATCTCGTAGGACACGGCCGAACCGGCTTCTTCGAAGCGCCGCACGAGCACGACAGCGTCCTCCGCAGCGTTCCGAACAACCCAGGCTCGAGGCATGTGGTTCATGGTCGCGACGTCCTTATAGGGCTACTTGAAGTACTCCAAGACGGCTTTGATCCGCTCGACGAGGCGTGGGTTGTCCTTGAAGTGCTTTATGCCTTCCTCGGCCGTCTTGCGGATCGCTTCTCTGCCCTCCTGGGATTCCGCGAACTCGGAGACCTCCTTGAGCGCCGCCTTCAAGGCCTTCTTGTCCGGCTTTCCAAAGGCGTCAAAGATGAGCGTCTTCACCTTGTCCTTGACGCCAGTGCTCAGCAGGAACTCCGTGCCATTGCTCGCCTCGACGTGAACGCCCTTCACCAGCCAATCCGGCTGGGGCGGGTGCACTTTGCACGCGTTGTGCACCAGCTCGCAGCCGGACGCCGCGCTGTCACACACGAAGTACGTATGCGTCCCCTCGACCTCGAAGTTGAAGACCTCGTCCGAAGTCGCTCGTGGCTGCACCGCGACGACCTCGACCGGCTGGTCCCCCTCACCGAGCAGGGCCATCCCCGGCTGTAGCTCGGTCATGGCGAGGAAGGCGCGGCGCGCCGGCACGTAGAACGGGTGCTCCGCCGTGCCCACCTGCCGGTGCTCGCCCCGCGAGGTCCGCACGGTCAACTCGACCAGGCGCGTGGCACCGTGTCGCATGGTCTGCCGGATGCGCTGCAGCGTCTCGCCCGTCGCCCGGATCTCCAGGCCCTTGCCGCTGCGCCGCGTCTCGTAGACACGTCCTTGGAAGGCCACACGCGCGCCGGCGCGAACCTCCCGCAGGACCCCGTGCGACGCCCGGCGCCCTTCATGAGCAAGCACCCAGACGACGTCGTCGAAGCTCGGCGCACGCGCCTCGCCGTCGAAGGGTCGATCGGCGTCGTCGCTCCGACGCGCTTCGCTGAGGATCGCGGCCGCCGAGGGGGATTGCCACGCTCCCGGAGGTGTCTCGATATCCCGCGAGACGATGATCTCGCCCGCTTGGAGGCTCTCGATGGCGCGGGCACCGTCCGGCGTCAGGATGGGCGTCCCGGCGACGAAGCAGTTGATCAAATCCGCGCAGTTTCCGCCCTTGCACGCCGAGAGCAACCCCTCTGACGCGCCCTTTGCTGCATTCTTGAGGAGGTTGTTGAGCCCCCCGGCCGTCATGAGCGTGGAAGCGGTATCGAAGTAGGTGTCCCGCGTCCAGAGCGAGGAGAAGAGCCCACCGGTCCAGCCGACGACGAGATCGCCGACCGTGGCGTCGGGATTCGTCGTCAGGTTGGCATAATACATGGCCGCGTCCTCGCCAAAACCGGTGCCGAAGTAGTGGCCGTCCTTGAACTTTTGCCACCCGGACCGAGCGTCGCCGCCATGGGACTGCCCGCCCTGCATGGGCCCGGCATCCTCGGTCGCCGTGCCGCCGTTCTCGTCGGCGCGTTGAGGCGAGCCACCGCCTCGGTTGGGGCCCTTGCTGCCATTCGAGCCGCCACCCGAGCCGACGTCGATCGACACCGTTATCACGATGAGCCCGAAGGGGGTGGGGATGGGGATGCCGATCGTGGGATCGCTGCCGCCACGGTCCGTGGGACACGAGGGGTAACAAACGTCGCCGCCGTGCGTCGGATCGCCAGCGAAGCCGGTGGGATCGGTGACCGAGAGCGGGTTGTAGCCGACGTAGGCGTAGCGGTTGTACGACCACGGGCTGAAGGGCGACTGCACCATCGGATCGCGGCTGAGGAAGTGGCCACTCTTCGGGTCGTAGATACGCCCCTTCATGTTGATGAGGCCGAGCTCGTCCTCCATTTCGTGCCCGGTGAAGCCCTGGCGCACGTCACCGCTGGCGACCGCGCCTGCGGGCAGCGCGGGATTGTCGACGTCGGCGCGCGCGCCGAAGGGGTCGAAGCGCAGGTACTCCTTGACCGCGCCCGATTCATCGGTAATCGCTGCTGGCGAGCCCAGGTGATCGTCGTGCAGGTAGTTGACCTCCTCGTCGAGGATGCTGCCGCCCTGCTCCTTCCAGACCACCTCGGCCACGCTGCGGCCGCCCGCCACCACGTGGAAGACGTGCGCGACCGCGTCGGTCCGATACCGCCGCTCGTAGAGGTCCTCGATGTACGTCGTCACCTCGCCGCTGCTCGCGTTCTTCAGCAGGCGCTTGTTCCCGGGACCATAGTGATAACGGGTGGTCGTGGTCCAGGTGCTGATTTGCCGGGGCAGGCCAAACGCGGTGTAGTTCACGTGGCGCTGCGGCCCCTCGATCTGGTTGCCGTTGGCGTCATAGTCGTAGCTGCCGAGGGTGGAGCTGATCGGCGCATAGGGGTTGTGCGCGCCGGAGTCGTCGTAGTCGATCGTCAGCGCCTTGGCGGGGTCGCCCAAGAGCACCTCGCGGGCGTAGAGTCGGCCCAGCCCGTCATAGTGGAAGTTGTGCGTCGCGAAGGGGCTCTCCGGCGCCTGCAGCGGCGCCACCGACCAGCTCTCGAGCCGATTGAGGGATGGGTTGTACCCGAAGCTCTCGTGCAGCTGGGCCACGCCGTCCGTGCGCCGTGTCAGGTTGCCATTCGCGTCGAAGTCGAAGCCGAGCTGCTGCACGGCCTCGTTCGCACTGTTCTGCGTGTTGATCTGACGCAGCACGTGTCGGAGCGGGTCGAAGACGCGATGCGAGGTCACGTCATTGCCGAATCGCTCGTCGGTGAGCTGGCCGCGGGCGTTGATCCCCTCGGCGCGCCAGAAAAGCTGGCCACTGCCGTCGGTCACCTCCTTCAGGTGGCCGAAGTCGTTGTAGCCGTAGCGTGCGAAGAAGCGCGCGTGGTTCGGCACCTCGGGGTACGCAACCTCTGCCAGGCGGCCGAACCCGTCGTAGGAGGAATGGACCACGTGCGTGTTGCGCGCGCCGTAGACGAGCGGATCGGCCACATCCCAGGACGACTGGCTCAGGTGACCGAACGCGTCGTAGCTGTAGTCCACCCGCACGCCCTCGTCGAAGCTGAGGTACGTGGCGAGGCGGCCGACACCCGCGCCGGGCGCGTTATCCCAGGTGTAGTCGACGTCGAAGTCGGGGCTGTCCTTGTGCACGATGCGCCCGAGCACGTCGAAGTCGGAAATCGTCTCCCCCTGGGCGTTGATGTCGCGCACGCGCCGACCAAGGCCGTCCTCGTACACCGATTGCTCGCGGTAGCCCGCGGTGGTGCTGGCGCCATAATACTCCTCGAGCAGCGTGCGGCGGCCGAGGATGTCGTACCCCAATTGGCTCGTCTGGCGCACCTCCGCGCCCTCGAATATCTGGACCTGCTTCGGCAGGTTGAAGGGAGCGTAGACATAACGTGTCCGCAAGGTCGCGCTTCCAAAGGCTCCTTCCGCGCTCTCCACCACGCGGCCTGCGGCGTCGTAAAGCACATAGGAGACGGCATTCCGTGCGTCGATCGTGTCCGTGCGATCGACGGAGTACACGTGCTCGACCTTGGTGCCATCCGGATGCGTTTCGAGAAGCAGGCGCCCGAGCTTGTCATAAGCGAAGCTCGTCAACTGCTCGGGCTCGTCGCTCCTGCGTGGCACGGAGACAGCCGTGCGCCGGCCGAGGGCATCGTAGACCTTGCGCTGGATCACCGGCTGACCATCGAAGCCGGTCGTGCGGGTCTCCACCTCGCGGCCGAGCTTATCGAGGCGCAGCAGGCTGCTGCTGCCGTCGGCATGCTGCGTGAGGATCTCGGCGAGGCCATCGCTGCCCCAGCCGTAATGCAGCGTGGTGTCCGCCTCGTCAGGGCTGTCGGCGACGCGTAGCCGGCCGAAGCCGTCGTATTGCGACTCGGTGCGAAGCCCGTTGGGCGAGGTCTCTGCCGTCACCACGCCGAGGCCCGGGTGGTACTCGGTCTGTGTCGTGTGCCCGAGCGCGTTGGTGACCGTGGTCGGGAACATCTGCTCCAGGCTGTCGTAGCTGATGGAGTCGGCGCGGCTCTGGCCCCTGAAGTTGGTGGCCGTCACCTGCATGGGCAGGCCGAAGGTATTGCGCTGGTACTCCGTCTGCAGGTACGCGGCCAGATGGCCCCAGGGCTCCACCGTCTCCGTCTTCAGCAGGCCCGTGGGATAGTAATCGAAGCCGACCGTGCGCGTCGCGGCCGTGCTCGCGTCCATGCGATGGGTGGTGTAGCGCATGTCCGGCAGGCCGATGAGCCAGTTTGCCGCGTCCCTCGGCTTGAAGGTCGTCGTGATCTGCTGCTCCTCGCCGGTATACTGCCCGCCGTACAGGCGCTTGGTGAGCTGAGAGGTGAGGTTGCCGTCGGCGTCGTAGACCTGCTCCACGTCGGTCCCTGTGGTGATCTCGACGTCATGGAAGAGGGGGGGCGGGGTCTCCCCGGGCAGCCAGCTATACCGTCGGTAATTGTACTCTGGCATGCGGTGCGTCTGCCCCGGCGGCAGCCGGACGTCGACGCGCTGGATGCGTTGTGGCCAGGCGAAAAAGACGCGACCGTTCGCTTCCTGGGTCACCTCGTAATGCGTCGAGGTCTCCGTGATGTGCGTCCAGCCCGTCGCGAGGTTCACCCAACTGCGCGAATACACGGGCCTACCGGCCAGGGGGTAGGCCGTGCCCACGCGCGACGCGTGGGATAGGTCGTATTCGGTGTAGACGACGGCGCCCGTCTGCTCGTCCGTGACGGTGTAGGCCAGGTAGCCAAGGAAGCCGCGCAGGCGGTCGATGTACCCTTCGCTGTACTTGTAGGTATAGCGGTTGAGGCCGCCTTGCCCGTCATCCAGGCGCAGTTCCTTCACCACCCACAGCGAGCCCGGAGCCTTCCCCAACTGCCCCGCTATCGGCCAGGAGTTTGGATTCCATATGGGATTGGAGACGAAGGAAAAACCTGTCCGCTGCCGTGTCTGGTGGCTGTACTCGGCGCGCGCGCCATTGCCGTCCCGCACCGCCGTGAGCACGTCGGGTCGCGGCCCCTGCCGCAGGTACTTCACCGCGCGGCGAGAGCCGTTCACCGTCTCGGACTGGAGGATGTCCGTGAGCCCATCGTTGTTGAAATCCCCGAGCGTGACGAACTTGGCCGTGTTCATGGCGAGGATGGGCAGACCGACGGTGCCGAGCGGCACGTCCAGGAGAATGCGCCCCTCGAAGCCGTAGCGCGTCGACTGCATCATCACCCAGTGATCGCGCGACTGGCCGTCGGGCCCGTACTTCTGTGCGATCAGCACGTCCTCTTTCCCGTCGAAATTGAGATCTACCGTGTAGATGCCCGGCGGATCCTGCTTCTGCCACGGGTAGAAGCGGCCCGCCTGGTAGCCAACCGCGATGTAGTGCGACTCGCCGGCGCGGAAGCCGTTGCCAGTGTTGATGTGCACCACGGGCGCGCCGCCCTCCGGCGTGAAGCGCAGCGCGTCTGCGAGCCCGTCGCCATTGATGTCGGCGAACCAGTAGCGCGGCTTGGGCTGGCCCTCGGTGAAGGCCTCGAGCGTCGTGGGATGCTCCCACAGGTTACCGCCTCGCAGCTCCAGCGCAGTCAGGTAGTTCTTGCCGTCGGCAAAGGCGTCCTTCTCGGCGATCAGCAGCGACGTGCGGGCTGTGCCTTCGATGTGCGCCGAATACGCCTGCGCGAATCCGTCGTTGGCCCAGGGAGCGCGGAGGTTGGGCAGTTGGAAGTACTCGCCCAGCGTGCCTTGGGTGTTGGGTCGGAAGGCCCAGATGAACGCCTCGGGCGTCTTGACGACGCGCAGCGCCTCCGGCAGCCCATCGCCCTCGAGATCCGCGAAGTACAAGGGCGGGTCATGGGGCTCGGTGAAGGACTGCCACATGGTGGACGACTCCCCGTCCATGCCGTCCCACCACTGCGACCCATTGCCAGCATCAAAACGCATCCAGCGTTTCGGGCCGCCGGCCTCGGGGACAGCGACCTTGAACATCTCGGCCCTGCCATCCGCGTTGGTGTCCGCGAAGCGCGGCGACACGTCGGAGATGGTGGGGTCATCGTCCTCAATGATCAACTTTCCGTCCGCGGTCCATCGCCCGTTGCTCCAGTGGAGGATCAGCCGGTCCACCCAATCGTACGGGTCGACCTTCGCGGCAAAGAGATCCACGACGGAGGCTTGCGTGGAACCGTTGGTGATGGGCTCCAACGAGATCATCGCATCCTCCCGCTCGAAGTCCCAGCTTCCCTGCGTCCACTCGAACGTGGTGGGGCGCTTGCAGGCACCGGTGCCATCACACTCCTTCACCTGCTTCAACTGGCTGAGGCCGGAGATGGACGTGTTTGCGTAGGCGAAGTCGTAGGAGCGCAGGAGCGCGGGCTGGTTGGGACTCGGGCCCCACATCTCCAGGCGCTTGAGGCGCCGCGGCGAGCGGATCTTCAGCCCGTTGACGTAATTCTCCTGGATGTCGGGGCGCTCCTCGTAGACGAAGCGCACCGAACGCTGCGGCGCGAGCCCTGCGCCGGTGTTGCCCGTCCAGCGGATCTGCGTCGGCCACAGCTCTGCGCCGTTGACCACCGAAGTGGCGTAGTCATAGTCGATGTAGTTGCCCGCGCGGTCCTCCATGCGCGCCACGGGCCAGGCGTAATGCTCGCCTTCGACCGACTCGACCGGCCCGCTGCTGGTGCGCGCGACGGACACGCGCAGGCCGCCGAGGTACTTGCCCGAGCCGCCGAAGGTGAGAATGCGCCCGTCCTTCAGATAGGCGCGGAACATCTCCGGCCCGACGCCGCCGAAAGAGCCGACGCCGACGATCTTGGTGAAAAGATTGTTCTCCAGGCGGTACTCGGTGCCGGCGGCCCCGTAGGGGCCATGGACGGCGACCAGCCGCTGGCCATCGAGGCAGAAACGGTCGTCCGAGCTGAACTGTACGTCCTGCGCCTCGCCGTCCTGCGCCATGGTCTTGGGACAAAGCGTGATCTGCGAAAGGCCCGAGAGCGAGAAGCCCACGCCGAGCAGGCCATTGCCGCCCTGGCTGGAGTAGGAAAGCTCGAGCTCGGGCGCGAGCCCGGCGCGCCCTTCGGGCACCCAGAGCGATATCGAGTACTGCGCCGCGCCGGTGGGCGAGACGCTGGCCGCACCTTCGATGACGCCCGGCGTCTCGCCGTTCTGCCGATCCGTGGGCAGCGTGCCCAGGTTGCTCGGGCAGAAGGGCTCGGTGCTCAGGGGGACGGGCCCAACGCCGCCCAGCACCTCCCAGGCGCTCTGCGCCTCCTGCTTCGCCTGTGCGAGGGTGGAGCCTGGAGCGCTCTTTCGCAGCTCCGTCCCGCACTCGGACGAGGGTGCCAGCGGGTGGTTCGCATGGCGGCAGGACCCATGGACGGGCCGCGCGAGGGAGAGCCATCCCTCATAGGTGATGTCGCAACTGGCCGAGGGCTTCGTGGGGTAATGCTCGAGGATGGGCCCCTGATTCGCGGTGTATGTCACCATCGCCGCGTCGCCGTGCCAGAGCCGCGCGATCTCGCTCTCGGCGTGCTCGGCGCACGACGTGTGCAGGATGGCTCGCGGCTCCCAGTCGCACACCGGCGGGCCGCCCCCTTCGTCCGGCGTGCAGACCTTGACCTGCTTGTAACCTCCCGTGAGCGTCAGGTGCTCCTGGCGCTGCCCGTACGACGCGATGGAGCATTCCGGATCGTAGTCGCTCTCGTAGGGCGAGCACGGCGTCGTGCCCGACTGAGGGCAGACGGAGGTCGGCTGCATGGAGTGGCACGCAAAGCTGTAGGCGAAGCCGGATGCACAGGTCTGCGTATCCTCCGTGGCCTCCAAAGCCGCCGTGTCGGTGGACGTTGCGCCCTCTTCGCTGGGAGCGACCACCTGGCCGGACTCGTCACCGGTATCGGCCAGGCACCCTACGAGCCCAAGCGCCAGGATCACCCCGAACCAGCGTGTCGAGCGCGCCTGCCCCGGCAAACCTCCCCGCGTCGAAGGGGATACACAGCGGCTCGTGCTCGCCTGTTCCAGGCGAGCGGCGCGATGCCGAGATGCACTTGAAAACAACATTCCCGAACCTTTCCTGGGGCGCGTGCCGCGCCCTTGCCGAATTGCACGAAGAAGAGGCTGTCGGGGAGTGCTCCGCAGAACCCCCGCATCGAAGACAAACAAACCAGGATTGCCTGCCAAGGAGCGCGCTGCGTTGCATGGCGTATCCCGTGGAAGCCCGACGAGCGTGGAGTGTCCGCGCTCTGGGGGCCCCTTAAATTGTCCTTAGGAGATCCTCCGCAGCAGCAGCGCACATGGGCTGCCCTACGGGTTGGTCGGGCCTCGAGAGGCGACCAAGGGCGACTGCGCGTGGAGGCGTCGAGCGCGCGAGAAATTTAAGCGAACTCTAAGGCGCCCCTCGGCCCATCCCCATAGGCGGGATCCCTGTGGCGTGGTGCCCCGGGTGTTGGAGCGACCGATCGGAGGCGAGGTGCGGTGATTCCGTACCTGGAGGGGCCCCTTGGCGATCGGCCCGACGGGAGAATCGCCTGGCGTAGTCCTCCGGCGTCACCCGGAGGGCCCGCTGAAAGGCCCGTCGCATCCGCTCCTCCGAGCCGAAGCCGGAGGCGTGCGCGACCTCGTTCATGGTCGCGCTCCCCATCTCCAGGTGGGCACGCGCTTGCTCGAGCCGGCAGGTCTCCACGAACTTCGCCGGCGTGGTACCCACCTCCGCGGCGAAGACGCGCGCGAAGGTCCGCGGGCTCATCCACGCCCTCGCCGCGAGCGCCTCGACGCGCAGGTCCGCGGAGAGATGGTTGACGATCCAATCGACCACGTCCCCGAGTCGACCGGTGAGACCGATCTGCGCAGAGAGGGGCTGACTGAACTGCGACTGCCCACCGGGGCGCTTCAGGAACATCACCAGGAGCCGGGCGGCGGCGAGCGCGACCTCGTGGCCCAGGTCCTCTTCCACGAGCGCGAGCGCGAGGTCCATTCCAGCGGTGGCGCCGGCCGAGGTGTAGATGTCGCCGGAACGGACGAAGATGGCGTCCGGCTCGACCTCCACGGCGGGGAACTCCCGGGCGAGCCGGCTGGCCGCGCGCCAGTGCGTGGTGGCGTGGTGCCCGTCGAGGAGCCCCGCCGCGGCGAGGAGCAGCGCGCCCGCGCAGACCGAGCCGAGGCGCCGGACCCTGGGCTTCATGGCGGAGAGCCAGCCGAGGAGCCGCGCGTCGCGCATGGCGGTGTCCATGTCGAAGCCGCCCGCGACCAGCACCGTATCGATGCCCGAGGTCGCGTCTGCGATCGATCGATCGGCGACCAGCTTCGGCCCTTGCCCGCTGCCGATCACGCCTCCATCCACCGAGAGGAGCTCCACGCGATACGCCGGCGGACGTCCGGGGACGCGCTCCGCCTGCACGAGCGTCGCGGTGTTGAACACCTCCATCGGTCCGACGATATCGATGGCCGCCGCGCCCTTGGACCCGACCATGGCAATCAGCCGCGTGCCGGACCGAGCGCCGGCCTCCCGGCGCGGTGAACGAAGGGGAGCCGTCCTTTTGCGCGGCGACATCGTGCCCATCTTCGCGGTTCAGGCGGCCGGTCGTCGAGCGACGAATCGCTCGACGGCCTTGCGCGCCATCTCGGTCACGGGCGCGAACCTCGCGAGGGCCCTCGTGGTGAGCTCCGGACCGGCCAGCTCGGGGCTACCGGTGCGGTAGGGCGGGTGCGGAGCATATTCCATCTGGAGCTCGGACTCCCTGGCGACCTCCTCGCCGTACAGATCGTGGATCAAGCGCAAGGCGATCTCGAGGCTCCCCACGACCGGCCCGGCCGTGAGGCGGTTCCGGTCCTCCACCACGCGTCCTCCCCGCACCGGCGTGGCGCCGAAGTGCTCCAGAAGATCGACGACGTGGAAGTTCGACGTGGCGCGGTAGCCCCGGAGCAGCCCGGCGGCCCCTAACACGAGCGAGCCGCCGCACACGCTGGTCACCCACCTGGCGCGGCTGCCACGATCGGCGATGAACGCGAGCGACTCGTCGTCCTCCAGGATCTCCGGGGGGACCGCCCCGATGTTGAGGACGTCGAGATCCCGCGGGCACTCGCTGAACGTGGAGGTGGCCCGCGTCGGGAACGTCGGGAAGCCCGTGATCGGATCCTTGTTCTTCCAGACGAGGTGCACCTCGGTGTCCGGCAAGGCACCCAAAGCGGTCTGCAGACCGATGATATCGACCGGGAAATAGCCTGGGCACACGAAGATGCCGATCTGGAGCTTGTGGGTCGTGCTCGGCAAAAGATCACGCTTGCCCTCATCCTGCTGATTCATGGGGGTTCCTCTCGATCGTTGTGGAAGGGGCCGCCCTCCGGCGCGGAGGAGCGCTGCCCTGACCCGGGACAGGATGGCTCCCCCGAAGGCTGTCCGAAAGGACAACATGGCAGCACTTTCTGCCATCCCGCGGAGATCATGATAAAGGATGCCATAAGGAAAACGCCGGGTCTGACAGCGGCGCACACGCGCCGAGAGGTTTGGCCATGCTGCCGGGATATCGCAGATACTCCTGAACGGGACGGCTCATCGAGGGGATGGGACCTCGGGCGGCGGATCAGACTGCCGTCATTTGGACCCCGACTGCCGTTATTACGGGAGGACCCGACGGAGCCCCGACCCTTGCCGACAACCACGGCGAGCATGACGACCAAGCCCCCGGCCCTTGCCGACAAGCCCGGCGACCCTGTCGACCAAGCCCCCGGCCCTTGCCGACAACCGCGGCGAGCTCGTCACAAGGACCCCAGCCCTTGTCGACAAGCCCGGCGACCCTGACGACCAAGCCCCCGGCCCTTGCCAACAAGCCCGGCGACCCTGTCGACCAAGCCCCCAGCCCTTGCCGACAACCGCGGCGAGCTCGTCCCAAGGACCTTAGCCCTTGCCGACAAGCCCGGCGACCCTGACGACCAAGCCCCCGGCCCTTGCCGACAACCGCGGCGAGCTCGTCACAAGGACCCCAGCCCTTGCCGACAAGCCCGGCGACCCTGACGACCAAGCCCCCGGTCGTTGCCGACAAGCCCGGCGACCCTGACGACCAAGCCCCCGGTCGTTGCCGACGAGCCCGGCGAGCATGCCTTCGATCTTGGACTTCATGGCCACCGAGCCGCGGAAGAAGTAGCCGACAACCGGAAAACGCGTGCCGCGGGGCAGGCAAAGCCCTACACAGGACACCATGACAATTCCCAGGAAAGGCCGCAGGGTCGTTCGCGTGGGCGACACGGACTATGCCTTCCGAATTCGGAAGAAGCCGACGTACAATCAAGCGGCCTTCCAAACGTCGATGACGCTCGCCATTCTGCCGCGCGACGCCGTCTCCGGAAGCGTGCTCATGGTCGACCTCGTGGTCAGCCGACCGGACAATTGGTTGAGCCCGCATCAGACGGCCGTGACGCCGGCGATGGTCCGCGAGATGATTGCGGGGGCCCTGGCGAGCGGCTGGCAGCCGTTCCACGCAACCGCGCCGTTTTTCTACAAGTACCCCCTGATCCGCGATTGCCCTTGAGGCGCGCGCCGGGTCAAATCCCCTCGGGGGCGAGCGCCCACGACCCGGCGCGCGTCGTCGGCGGCGTCACCCCTTGGGCTTGCATTCGATCTCGGTGCGCGCGCCCTTCTTCACGTCGCACGTATACGTCGCAGTTTCCTTGCATCCAATGAGCTTGATCGTGCGCCCATATCCGGAGGCCGACCTGTCCTCGGTGATCGGCATGAGCGTCCCGCAGCCGGACAAGAACACCTCGGTCACCCCGTCCTCGGGAATGGGCCCGGCGCCCATCGGGACGAGCTCGCTCGTCTTGCAGCCCGTCTGGGCCTGGAAGACGGCGCGCGCGTCCGCCACCGCCGCCGCGAACGCCTGCACCTCGGGCGGCGGGGGCTCGCATTGCGGACGAATCTTGTCGTCCTCGCAGACGTAGCGCGCTTCTTTGCCGCAGCCCTGCACGACCAGGCGGTGCCCGCGCGAATCGGACACCCGGAACTTCCAGGCGAGCGCGTCATCGTCCGAGGCCTTCGTCTCGTCGAGCGCGCACCCCGTCGCCCGCCAGAACATCGCGCGCGCGACGAGCGATCTGTTGTGGAACGATTGCACCTCGTCGACCTCCCGGGTGCATTCCTCCTCGTTGAACTTGCCGTACAAGAGCGCGGTCTCGTACGTGCAAGACTCCGACATCCACAACCCGCCGCAGGCCTGGAGCTGGCGGCCCGTTTGCACGAGCGGCGCCGAATCGACGTTGCAGGACAAGATGTCGTCGGGCGTCGTGGCCACGGGCGCCGGGTCCGAGGGCCAGACGCGCCCACCGCCGCACGCCGAGCCGAGCACGACGCCCGCGACGACCCACCACCCCCCATAGGTCTTCATGACCCCCGATGGTACCTTAGCTCCCGGGGCCACGCGCAACCGCGACGTAGAGAAACGCCTCCTTGCAGCCGTAACCCTCGTGCAGCGTCGTGTCGACGCAGAGATCACGCACGCGATACTGACGGCCTCCGCCGTCGGGTGTCTCGATGGTGATGACGCAGTCGAGATCCACGGCGGGCGTCTGGATGGCGAAGAACTGCCCCGCGGCTCGCATCGGCTGGAGCTTCGTCCTTTCGCCGACCGGGCAGTCGATCCATACCGATGCATCCGCGACAGGCTCCCGCACGGGCCCCGCGCCGTCGCGCACCACGGCCACCCGAAGGTGACCGGCGGGGTCGCACGCCATGAGCAAGAGCGGGAAGAGCGCGCCGAGGGAGAGGTTTCGCTTCACGAGATGGGAGTACCACGGAAGCGTCGGCGTTGAGGAGGGGAACCACCTTCGCGCCGCCCCCGAGAAAGGGTACGCTCGATCCCGCGCCATGACGCCGCGTCCCCATCCCACCGCCCCCACGAGGCGCACGCTCGCCGCAGCCGCCGCATTCGCCCTCGGCCTGCTCACCGCCGCCGCGCCCGCTTCCGCTTCCGCTTCCGCTCCCGCTCCCGCTTCCGCTTCCGCTTCCGCTTCCGCTTCCGCTTCCGCTTCCGCTTCCGCTTCCGCTCCCGCTCCCGTCGCCATTCCCGCGCCCGCGCCCGCGCCGCTCCCCGACCCGGCGTATCCTCCGCCCGTCATCCTCGAAGAGCCGCCCCCGCCGTCGCCTTCGAGCGTCCGATATCAGCCCGTCAACGTCGGGTTCATGTACCCGATCGCCACGAATGCCGGCGCGCCGGACATCTTTACCCACCTCGACCTGGCCCTCGTGCTCGGCCGGATCGGTTATCTCGGCGGGTTGCAGATCGGGCCCGTGGGCTGGGTCGGGTACGATATGCGGGGCGCGCAGATCGGGCTCGCGCACGTCGTCGATGGCCGCGCCGAGGGGCTCGAGTTCGATGGCATCTTTTCCATTGCACGAGGCGATTTTGCAGGCGCGCAAATCGCCGGGCTCATGGGGTGGACGAGCGGGCGGATGACCGGCCTCGCGCTCGCAGGCATGGCGAGTTACGTGGACGCCGACGTCGACGGGGTGCTCCTCGGCGGGTTCGTCTCGGTCGCCCGCGGAAAGGTCCGCGGGCTGCAAATGGCGGGCGGGACGAACATCGGGCGCGTCGACGGCCTGCAGCTCGGCGTCGTGAACGTCTCGGCCGAGGTGCGCGGCGTGCAAATCGGGCTCATCAACGTGGCACGCCGAATCAAGGGCGTGCAAGTGGGGGTCCTGAACATCACCGACAAGCTCGAAGGGGAGTCGCTCGGCCTCCTGCCGATTCCGCGGCGCGGCGGCGTCCACCCCGTGATCTGGGGGTCGAATTCGATCTTCGCGAACCTCGGCGTGAAGTTCGCGAGCGCCTATGCGTATTCGATCCTCGGGATCGGCCTCCACAACCGGCCGCTCCCCGACGGGAAACGGCAACCAGCGTTCACCGCGGGGCTCACGCTGGGCGCGCGCGTGCCGATCACCGAAGGATTCGCGGTGGCCGGGGATCTCGCGGGAAACCGGCTCTTCGCGGAGGGCGTGCCGCTCACGACACACGACGAGCTGTACAAGGCGCGCGTGCTCGTTTCGTTCGAGATCGCCAAACGGCTCGTGCCCTTCATCGGGGGAGGCGTGGCGATGGCGGTGCAGGGATCGGATTCGCTGCGCTTTTCCCTCCTGCCGGAGGGGACGGCGGGGATCGAGCTTTAACCGGCAGCCGCTGGAGCCGTCTCGCCCGGCGCGGGCAGGTTTTCCCCGGCCTGCGCCTCATCGTGCGCATCGAGCGCCCGGGCCGCGGCGAAGAGAAGCGCCGCGTGCACGAGCGAGACGAATGCATACGCGACGATCGGCACGATGTCGCGCTTCGGGCCACACAAGACGAGGAGCGCCGCGACCAAGAGGACGTTGTGGAGGGCCGACCAGCGGCCGACCCAGCGGGCCCGCGCGGCGGCGTCCGGACCCCGACGGAGCATGAGAATGCCGAGCCCGAGCAACGACCCGGCGACGTAAAGGCCACTCGGCGCCGAGAGCGTGAGAATGAGGATGGCGGGCTCCATGGCCTCGACAGGCCTGCCGAGCATCTCCAGGCTGATGACGAGCCCCACGAGCGCCACGAGCGCCCCCGGGATGACCATCTGCCCGAGCAGGAAGCTCGTGATCGCGGCGAGCTTGACCGACCGCGGCGTCTTGCCAGGCACCCAGACCGGCACCTCGGCGGCGCGGTAGGCGCTACCGCCCCGCTTCTCGTACCGCGAAAGGACGAGCCCCCACACGTCACGCCCCGCGATACGGCCTGCCACGTACAGCAGCGACGGCAGGAGCAGGGACCCCACAACGAGAATGATCTCCATCATGACCTCGGCCTCGATGGATGGACGCCCGAAGGGCGCCGAACGTTCCGTGGCGCCCGAGGAGGTAGGGTGGAGGGTTCGAGGAGACAAGGTGGGCGCCGGGGCTCTGCCCCGGACCCCGCGGGGGGCTGTCCGCCCCCTCGACCCCGGACCAGCGAGGCGCTGGACCCGGGGTTGAAAAACTGCGCTCCGCGCAGTTTTTCAAACAGGCCGACGAACAAGCCGGGGCGCCAGCAGAACCCACAGCGCGGCTGTCTCGGTTGGCAACGCTGCTGCTGGTCTTGACCTGTCCTGTTCGATGAACTGCGCTCCGCGCAGTTCATCGACCCCGGGTCCAGCGCCTCGCTGGTCCGGGTCCAGGGGTGGACAACCCCTGGTCGGGGTCCGGGGTGAAACCCCGGCTCCGCGCCTCAGCGCAGCGTCCTGTCAGGGTTTGCCCCAGGCCGCGTCCTTCCGATAGGTCGCGATCGACTCGGCGATCACGTCGAGGGCGCGCTTGCGATCGTAGAGGTCGTCGACCTCGCTGATCTTGCCTTCGAGGATCTTGTAGTCCTGAAAGAACCGCCGGATCTCGGCGAGGACGTGCGACGGCAGCTCCGTCGCCTCCTCGTAATGGGCATACGCAGGATCGTCGATCGCCACCGCGATGATCTTGTCGTCGACGCCCTTGTCGTCCCGCATGCGAAACCCGCCGACGGGCCGGGCGCGCACGATGGTCAGGGGATGCACGGGCTCCTGCATGAGCACGAGGATGTCGAGGGCATCCCCGTCGCCCGCGTGCGTCTGCGGGATGAACCCGTAATTCGCAGGGTAGTGGACCGACGAGTAGAGGACACGGTCGAGCATGAGCAGCCCGGTGCGCTTGTCGAGCTCGTACTTGAGCTTGGATCCACGCGGGATCTCGACGACCGCAGGGACGAACTCTGCGATGGAGGAAGGGACGACGTGAATATCGTGAAGAGGGTGCATGGTCTCGGGGGTTTGGGCGTAGCTCGGCTCGCCCGAGCGTAGCCCCAAGCGTGGAACGAAGGGGGCTCGTTCGGGCGAGCCCCCAGGAGGATCCTCAGGGAGCGAGCTTCGCGAGGAACATGTCGGTCGCGCCGGCAGACGTGAAGGGGCCGCCGCCGAAGTCGATGATGTTTTCGAAGGTGCCCGTCACCCACGTGTTCGTCTGCGGGTCGATCGCGACCGACTCGCCCGACTGGTGCGTCAGCATGCCGCTGCCGTACCGGGCGAGCCAAAGCGGCGCGCCGCTCGGGTTGAGCTTGCCGACGAAGACGTCGCGCCCGCCCGCGCTCACGACCGTGTTGCCGCCGAGACTGACCTGGCTGAAGAACTCGCCGGTGATCACGATGTTGCCAAAGACGTCGACCGCGAGCCCCTTGCCGCGCTGCGCGGTCAGGTTGCCGAACTTCTTGCTCCAGACGTGGTTGCCCATCGTGTCGAGCTTCGCGATGTACCCGTCGACGTTGTCCGTGCCGTCCGCGCACGTGAGCGTGGTGATGCCGCCGTCGAACGAGAACGAGCCGGAAAACTCGCCCGTGAGGACGACGGAGCCGTCCGTGGGATCCGTGGCCACGGCCAACCCGCGCTGCTCCGCGGCGTCGCCGTAGCCCTTGCTCCAGAGGTGCGAGCCGGCGCTGTCGTACCGAGCCACCACGATGTCGTAGTCGCCCGCGCTCGTGATCGTGTTGGCGCCGAAGCTGATGGTGTTCTGGAAGGCGCCGACGAACGTGACCAGACCCGCGGGGGTCACGGAGACCTCGTTGCCGAACTGCGTGCCCGCGCCGCCGAAACCCTTGCCCCAAACGGGGTTGCCGTTGGCGCTCGCGAACTTGAGGAGCATCGCGTCAAGCCCGGCCACGTTCTGGATTTCCCCGACGAAGGGGATGTTGCCCGAGAACTGGCCGACCACGTAGGCCGCGCCCGTCGCGTCGACCGCGATGTCCATGCCCTGCTGGGTCACGGTGTTGCCGACGGCGCGCTGCCAGATGTAGCCGCCGTCCGTGTTGAGCTTGGCGGCGTAGAGGTCGTCGCCGCCCGCGGTGTTCATGGGGCCGCCGCCGAAGTTGATCGAGCCCTGGAACGTGCCGGTGATGTACACGTTGCCCGCGCCGTCGACCGCGATGCCGTTGCCGACCTGGGCCGCGGTGTTGCCGTACTGCTTCGCCCAGAGGACGTTGCCCATGGGGTCGTACTTCGCGACGAGGACGTCGGTGCTGCCCATGCTCGTGAGCGTGCCGATGGCGCCGCCCATGTTGATCGAGCCCTCGAAGTGGCCGATCGTGTAGACGTTGCCCTGGGCGTCGACCGCGACGTCCATGCCGACCTGGTTCGAGGCGCCGCCAAACTGCTTGCTCGCGACGTGGTTGCCCGTGCAAGCGAGCGCCGCGCCGCTGCAGTCCTCGTCCGCCGGGGAGGCGCAGTTGTCGAGCGAGGGCAGGACCTCGCCCATGCAAGCGCCGTAGCCCGTTCCATCCGCGAGGCAGGTCTGGCTGCCGCCCTTGCAGAGCCCGACGCCGTTCGTGTTGTCGGGGCCGGTGTAGCAGTTGATGCTCGTGCCCGGCGCGCAAGCGCAGCCGATGCCGTCGTCCGGCGCGCCGTCGCAGTCGTCGTCCTGCATGTTGCAGGTCTCGGCCGAGGGCAGGACCTGCCCGACGCACGGGCCGTAGGACTGGCCGTCGGCCGCGCACGTGGCCTTGCCCCCCACGCAGACGCCCGTGCCGGCGGTGCCGGGGGGTCCGTCGTAGCAGTCCATCATGTCGCCCGGCACGCAGACGCAGCTCGGATCGTCGTCGACGTTGCCGTCGCAGTCGTCATCGGCGCCGTTGCACGTCTCGGCCGCGGGCAGGACCTCGTCGACGCATGCGCCAAACTCACCGTTTGGCTCGCACGTCTGCACGCCAGCCTTGCAGGGGCCGACGCCCTGGGTGCCGTCGGGCCCGGCGTAACAGGGCTGCGTGGTGCCGAGGGTGCAGCCGGACATGCCGCCGGTGCCGCCCATCCCACCGCCGCCCTGGCCGCCCTGGCCGCCCGTCCCACCGCCGCCCATCCCACCACCGCCCATCCCACCGGTGCCTCCGGTGCCGCCGGCGCCGCCCTGCGCGACGCCGCCGGTGGTGTCGGGTGTGGGCTCGCCGCAGCCAGCGACGGCGCTGAGCAAGGCGAGCGTGATCGTGGGGAAAGAAAGAGAAAGGAGTCGCGATCGGCGAAGCATGTCTGAAGCCTCCGGCGTAGACCGAGGGGAGTGATCCCGAGTTTCCGTCACATTACTGATTGCAAGGCCATCCACAATACCCCGGCCGCTTCCCGCCGTTTCGGGCCAGAATCCTTCGGGAAATCGTGTCCGGGGCGCGGCTTGACGCCCAGGAGGGGGTCTGGTCTCCTACGTTCCTGGATCGGCGTCCGCGAAGGACGCCGAATTCACGGAGTTTTGCCCATGCGAAGAGCCTTCTTCCTTTTTTCTTCGTTCGCCTTGTTCACCGCCTCGGCGCTCATGCTCGGTTGCTCGGCCGCGAGCACGGACGGCACGTTCACGGGCGGGCAAGGTGGCGACGCAGGGCAAGGGCAAGGCGGCTCAGCCGGCACGGGCGGACAGGGAGGAACGGCAGGTCCAGGGGGCGCAGGCGGCGACGGCGGCGCAGGCGGGTTCGAATTCCCCACCGACGGCGGGACGCCCGACCCGGAGCTGCCCGCGGAGGTGTTCGGGCACAGCCCCGATCGGCTCTACAAACTCGAGCCCTACACGAAAGAAGTCTCGGTCGTGGGCTACTTCGAGGGCTGCGGCGACGTCATCGACATCGCGATCGACAAGGACTCGAAGATCGTCGGGACAAGCTTCTACGGGCTCTACTGGATCGACAAGACGACCGCAAAGTGCACGGAGATCGCGAGCGGGAGCTACCCGAACTCGCTCTCGTTCGTGCCGGCCGGGACGCTCGATCCGAACCACGAGGTGCTCGTCGGCTACGAGAACGCGACGTACGTGCGCATCGACACGGTCACCGGCGTGATGACGACCGTCGGCTCGATCGGCGGCGGCTACTCATCGAGCGGAGACATCGTGTCCGTGAAAGGCGGCGGGACGTACCTGACGGTAAAAGGCAACGGCTGCGACGATTGTCTGATCGAGGTAAACCCGAAGACAGGCGCGCTCGTGAAGAACTGGGGCCCCGTCGGAAACTCGGACGTCTTCGGGATCGCCTTCTGGGCAGGCAGCGTCTACGGCTTCACGAACTCAGGCTTCCTCTTCGAACTCACCTTCAACCCGAACGGCACCAGCGTCACGTCGACGCCGATCGCGATTCCAGGGAACCCGAACCTACAGTTCTGGGGCGCCGGTTCGACGACGTTTGCGCCTGTCGAGCCGCCGCCGAAGTAAGGGAGGGGCACAGCATGGCGCCGCCGGGGTTTCACCCCGGACCCCGACCAGGGGTTGTCCACCCCTGGACCCGGACCAGGGCACGGCCCTGGACCGAGGGTTGAAAAACTGCGCGGTGCGCAGTTTTTCAAACAGGCCAACGAACAAGCGGGGTTGCCAGCAGAGCCCGCAGCGCGGCGGTCTCGGTGGGCAACGCCGCTGCTGGTCTTGACAAGGCCTGCTCGATGAACTGCGCATCGCGCAGTTCATCGAACCCGGGTCCAGCCCCTGGC
>NZ_JARZHI010000099.1:0-30980 GCF_029946465.1 Polyangium sorediatum
GAGCAGCGCGGCGGCTCCGGCGTCGAGCAGCGCGGCGGCCCCGGCGTCGAGCAGCGCGGCGCCCGTGGCGACCGCAGCGCCGAGCGCCTCCCCGGCCGCGACCCCGCCCGCCGTCGCCGTCGAGCCGAGCGTCGATGACGAGGGCCCGCTGACCGTCGAGCTCTCGCCCGGCCCGGTCACGTTCGATCGGCCCATGATGCCAGGGCGCTTTCAGCGTGTGGTGATAGCGTTGGGGCGCCCGAATGGGTGCGGGCTCCGCGAGAACGGCGAGCTCTCGTGCTGGACGTCCACACCCCGGTTGCCAGCACGGCCCGCCGACGTGGCCCTGGGCCCCGACAGCGACGACGACGTGGGCTCCAGCGTTTCGTTCGGGTACCTCGTGGAGTGGGGGCGCATCACGCTGCCGAAGGGCCCCTTCCGCATGATCTCGGGCAGCTTCTACCACGGCTGCGGCGTCCGCCTCGACGGTCACCTCGCGTGCTGGGGGGATAGCCGCCAGATCCGGGACTTCGCCACCAAGCTCGCGAGCGAGAAGATCGCCACAGTGTCGGTCCGCATGACCCATGCCTGCGCCCTCACCGAGGGCGGCACGCTCTTCTGCCTGGAGCGGCACGGCACGCCCAAGCCGGACCGCCGGGTGGTACGCGCCTCGGGCTCGTTCGTGGCCGTGGACATCCAGGGCTTCCCCTGGGCGGTGACGTCAGCCGGGGCCGCGGTACAGAGCGAAATCGGCGCGGACTTCTCCCGGATCGTGGAACGGGTGCCGGGCCACTTTTCGTCCATCGTGTCCGACGGGTTTATCGCCTGCGGCGTCGAGGCTGGCAAAATCCGCTGCATCTCGACGTTGGCGGAGTCCCTGCGGACGTTCGCCCCCCCGGCGCTCGATCCGGTGGAGCGCCTCGTCCCGGGAAATGCCTACTACTGCGCGCTCGCCGGCGGCAAGGCGACCTGCTTCGGCCATGTGCACCGGATTCCCGGCGGCCCACTCGACGGCGTCGCCGTGCGTGATCTCGCAGCGTCGGCTTCCACGCTCTGCATCGTAGACCCGGCAGGCGCGCTGCGTTGCCGGAGCAGGTGACGGGTCCCGCCGAAGCGCGCCGTCGCAGAGGGCTGAGTCTCATCGCAAGCCGCCTCGCTGGGGCGTTGCCCCAGGCCCCACCCGGGGCTATCCGCCCCGGGACCCGGACCAGCGAGGCGCTGGACCCAGGGTCGATGAACTGCGCATCGCGCAGTTCATCGAACGGGCCGAGTCAAGACCACGAGCGACCCCGCCAGCCAAGACGGCAGCGCTGACGGTTCCGCCGGCAACGAACGGCCTGTGGGAAGAACTGCGCGATGCGCAGTTCTTCCCCAAAAGGTCCAGGGCTGGCCCTGGTTCGGGTCGAGGGGCGAACAGCCCCCGCGGGGCCCGGGGCAGCGCCCCGGCGCGGCAGCTTGCGATGAGACCCATGCTCAGCCGCACGGCGGAGAGGGAGGGGTGGGGTGGGTGAACACCCTCTCAGAACAACAGCGGGAGGCCGACGGACGCCTGGCAAGCCGGGACGCGCTCGGAGAGCCAGTCGACGATGACCGCGTTCGTCTCCGGCGCGTTCGTGTGAAGCATGAACGAATGCCCGGCGCCGGGGACGACGTGGAGCGCCTTGTCCGACGACAACGTGAAGAGGGCCAGCTCCAGCTCGCCCACGGGCACCCCCAAAAGGCTCGGGGGGAAAAGAATGTCCTGCTCCGCGAGCACCAGCAGCACAGGCGCGGTGATGAGGGGCATCACCAGGCGCGAGGGCTGGGAGCTGATGGTGAGGATCTCGCCCGAGGGCGTGAGCTCGGCCATCGCCGTATCGAGGGCCACCACGGCCGGATCGGCGGCGGCGAGATTGTACATGTACTCGGTCCGCTGTTCGACCGTCCCGCCGAAGTACACATGGTCGGACAGCGCGGCGCGCACGCTGTCGCCGGTGGTGAAGTCCGTCAAGATGCGCGGCGTGGGGACGTGCGTGTACCCGGTGGCGATGAGCACGTCGACACCCCCGAAGAGGGCTGCTGTCAGCTCGGCGATCTCGGTGCCTGCTGAATGGCCCATGAGCCCCACCCGCGAGAACGCCAGGGGCAAGGAAGGCAAGGGCGTCTGGTACAGGCCGGTCCGGAGCTGCGTCACAATCTGCGACGTCATCGCCGCGTAGGACTCCACCGTGAGGGTGTAGCCGTTCGGGTGATCCGACGCACCATAACCCAGCTTGTCGATGGCGATCGCCGGGAAGCCTTGGGACGCCAGGGCACGCGCGACCGAATAGGTGTCGGGTTCGAATGGGAAGTCCCACGCCCAGGCGCCGTACGAGAGCCCCGGGATGAGGAGCATCACCGATTTCCGACACTGGGTGTTATTGGCGGGGAGATACAACGAGCCCCGCACCGTCCGGAGTGCACCGAGCTCCAGTGGATTCGTGACGGTGAAGGAGACGGGCCGTACGGCCACCGAGGGGGCGGCGAGCGCTGAGGCCGGCGCGGCAATCAGCAGGACCAGGGAGAAGAGGAGGACGAGAATGCGCATGACGAGCTCCTGAGGGTCAGAAAGATGGCTCCCCGCTACGGACGAGCACCGCGAACGGATCAAACGGCGACGCGGCGGGCTGGATCGGGGCCTCCGCGCGCGGGCGCGTGCGATCCGGGCTCGCACCATGAGACCAAGAGAATAGTCGATTTGTCGAAGGTCGAGTAGGCATGAAGCAAATTGTGGTCGATGCGCACGTCACGGCCCCGCCGAATCGTGTAGAGTCGGCATGCCACGTGAGGAGGATACGGGTGACGAGCATTCATCTTGCACGAAGGGTCGGAGCGTCGTTCGTCGCGGCGAAGTATATGGCGCTGTTCACGCTGACGGCCGCGGTCGCATGCGGCGGCACCGACGACACGACGCACACGACGGGTAGCGCGGCCGGCGGTATGGGCGGCGTCGGCGGTATGGGCGGCGTCGGCGGTATGGGCGGCGTCGGCGGTATGGGCGGTGCCGGCGGTATGGGTGGTGCCGGCGGCATGGGTGGCGCCGGCGGTATGGGCGGTGCCGGCGGTATGGGCGGCGCCGGTGGCATGGGTGGCGCCGGTGGCATGGGCGGCGCCGGCGGCATGGGCGGCGCCGGTGGCATGGGCGGCATGGGTGGTGCCGGCGGCGCGATGGCCGATTTCTGCAGCGACCCTCCGCCTGCGGAGAGCGTCACGTCGGACGCGGCGTGTCAGTTCACGGCTCCGCCAGGCGAGCTCAATCCCGTCGTGAAATGGCGCAAGGATACATTCGCCGTCGCCCCCGCGTACAACCAGGTCATCGTGACGCCGGTCGTCGGAAACCTCGACGACGACAACGGCGATGGCCAGATCGACGCGAAGGACATCCCCGACATCGTGTTCACCACGTATACGGGCTCCACGGGATGGTTCGGCGATGGATACCTTCGCGCAATCTCGGGCAAGGACGGCGCGGAGCTCTGGAGCGCGCCCGGCCCGCGGGGCGCCGCGGGGGTGGCCATCGGCGACGCGGATCGAAACGGCTCGCCCGAGGTGTACACGATCGACAAGGGGGGCCATCTGCTCGCCTTCGACCACCAAGGGACGCCCCTCTGGAGTTGCCCCGCGGGCGTCGGCGCGTATGCATATCCCGCCATCGCCGACGCCGACGGGACGGGGAACGCCGAGATCCTGGCGGGGAGCACCGTCTGCACCAGCGACGGGCAGGTGAAGGTGACGACGGCCCTCGCGCACGACTGGTATTTCGGGGCCCTCGACTTCCACAGCCCCACGTCGTTTTTCGTCGATCTGGATCAGGACGGGACGATGGAAATCGTGAGCGGCGCGGGCGTGAGCCGGCTCGACGGGTCGACGTTGTGGACCGGGCCGGGCGGACATGCGGCCGTGGCCAACTTCGACATCCCGGGCGCGGATCCAACCATGCCCGAGATCGTCGTCATTCATGCCGGCACGGTGTCCATCCTGCATCCGGGCGACGGTTCCACGTTATGGAGCCGCGCCGGGGTGCTCGGCGCCTACGGCGGCCCGCCGACCGTCGCCGATTTCGACGGGGATGGGAAGCCCGAGATCGGCGTCGCCGCGAGCACGGTGTACGCGGTGCTGGACCCGGAGGAGGCGGACGGGGTCCTCTGGACGGCGCCGATCCAGGACAATACCTCGTTCGTCACGGGCTCGTCCGTCTTCGATTTCAATGGCGACAAGAAGGCGGAGGTGGTGTACGCGGACGAGCAGACCTTGTGGATCTTCGATGGATCCACGGGCGCCGTCGTCGCGCAGATGCCCGAGCATGTGAGCGCGACGTATCACGAGTATCCCGTGATGGCCGACGTCGACGCCGACGGGCACGCGGACATCGTCCTCGCGTCCAACAACGGGTATTTCGCCGGGCCGTGGACGGGCATCACCGTGCTGTCGGGCGCCGGCAACGACTGGGCCACGGGCCGGCCCGTCTGGAACCAGCACGCCTACCACATCACGAACGTGGAGGACGATCTGCGGATCCCCGCGAAGGAGATGCCCCACTGGTTCGGGCGCAACTCGTTCCGCGAGGGCGGCTTCAGCGCGCTCGGCGCGCTCGTCGCGCCGGACCTCGTGCCCGTCGTCTTCGCGAGCTGCAGCGAGGGGTGCCCCGCGTCGGGCAGGCTCGTGTTCCGCGTGGAAAACCGAGGCGCCGGCGCCGCGCCGGTGGGGCTCTCCTGGGCGATTCAAGGCGTGGCGCAAGACGGGACGAGGACCTTGCTCGCGTCCGGAACGCTCGACGAGCCGCTCGCGCCGGGTTGGTCCTCAAAACCCTTGGAATCGACCCTCGACGCCGCCGCGGCCGCGGGGTTCGTGAGCCTCGTGCTCTCGGTCGACGAGGATGGCGCCGGCAACGCCCTCGCGAGTGAATGCGTGGAGAACAACAACACGCTCACGCTCCCGGCGCTCTGCCCATGAACCGGCGCGGCGGCGCTCGCGTCGCGCTTTCGCCTGCGTCATGAAGTGACCGTCCGCACGCCGATCCGAACGCCCAGGCCCCTGCGGGCGAGGCCGAGCTTGCCGTGGCTCCGCTCGTTCGAGCGCTTCGACTTGGAAGGGAGTGCGGGGATGGTAGGATGCTCGGCCATGGACCCCGCCGCCCTGCTCGCCGAGCTCATCCGACACCGCACCGACAACCCCGGGGGCGACGAGCCGTCGATCTGCCGCATGCTCTCCCGCGCGCTCGCCGAGCTCGGCGCGGACGAGGTCAGCGTCGTCGAGGTGCCGCGCGCCGAAGGCACGGGCGCGTACGTGGCCGCACGCTGGGGCGAGCCGCACACGATCATCAACGCGCACGTCGACACGGTGCCCGCGAACAGCGGATGGACCGTGGATCCGTGGGAAGGCGTGGTCACGGCCGATCGCGTGATCGGGCTCGGCGCGGCGGACACGAAGGGCGCGATCGCCGCGACGCTCGTCGCGCTCGAAGGCAAGAAGCCGCGCAACGTGGGCGTGGTCTTCTCCGGCGACGAGGAGCGGACGGGCACGTGCATCCGGCATTTCCTGGCGAGCCCGTGGGCCCAAGTCGTGAAGCGCGCTGTGGTCTGCGAGCCGACGGGGCGCACGGTGGGCGTGCGGCACCGCGGCTGCGTGGCGCTCGCGGCCGAGGTGCTCGGGCGCGGGGGCCACTCGTCGGGCGCCGATCACATGCCGAAGCCGGTCGTCACGATGGCCCGGCTCGCGGTCGGGCTCGACGAGCTCGGGCGGCGCTGGCTCGATCGGGGGCCCGCCGACATGAAGGGGCTCTGCATGAACGTGGCCTCCATCGAGGGGGGCGTCGCGTTCAACGTGGTGCCGCACCGGGCCTCGCTCACGTTCTCGGTGCGGCCGCCGCCCGGGTTCGACGCGGCAGCCTTCGAGGCTGAGCTCGCGGCGAGCGCGCGCGCGGCGGGCGAGGGGATCGAGACGCGGACGGTGATCTCGATGTCGCCCTTCGAGACCCGCGACGTGGCGCCGTTCCGCGCGCTCCTCGGCTCGCTCCCCCGCGCCGAGTCGACGCTCCCGTTCTGGACCGAGGCCGCGCTTTTCTCCAGCGCAGGCATCGATTCCGTGGTGATCGGTCCCGGCGACATCGCGCAGGCGCATGCCCCGGACGAATTCGTGATGAAGAGTGATCTCGAATGGGCGGTGGAAGTCTTCAGCCAGGTGATCGCGCGCGCGTCCGGGGGTGTGGGGGGCGGCGCCCCCCGCGTTGATTGACGTGACGCTCGACGTGACGCGGCAGCTCAGCCGCCTTTCCGAAAATCGACGCGACGCACGCGGGCGCCCTGCTTGAGGCGGATCCCGCTCTCGGGGACGGGCTCCTCGACGTCCTCGTCTTGCCCGCGCGCCTCCGCCGCAGGAGAAACCCCGGGCCGGGCCGAGCGCCGCAGGCTCGTGGCTTCCTCGGACGTCTCCGCGTCTTTGCGGCCCGAGAGCCACAACTTCCCCGCGATTCCTGCGAGGACCACGGTGCCGAGGACAACGAGTTCGCCGTGCGGAAAGCCCATGGAAACACCCCTCCCGTCGCGCGGGGAGAGCACACGCGCGCCACGAATAGGACGCCGCCCAACCCCGATCAGGCGTGATCGGGGGCATTGTGCGGGGAACGTCCACTCTACGTCGTTCCGCCGGCCTTTGCTACACATTTCTTGACGATGTGGGTCGTGGCTCAATGCGTCACGAAAAGAGCATCATCGGCGCGCGGATCTCGTCGCGGGTGGTCACGCCGCAGAGCATCTCGACGAGGGTGAGGGCAAACAAGAAGGTTGTCCCCGGGCCCTGGCTCGTCACGAGAGACCCATCGATGACGACGGCGTCTCCCTCGTGTTTGCCGTGCCGCGCGACGATCTCGCGCACGGAGGGATGGCACGTCATGCGGCGCCCCGCGAACACGCCATGCGCTGCGAGCGCGATCGGCGCCGCGCAAATGGCGGCGACCAGGCGGCCGGCTTCCGCCTGCGCGCGGAGGAGCACGCCCACCTCGGGCGAGGCGGCGAGCCGATCGGCGCCGCCCTTGCCACCGGGCAAAACCACGACGTCGAACGAGCCCGTCACGTCGGCGAGGGCCACGTCGGGCACGATACGAACGCCGCGGCTGCAACGGACCGGCGATACGCCGTCGATCCCGGCCAGGACGACCTCGACCGAGGCGCGGCGGAGGACGTCGACGCTGATGGTGGCTTCCATTTCCTCAGCCCCTTCGGCGAGGAGGACGAGGGCGCGGCCTTGGTTCGGGTTCATGGTTCGAGAATGGGTCACGGGGGGCCGCGCGTCAGCGGATCCGGCTGATTTGCACGGTGGGCTTCAACTCCGTGTAATGGGGCAAGTCCGCGTTGATCTCGCGGCCGTGCTGGGCCATGCCGCGCTGAAAATCCTCGATCGCGTCGAACGTCATGGACGCCATGACGACGAAGGGAGGGGGCGCGCCATTGCGGGGGAGGCCCTCGGCGACCTCCGCGCTCTTCAGGCCGAACGGCCCGAGCAAGGACGTCACCATCGGCATGTGCTTGTGCACGTAGTAGTCGAGGTCGAAGCGCTTGCCCTCTTCGTGCGGGTACAGGATGGTGACGCGGTACATACGGCGGCCTCCTCGGGTGGTCAGAATTCATACCACGGACGAGGGCGGCGCGCGGCGGTTGCGATGCGTTGACATGAGTCCGTCCGGCCGGATACGTTCGGGACTTCCCTGTGAGGGCACTCTCAGTGGAAGGAGAAAATAGAATGAATTTTCATCTGCGACGAATCTCGATCGTGGCCCCGATGTTCGTGATGCTTGCTTGCTTCGCGGGTTGCGGCGACGACACCGGTGGTTCCGGCGGCACCGGCGGCACCGCTGGCAGCGGCGGCAGCGGCGCGTCCGGCGGCACCGGCGGCACCGGCGGGCAGGGCGGCACCGGCGGGCAGGGCGGCACCGGCGGGCAGGGCGGCACCGGTGGCATGACCAGCAGCAGCAGCAGCGGCACGGGCGGCAACATGGCGCTCTGCAACGACGGCGAGGTCGTCGACGAGGTCGACGACACGAAGCGTTGCATCAACGTGACCAATCTGGTGAACGTGATCGAGGCGCCGGCCGGCGTGGTGTGGGCCGACCAGGAGGTCGCCGTCTCGTCCGAATACTCCCCCGCAGGGGGGTATTCCGCGTCCCAGGCCCTCGGCGCGCCGAATGTCTATCCTGATGCCGGCGACGAGTCCAAGGCTTGGGCCACGGAGACCGAAGACAAAGCCGGCGAGTTCTTAACCGTTGGGTTCTCGACGCCCGTGACGGGCGAAGCCGTCTGGATCTACGAGACGTTCAACCCGGGCGCCGTGAAGAAAGTCACGATCACCACCAGCGAAGGCGCCAAGGTGATTTACGACAATCCAGCGCCCAAGTCGATCGGGGCCTGCGCGCACATCCTCTCGGTGCCGACCCTGACCTGCGCAAAGATCTCCTCCGTGCGCATCGACCTCGCCTCCGAGGCCGTGTCCGGCTACAACGAAATCGACGCCGTCGGCATCCTACCGCCTCCCACGCCCTGACCGAGGCCGTTACGGCTTCCCCCCGAGCGCCTTCTCCGCCGCGCGGAGCAAGGGCCCCGCGCTGATCGCCTCCCCCGCCGCGTGTTTCATCCACAGGTCCGGCAGGACCGATCCATATTTCGCCATCCGCTCGAACTCCGGACCGAGCTTGCCTTGCTTCCGCACGTGCTCCTCGATCTGGAACGCAATGAGGTGCCCGAGCGGATAATCCGGCAAGTAGAGCGGCGTCGAGATCGCGTGTGAATAAATCGCCAGCAACGCCGAATCCGGCGACCCGAGGTGCGGCGCGTAGTACTGGTTCCAGTATTTCTTCGCGATCGTGACCGTGGCCTTGCCGAGCTCCTCGGCCGTCGCGTCCGGGTGCTCGTAGAGCCAGTGCCAGACGTCCGTCTCGACGAGCGCGACGCCCGCGATCTCCCACGCCGCCCACAGCTCGCCGAGCACCCGATCCCGCTCGGACTCGGCCGTCGTCTTCTGGAGTCCGAGGAGCTCCAGGTCCCGCGCCTGGAACGTGAAGGCGAGTGCCTCGGTGAACGCGTTGTTCGGCACGCCCGCGAGCAACGTGTGGTCGACGTCGTAGAGCGACAAGACCTGCTCGACGTTGTGCCCGAGCTCGTGGACGGCGATGTTGTATCCCTTGTAGTTCATCCCGTCCTTCTCGATACGCGTCCGGAGGCGCGCCTTGTCCCCGCGGCGCCGCGGCTCCATCGCGTGTCCGGCGCCGCGCGAGGGATCCACCACGATCCGCTCGGCGATCGTCTTCGCGTGATCCTTCGGAAAACCAAGCGCCACGAGGATCCGCGGGATGTCGGCCGCGAACGCCTTCGCGTCGGGATATTTTTTGCGCGTGATCGCGTCGAGCTCGGCCTCCGTCTTGCCGCCGCGCGCCTTGAAGCCAGCATACCAGAGATCCTGCGGCCCGAGCTTGCGGCCGAGCCGGCGCTCGATCTCGGCGGCGACCTTCGGGATCGTGCCCGAACCGAGGATTTCGAGGAAGAGCGCGCGCACGCGGTCCTCGCCGATCTCGCGGCCGAGCTCGAAGCGACGCTTGATCGCGGTGTTCGCGATCGGCGAATACGGGTCGGCCCGCCGGGAGGCGCGGAACGAGGCGAGGAGCTTTTGATACCGCACGTAGGGCTCGGGGCTCGCCGACGCCGTCGTGATCGGCGCGCGCTTCGGCGCGGAGGGCTCGACGTCCGCGGCAGGCGCGAGGCGGACCTCGTTCGTGAACGGGTTCCAGTCGACCCGCGGGTCGTCGATGACCGCGGCCGGGATCGTCTGCGTGACGATCCGCTCCATCACCTGCACGATCGTACGCTGCTTTTCGAGGCCCCGCGGATCGCCGTAATCCGCCTTGAGCTCGTCGCGCAGGTTCCAGTGGCTGATGAGCCGGAGCCCCGCCGGGAAGAGCCGCTCGCTCGGTTCGCCGCTTGGGGCTCCGGGTCGCCGTTCGGCGCCCTGCGCCCCAACCCCCTTCTCGTTCACGAGGTGGTGCATCCAGATGTTGTAATCGGAGATGTAAAGATCCCCCTCGGTGTTCGCGCGCGCGATGTCCTGGGCAATCTCGCCGGGAATGCGGACCGCGAAGCGCCCCGTGAGCCGCTCCTCGGCCCAGCGGCGCCGGCTCCAGCTTTCGCCCTCGGCGTTTTTCGTGGCGAGATCCGAGAGCGGGAAATTGAGCAATGCGACGAACGCGATCCGGGACTTGAACAGATCCTCGTAGAGGTGCGCCGCGGGCTCGTAGCCCGCGAGCAGCGGATCGACCGGAAAGAGCGGCCCGGTGTCGGTGTCCGTGGGGAAACGCAGCGCGCGCCCCATCTCGTGCAGGTGCCCTTCGAGCTGCTCCATCAAGCCTTCGAGCCGGGCGAACGTGGCGTCGACCGCGGCCGGATCCGAGAGGAACTGCTCGCGCACGAACGCGGCGAACTCCCCGTCCTCCGCGCGCCAGAGGGACGCGACCTGCGCGAGGCCCCGCTTGATCCGGGGCCTCTGCGCCTCGCCGTGCTTGCCGACGAGCTCCGTTTCGAGGGCGGTGAGGCCCGCGACGACCGTCGGCGCCGCGGCCGAGGCGGCGACGGCCGCGGGCTCGGACGAAGGTTTTGCGACGGCGGCCGGCGGCTCGGGGGCGCACGGCGGGGGCGCCGCGGGCCTCGGGGGTTCACCTCCGCAACCGGCGAGGAGGACGAGCGGGGCGAGGTGAGCGAGGGCGGAGCGCATGCGTACGCTCCAGACCAGAGGTCGACGGCGGCGTCAACCGGCGTTCGTCGCCGGTCGGGTCAGGTCAGGGAATACAAGCCGAGCTGCCGCCCGGTTCGAAGACGGGGCAGTAGGTGTCCGCGGTTTCGCAGAGGCCCGTACAGGTCTTGCAATGGATGCATTGATCGAGCGCCCGGAAGCGCGTGATCCCCTCCATGTCGAGGCCCGCCTCCTGGCAAAACCATGTGCAACAGGCCCCGGCCTGGGTGGTGTCGCAAGGGCCCGGGCCGTTCGGGGTGCTGGAATGCTGGCAGTAGTAGATGCTGACGCAGGTCTTCCAAGCCATGCAGGCGTCGAACTCGGCCTGGCACTCGTTCGCGGGCGCGCCCGTGTCAGCCGTGCATTCCTCGCAGCTCGCGTAAGTGCCTCCGCCCGCGCCGCCCGAGCCGGCCATCATGCCGCCGCCCGAGCCGGCCATCATGCCGCCGCCCGCACCCCCGGCGCCGCCCGTGCCCATGCCTCCGCCCGTGCCCCCCGTGCCCCCGGAGCCGCCGCTCGATGCGGTGCTGCCCGCGCCGGAGCCCCCGGAGCCGCCCGCGCCGCCGCCATTCACCTCACTGCCGCAGCCGATGACCCCGAGCGACACGCTCGCCAGCACGAACCCCCAAAAAGACCACGACGATTTCATCCGCATGCCTCCCTTCACCTTCCGATGGTTGGTGCGCAAACGAAGCGCAGGGCGGAGCGTACACGGTTTTGCGCGCGGAGAGCCTGCGCAGGCCCGGCGGGAAGGGCGGCCGTCAGCCGCCGAGCGAGGCGCCCGCGCGCTCGGGGTCCTCGGCGGCGCGGAGGAAGGGCAGGATGGTCTCGACCATCCGATCGGGCGAGTCGACGTGGGAGAAATGCGACGTGCCTTCGAGGTATCGAAGCTCGGAGCCCCGCGCGAGGCGGTGGAGGGCTTCCCCCACGCGGGGCGAGACCACCGGATCCTTCCGGGCGTACACGAAGAGCAGCGGCACGGGGAAGGGCGCGCGGCCGAGCTCGTCGACGAAGGCATGGAAGCCCGCAGGCGCGAGCGTCTCGTGCAGCGATTTCGTGAAACACGCGAGCCCCGCGTCCGTGGCGAGCGGCGCGCCGTACTCGTCGAGCTCCTCGCGCGATTTGAGCCGTTCGTCGTGGTAATGGACGTTCCGGTACACCCAGCGGCGCGGGTCGCGCTGCACGAGGTAACGAAGGAGCGCGCGGCCCGCGCCCGTCGAGAGCATCGCCCGCAGCGCCACGTACCGCGGCTCCGGCGTGCCCGGCGCGTGGTTCACGACGAGGCGCGAGACGGCCGCCGGATCCTCCAAGGCGAGGTGCATCGCCACGTACCCGCCGAGCGAGTTGCCCATGACGGCGCACCCGCGGATGCCGAGCGCCTGCTGGAGCTCGGCGAGGAACGTGCCAAAGCTCCGCGGCGAAAAGTCCGCCCGTGTCGGTTTGTCGGAGCGGCCGGCGCCGGGCAGATCGGGCGCGAAGACGCGGAAGAACCGGCCGAGGGGCTCGAGCACGTACCGGAACGAGTAACTCGACGTCATGAGCCCGTGCACGAGCAGGAGCGGCGGGCCCGAGCCCACGACACGGACGTGCACGCCGACGTCGCCGAAGATGCGGGAAGACACCTGCACGCGGCGCGCCTCGGCGCGGTGGTAGCCGTGCGGGATGCGCGGCAGCGCGGGGAGCGCCTCGTAGGGGAGCCGTTCGAAGGGTCGGAGCGCCATCAGCCTTTCAGCGCTTCCTCGACGAAGTGGAGCCGATCGTTGCCCCAGAAGAGCTCGTCCCCGACGAACATCGCAGGCGCGCCGAACGCGCCGCGCGTGATGGCCTCGTCGGTGTCCGCGCGGAGCCGATCCTTGATCGCGGGCGTCTCGATCGCGGCGAGCGCGGCCTCGGCGTCGAGGCCCACGCCGCGCGCGAGCTCGGCGAGCGTCTCGGGGCTCGCGATGTCCCGATCCTCCGCCCACATGGCGCGGAAGGCGGCCTGCGAGAACGCCTCGGCTTTGCCTTGATCCGCGGCGACGTGGACCATGCGCATGGCCTTGATCGTGTTCGAGGGGAAGTGGCTGGAGAAGCGGAAGGGCACGCCGTAGTGCCGCGCCCAGCGATCGAGGTCCTTGAAGAGGTACGCGCCCTTCGTGGGGATCTTGGCCGGCATGTCGTTGCCCGCGGCCTTGAACACGGCGAAGAGCACGAAGGGGCGGTACGCGATCGTCGCGCCAGCGCGCGCCGCGAGGGCCGGGAGCTGCGTGGCGGCGAGGTAGCTGTACGGGGACGAGAAGTCGAAAAAGAAGTCGACGGTCTTCAAGGGGCGGCCTCCGGGAAACGACGAGTGTAGGGGCGATGAATCGCGCAGAGAAGGGCGTTCACGGGCCCGCGTCGCGTTCGATCCCCGCGTCGACGTCGAAGGACGGCTCCGCAGGGCCGCCGCCAGGGTCCACGTGGAGGGCCACGGCGCGCGCGCGGAGCCGCCCGGCCTCCTCGTGACGGCCGAGCTCTTCGTAGGTGCGGCTCAGGCTGTAGAGCGAGAACGCGTCGTCGCCGTCGAACGCGAGCACCTCTTCGTAGAGGCGTATGGCTTCGTCGTGCTTGCCGTCCGCCTGCGCCGCGTCGGCGCGGGAGCGCTTCGTGTCGATGAGCGTGCGCTTCATGCCCGTGTTCTCGGGCGCGAGCGCGACGGCCTGCGTGTACGCGCGCGTCGCGTCGTCGAGCTTGCCCTTGCGCGCGTACGCGATGCCGAGGTTGTACCAGAAGGTCGCGCTCTTCGGGCTCACCTCGAGCGCCTTCTCGTACCGCGAGATGGCCTCGTCGAAGTTCCCCGCGTCGAACGCCTCGTAAGCGAGGCGCGCGCTGTCGTCGCCTCCGTTCTTCGCGAAGTTGACGCGCGGGCGGAGCACGGTTGCACCCGCGCCCGAGGCCACGACGACGAGCAAGAGCGCGAGCCCCGCTCCGGCGCGCACCGAGGCGCGTCGACGCGCGACCCGCAGGCCCCCCGTGATCACGAGCCCCATGAGCACGCCGAGCAGCGCGCCCACGCCGTGCGCCACGTTCGCGACGGGCAAGACGTCGAGGACGGTCGTCGCGATGCAGAAGAAGAACCAGCCGATGAAGAGCTGCGTCGAGCGCGCATCCACGGTGCCACGCATGCGCGCGTCCGCGCGATCGAGCACCCACGCGAGGCCGAAGAGCCCGTAGACCACGCCGGACAGGCCGATCCCGCCGACGAAGGCCGCGTACTCGGCCGCCGCCGATCCCGCGGCGAAGAGGAGCACGAGGCCGAGCAAACGGAACGCTCCGAAGCGCTCCTCGAGCATCGTCCCGAGGATCCAGAGCCAGGCGATGTTGAAAATCAAGTGCAGCGCGTTCGCGTGCGGCAAGGCGCTCGTGACGAGGCGCCACGGCTCGCCCTCGAACGCGCGCACGTTCATCACGAGCGGCTGGATCGATCGACCCGACGCGTCGAGCACCGTGACGAAGAGGGCGAGCATCGCCACGCCGGCGGTGATCGGAAAACGCACGAACTCGGAGACAGGCGGCGGCTTCTTCAAGGCGCGTCGGAGGGCTCAGGGCTCGAGCTTCAGCTCGGCCGCGTGGATCAGGGCCTCGAGATCGTCGAGCGAGGGCAGGGGCGCGTGAGCGAGGGTGATGGTGAGCGAGCCGGGGCCACGCTCGATCTGGACGTCGCCCTCGCCCGCGCCCGGCGCGATCTCCGCAGCCCACTCGCGATCGGCCGCGGCGACGCGGCGCGCCTCCGCGCTCAGACGATCGCGGATCCAGCGCGAGAGGCGCACCAAGCTCGACGAGGGCGGCGGATCCTGCTCGGGCTCGTCCGCGGTGACGGTCACGAGGAGGCGGTACCGATCGGCGCTCGTCCGGATCTGCACGTACGCATAACCGCCGCGTAGCGGCAGACGCACGCCGAGGCCGTCGGCGTCACGCGCGAGCAGGTTCGCCGCGGTGCGGTAGCTCGACTCGGCCCAGCCCGTCGACAAGCGCGCGATCAGGGCCGCCGCCGCGCCCGACAGGGCGACCTCCGCGCTGCCCGGCGCCTCGGGGACGACCCGGAGCGTCTGCGGGGGCGTCGGGATGCGCCCCTCGAACTCACGGCTCCGCAACGTCACCGTGCGGCTCGCCGGAGCCACGCCGGAGGGCGTGTCGTCGCCCGCGTCGTCGGCCGGGGACACGCGCAGATCCCCGCTCTCGGCGTCCCGCAGCCACACCGCGCCGCACCACCACGCGGCCACGGTCTTGCCATTCGGCAAGAACGCCATCGGGCCCGGGCTCGCCGTCCAGAGAGGGCGCGCGAGCGGCACGCTGAAGACCTGCGTCGCGCGGGTCCGGCCGAGCGCGGTGACGAGCGCGCCGTCCGGCGAGAACTCGAGCGCCGCGACGCCGCGCAGCAAGGTGAGGCCGTTCTTCACCGCGAGCACCGCGCGCGGCTCGCCCTCGTGGCCCGGCTCGAACAAGCGGATCCGGCTGTCCGGCCCCGCCGCCGCGACGAGCGTTCCATCGGGCGAGAACGCGACGGCCGCGTCGGTCTCGCGCACGCCCTCGGGCCGCACGTCCCGGAAATCGTCCGTCGACCAGTGCACGACCGGCGTCACGCCCGTGGCCGCCGTGAGCAGGCGACCGTCGGGGCTCCAGGCGAGGCTGCGAAGCCGCCGTCGATGCGGATACGAGAGCTCCTGCACGAGCGCTCCATCCGCGAGCCGGTAGACGAGCACCGCGCTCGTGAGGCGATCGGCCGTGACCGCGAGCAACTTGCCGTCGGGCGAGAGCGCGATCGGCGCCTCGCCGCGCCACGGCTCGGGCGTCAAGCATCGACCCGTGACGAGGTCGAAGACCTGCACCGTGTGCACGGCCTCGTCGGCCTCCACGCGCGCGTCGAGGGCGGAACGGGCTACGCTCGGCGGCACACGCGCGTCGTCGGACCACGCCGTGACGAGGCGCCCGCCGTCGGGCGAGAGCGCGAGCCCCGTCGCGCCCACGCCGAACCGGAAGAGCGCTCGGCCGACGCGCAGATCGTAGACGACCGTGCGCCCGTTGCCGATCGCCGACGCCGCGAGTCGCTTGCCGTCGGCGGAGACGGCGAGGGCCGTGGCCTCGTGCGAGAGGGGGAGTTGACTTGCGTGCACGCGGCACGAGTCTAGCGCCCCCGCGTCCGCGAGACGATGCCCGGACAGAGGGACCGTGGTCCTTTTTGGACGATCGTTTGCCCGAGGCCACCCCCCTGCGCGCCGCGCCCCGTAGCCCAAATCTGTAAACGATGTCACAGGCTCTCGCCGCGACGCGCCTCCCGCGACTTCGTCCGGGTACGGCGTGTCGGCAGGGCGCCCTCGGCGCGGACCCGATTGACCGGGACGCCGCGGGCCCAATCTTCACCCTGACGAACGTGGTGGAGGGTCCACCGGTCGTCCGCGCGACGGAAATTGCGGTCCGCCTTCGTTGGGCTCGCGCCGCGGGCGCGCCGAACGAAGGCGGGATGGGGGGCGCCATGTCGAAACGAACACGTTCATCCCGATCGAACCTCTCTCCGAAGACGAGGCGCGCCGCGCTCTCGTTCGTGCCTCTCCTCCTCGGAGGCATGCTGCTCGCCGGCCAAGGCTGCTTCGCGGGCGCCGATGCCGCCGACAACGGGCTGACGTCGGCCCCGAGCTCCCTCGTCGCGCAGCCCGAGCCCTCGAGGGAGGAATGGCGCGACTTGGCGGATGCCGCGAAATCGATCTCCCTGCCTTCCGCGAGCGCCATCAGCGATATCCCGGATTCCGGGATCCAGAGCGCGGCCCAGGAGCTCTACGACGCGCTTTCGGACTTCCAGGGCGCCGCCTCCGCCGATTACGAGACGCTTCGCGGCGCCGCGGAGCGCGTGAACGCGGCAGGGTCAGGCCTTTTTCAGGCCATCCAGGACGTCGTGGGCGGCGGCGGCGAGGAGCCGGGGCGGGAGCGCATCACCCGCCCGCCGCCCGACGTCGATCCCACCGAGGCGATCGCGCTCGCGCTCGCCGCCTCCGAGCGGGAATACCGCCGGTGCCTGCGGCACACCCTCACGGGCTACACGCTCTGCCTCGCCACGGCCACGACGATCGGGCTGAAGGCGCAGTGCAATGCGAACTTCCTCGCCCTCACGATCGCCTGCGCCGCGGTCGCCTGAAGCTCAGCGCCCGCGTCGCTCGTCGCGGCTGCCCGCGAAGTAGGCTTCGAGCAGCTCGCGGCCGACGATGTTCGCCTTCGTCCGCCAGGTGATGTCGTTCGCCAGCATGACGGCCACGGCGATCTCGGGCTTGTCCGCGGGCGCGAAGGAGGCGAACCACGAGAACATGCGCGCCGGCTTCTTGCCGACGAGCGTGCCCGTCTTCGCGGCCACGGCCATGCCGGGCAGCGCGCGTGTCCCGTCCGCGTGGCGGAACGCTTTGACGCACGTGCCCCGCTTCGTGGTGACCTGGAGCATGCGGTTCAGCGTGCGCGCGACGCGCGGATCGAGGGCGCGGCGCTCGACCACGCGGGCGACGGGCACGCCGGGATCCTTGAGCACGAGCCGCACGCGCTCGCCGCCGTTGGCGATGGTCTGCATCGCGAAGAGCGCGCCGAGCGGCGAGAGCTTTCCGTTCCAGAACCCCGCGGCGGCGCGGGCCATGCCGAAGGGATCGGCCGGGATCTCGACGCGCCCCGCGTGGGCGGGGACGTCGATCGGCACGTCGCCGGCGAACCCGAGCGCGGAGGCCATGCGCCGCAGATCGTCCGGGTCGAGGTGCCGCTTCGCCATCCGCGCGAACACCATGTTGATGCTCTTGCCGAGGGCCTCGCCGAAGGGCGTGCAGGCGCTGCCGCCGCGCCGGTCGAGATCGGCCTCCGTGATGTCGTGCTCGCCGCCCGACCAGCACGCCTCCGTGCCTTCGTTCGCGTGGCCGCCGTCGAGCAGCGCCGCGGCCGTGACGATCTTGAAGAGGCTCGCGCTCGGGGCGTAGGGCTCGGCCACGAAGTCGCGGTTGCCGCGGCTCGCCCAGACGAGGATACGCCCGGTGCGCACGTCCGAGGCGACGATCGCGGCCTCGGGGGCGCCCGAGCGCGCGAGCAGCCGCTCGGCCTCGCGTTGCAGGCGAGGATCGAGCGTCAGGCGCACGGGCTTGGCCTGGCCCCCCACGGCGCCGTAGGCGGCCTCGGACGTGACACGGACGCGGTGGAGGCCGAGCGACGCGGCCTCTGCGTCGGGCGAGCCGACGAGGAGGACGGACGCGAGCGCGGCCGGGGCGAGGAGGGCGCGGATCGGGGACACCACGGGGGGCTATCGATCGAACGGCGCCCGTAGGCCAAGATTTTTGGCATCGGCACCCGGGCCTGCTAGTCGCAAGGCGGGTGGTGGGAGGAGAGAAAGGTCGATGACGAACGCCGGTCGTGGGGACTTGCTCGATCTCGTGGAGCGGGACCGGGTCCACGAATGCGACGGCTACGGCCCGGCGGGGCTCTGCGTGCGGGTGGTCGGCGTCGCGGATCTGCCGACGCGGGTCGGCCGCTTCCAGATCGTCGCCTTCTGGAACAACCGCGACGCGAAGGAACACGTGGCCATGGTGCACGGCGACGTGATGGGCGCCGAGGAGGTGCCCACGCGCCTGCACTCGGAGTGCCTGACGGGCGACGTGATGGGCTCGCTCCGCTGCGATTGTCGGGATCAGCTCCTCGAAGGCCTGCGGCTCATCCAGTCGATGGAGCGCGGCATTTTGCTGTATTTGCGGCAGGAAGGCCGCGGGATCGGGCTCATCAACAAGATCCGGGCCTACGGCCTGCAGGATCAGGGCCTCGACACGGTGGAGGCGAACCTCGCGCTCGGCTTCCGCGACGACGAGCGGGACTACGCGGTGGCGGCGCACATGCTCCAGAGCCTCGTCGTGAAGTCGGTCCGGCTCATCACGAACAACCCGAACAAGATAAGCCAGCTCGAGCAGTACGGCGTGAAGGTGGCGGGCCGGATCCCGCACGTGATCCCGCCGAACGATTACAACAAGTTTTACCTCGCAACGAAGGCGAAGCGCAGCGGCCACTACATCGACATGGAGGGCAAGCCGCACCTCGCCGAGCAGAGTGATCCGGTGATGGTCGACGGGATGGACGGCCCGGCCGAGGAGGACCCGGCCGAGACGGACGCGCGCGGGAAACCTACAGGACCCGCATGAACGCGACGAGGTCGCTCTTCTCCTGATCGGAGAGCTTGAGCTCGAGGACGAGGTTGAAGAACTCGACCGTGTCTTCGAGCGTGAGCAGCCGTCCGTCGTGCAAATAAGGCGGCGAGTCCTTGATGCCGCGCAGCGGGAACGTCTTGATGGCCCCGTCGGCGATGGCGAGCCGCCCGTTGATCAGCGTGGGCGGGAAGAACCGCTCCGTCCGCAGATCGTGCATGAAGTTGTCCGAGTAAATGGGCGCCGGGTGGCAGCTCGCGCATTGCCCCTTGCCGAAAAAGACCTCCTGCCCGCGCATCTCCTCGGGCGTGGCGAGCTTCGGATCGAGCTTCCTGTCGAGGACCCGGAGCTTCGGCGCGGGCGGGAAGTCGAGCAGCTCCTGGAACTCGGCCATGGCCTGCACCTCGCTGCCGCGATCGAGGAAGTGCACGCCCTTCTTCTGGGCGATGACGGGATCCCCGTCGAAATACGCGGCGCGCTGCTCGAACTCCGTGAAATCCTCGATGCTGCGGAGCGCGCGCTGCGAGCCGAAGAGGCGCTGCTGATTCACGCCGCGCAGCGAGGGCGTGTCGATGCGCCGCCGGTGGGATTGCGGGCGGATGTCGCCGACGAGGTGGAATCCGGCGTTGGAATGGCCGTTCGCGTGGCATTCGAAGCACGAGACGCCGAGGGAGGGTTTTGCCGAGCGGCGATCACTCGTCTGGTTGAATTGCTGCTGCGGGAACTGCGAGACGAGCAGCCGGAGGCCGTCGAGCTGCTTCGGGTTCAGGATGCCGTCGAAGAGCTCGAAGAAGTTCTGCGTGGTGACGAGCTGCCCGCGCGAGACGTCGCCGAGCTCCGGCCGGGTCGTGAGGAAGATGGGCGGCGGGAACTCGGGGATGAAATGCTCGGGCAGGTCGAACTCCACGTCGAACCGCTCGAGATCACGGCCCTCCTGCTTCTTGATCTCCGTGATGTGGATCTTCGGGAAGACCATCCCGCCCTCGCCCTGTTTGGCGTGGGGCAGGGGGAAAAAGCCTGCAGGCCAGAGTTTTTTGTCCTTGATCTCGGCGGGCGTCATGCCCGCGAGGGCGCTCCAGGTGACCCCGGCGGGGAGTTTGACGCGGATGCCGGTCTGGATCGGCTTTCCGCGGGACATGGTGACGCCTTTCGAGCTCCGGTTGGCGAGGTCGTACCGCTCGGCGAGCAGGTCCGCCTGGCGGCGCATGACGCCCGACTTCTCGGCCGAGAGCCGCTTCATGATCTGCGCGAAGGGCTCCTCGATGTCGACGGGGGCGTAGCTCGTCTTTCGATCGCCCGGGGCGAGCAAGCCGAGCCGCGGATCGAGCGTGAGGGCCGCATCGGGGGAAGCCGCGCCCGCTGCAGCCCCGGGCTTCGGGCCGGCCTGCGGCTCGGCGATGGCTTGTCCAGGCATTCCCGCCGAGCAAGCCGCGCCCGCGGCGAAAATGAGCCCCAAGAGAAGGGAAGGATGAGACAACCGCATCGAATCCTCCTGCTGACTTCGACTGTTCGGCTTGGATGCCGCACGCCGGACCCGCGTAGCGCCAGAAAAAACGGAAAGGAGGAGGAAGGGGGAAGGGGGAAGACGCGCGGGATCTTCGAGAAAAACGAGGCAGAAGGAAACGACCGGGACGGGTCCGCGCGCGGGACCCCGGGCTTTACCGCGTCGACCGCTTCGTTCCGATCGTAGCGACCAGCGCCCCGACGACGATGAGCCCGCACGAGACGGCGAGCGTGACGCTCGGCTTTGCATGGCCTGCGAGCACCAAAATGGCGGTCGAGAGCACCGGAGCCGCATACGACGCGACGCCGAGGAGGCGGATGTCGCCGCGCTTGACGCCGATATCCCACACATAAAAAGCAATGCCGACCGGGCCGATGCCGAGCGCGAGGAGCGCGAGCCATTGCGTTGTGTTTTGAGGCCAAACCGTCGTTTCGAAGGCGAGGTGGCCGAGCAAGCTGAGGGCGGAGGTCGCGAGGCAAAAGCCGGCCACGGCGTCGGTCGGCACCTCGCCAAAGCGCCGGGAGAGGACGGAGTACCCCGACCACACGAAGGCCGCCGCGAAGGCGCACGCATACCCCGGTAGGTACTCCGTCCGGGCGTCGAGGGCGCCGCGGCCGAGGAAAAGGACGAGAATGCCGGCGAAGCCGAGGAGCGCGCCCAGGAGATGGGACGCGCGGAGCCGCTCGCCGGGCAGGAACGACGAAAACAGCACGATGAGCAGGGGCCAGAAGTAGTTGATGAGGCCGGATTCGGCGGGCGGCGCCCATCGCAGAGCCGCAAAGTAGAGGGCGTGGTATCCGAAGAGGCCGCCCGTGCCGAGGGCCCAGACAAGCGGGGGTTGGCGGAGGGATCGGATGGCGTGGGGCCGACGGAGCCACGTCACGACGCCGACGAGGCCGCCGACGAGGAAGGTCATGGCGGCGAGCTGGAAGGGCGGGACGGTGCCCGAGGCCGCGGTGAAGAGCGCGAGGAGCGACCAGAGGAGGACGGCCGAAAAGCCGGCGGCGGTGGCGGTGCGGGGGGTCATGCAATCGCGGGCGGAAGCTAGCACGAGGCAAGCAGCAGGCTCGCGGCTCGGCCGAGGCGGCGCGAGGGGTCGAGCTGCGCGAATGACAGAAATTGGGCGGGAGGGGCGCAAACGGGGATGATGGCGGGGGGCGGCCAGGGAGGCAGCGATGACCGGCAAGACAGGGGGCGACCGAGGCGGGTTGCGGCAGGGCGCGCGTCCGCAACATCCGGCGAAGGCAGCGCAGCCGAAGCCTGCACCCGCGGCGGCTGGACCGCGCGCCCCACATCCGGCGAAGGTGGCGCAGCCGAAGCCTACGCCCGCGGCGGCCGGACCGCGCGCCCCACATCCGGCGAAGGTGGCGCAGCCGAAGCCTACGCCCGCGGCAGCGACGTCGCGCGCGCCGCACCCGGCCGCGGTCGTGCAGCGGAGAGCGGCGCACCCGCCCCACGCTGCGGCCGCCCCTCCACCACGCGCGGAGGGGCAGCCGGTGGCCCAGCCGTTCGGAGCGATGGCGGTCGCCGCGGCGCCCTACGTTGGAGGCGCGATGGTCCTCGGGGGGCTCGCGTATGGGGCCTATCGCCTCCTGTACGGCGGGGGCGGCGGGGGTCTCGATCTTCCCCGGGGCAACCTCCGGGACGACGCCCCGGAGGTCCGGCTCCGCTGGGCGGACCTCTTCGCCAACCCCCCGCAGTTCCTGGGCGCTCGGGAGATGACGCCCGAGGCGCGTTTCATGCCCGCCGGCCCGGTCGAATCCGTCGGGACCCAATCGATTGCCCGGGTCTTCACGTACAACTGCGAAGGCCGACACACCGACCTCGTCGAGGCGCTGGGGGGTCGGGCCGTGGGTGTGAAGGTCCTCCAGGCGGGCACGAACACGTCACGCGAGGCCGTCTTCGTGCCCTGGGCGCAGAACCAGGCCCATCGCGTCACGCTGAACAACCAGATGGACGTGTTCATGACCGACCCCTTGAACGGATGCGGCATCTTGATCGCCGGCAACCGCAACGGGCCCACCGTGATCCACGCGAATTACTACATCGGGCCGGAGGACCCAGGGATCGCCGAGGCCGCGCAGCTCGCCAACCGGACCCCCCGGGAGCATTGCAACCACCTGCGCGAAGCGGCCTACGACGAGCTCGCGCAACACCTCAATCTGAACAACCACGACCTCTTCTCCCCCAGGGCGTATTACGCGAACGGGCTTGGCGCGCGTGTGTTCGGGATACGCACGAACGATGGGTGGACGTTTTATGCCACGACGCGCGCAGGTCAGAACACGGTGACGGCGCGCATCTGGCCGGCGTGAGCGGGGGGACGTGGTACCCGCCCTGGCTTTGCAACGATGGCTCGGCCCGTGATACCCTCCGGAGCCTATGAAAAGGCGTGGCCTCGGCTGGAGCGCACTCGTTTTGTTCACTTGGTTCTCCTGGGTGGGTGCCGCGCGGGCCGACGTCCTGCCGGAACCCTCGCGGCCGAAGGACTGGGACGAACATCCCGCCCCCACGCCCGATGTACCCCTCGAGGACGCGCTGGCGCGCCGGCTCTTGCCGCTGCTCGCCCTCGGGATGGCGGGAGGATCGGCGCTCGTCGCGTTGAAGCGTGCGCGCATCCACGTCAACGCGAGGCGCGGGTCATGAGGCGATTCCCGGAGGAGGGTCGCTTCGACGTGCGCGGCAATCCGGACGAAGTCGCCAGCGCCCGTCGCGTGCTCTGGAAGTATACACGGCTCTGGTACCGGCCCGGTCTCTCGAAGAAAAAAGCCTACTGGCTCCTCGGCAGCGACCGGCAAGCGGGTGGACAAGTGTACATTCATCCGCGCGGCGAGGCGTACGCCTGGGAGGAGGACCTCGCGATCGAGACCGTCGCGCGGCGCGTGCAGGCGCTCGCGTCGCCGTACACCGTGCCGGTGTTGCAGGTGGGCCCGGGCATCGTCTTTGCGGCGCCTCCGCCCGTCTGCCCCCGGCCATCTCTGCCGATCGAAGCAGCGGCAGCGTGCGCATTGCAGGCGTGCGACGTCATGGCGCGCCTGCACGAGCAAGGCTGTGGTCGGCTCGGGTTTGGTCCGTCGCACCTGCGCCTCGTCGAGCAGAGCGGAGGCCTTCAGATTCGGTGGCTCGTTCCAGGCGTGGCCGACCTCGATTTGCTCGAGGCGCTCGAGGCGCTCGCGATCGAGGACGACTGCGAGGCGGAAGCCATGCATCCGCGCTGGCGCTCGAACGTCGATCCCATCCAGCACGACCTTTGGCAGCTCGCATTTTTCTTTTTCTCGTTGCTCGCGATGGACATGCGTACCCAGGGCGCCTTCGAACCGGACCGGCGAGAGGCGCTCCGGACGCTGACGCAGATCCGCGACGGAGGACCCGAAGCGGGAGGAATCCATGACGCCGCCGCCATGGCCGGTCTCTTCGCCGTCCTCGCACATTTGCCGCGCGCGGGCGCCGAGCCTTTGCCGGTCGTGCGCGTCTTGCCTCGGCTTTATCCCGACTGGGACGAGGTCATCGTCGAAGGCGAGGCCATGCTCGAGGAGGCATTGCTGCAACGCGAGCGCGGTTCACATCGAGACTGGGTCTATTCCGTGAAGCTTCCGCTTGCGGCCGCTTACCACCAGCGCGCGAGCCGAACCTGGGCGCGAGGTGATGTCGGAGCGGCCCTCGGCGACGTCGATCGGGCCCTCGCCCTCGACGATCATGCCCCCTACCACACGACCCGCGCGGTCCTGCTCGATATGCTGGATCGCCGCACGGAGGCCCGTGCAGCCATCGCCACCGCCTTCAAGGTCGATGCACGCCAACCCCCCTGGGGCGAGCAAGACACCGACAACAACGCGAAGAACGTGGAGCGGGCGCGCGCGCACCTGACGCGCGGCATCCTCGCATTGCGCGAGAGATCACTCGATGCGGCGGAGGCGGATCTTCGTCGGGCCGAAGAGCTCGACCCCACCCCTGCGTCCGCCCGTGCACGGGCCGCGGTGCGGCGAGCGCGCGAAAGGACGCGACCAGGTTGAGCGGGACTGGCTGCTCGCCTGCTGGCCGGCAAGCCCGTGGGGTCGTTTTATCGGTGGGGTTGATCGCGTCGATCGATCGGCCACGAGGTGGTCGATGAAGAGAAAAGGGGGTTCACCTCCGCGTCGAAAATCCCCCTGCACCCTCCGACCGCATATACGCGCGCAGCGCGTCCCGCAGCGTCGCCCGCGTCGTCAGCTCCTTCAGGCCCGCGTCGAACGCCACCATCGTCTGCGCAACGGCCGCGCGAATCCCCGTGATCACCACGCTCGCCCCGAGCAGCCGCGTCGCGCCGACAATCCGCATGATGCGCTCGCCCGTTTCGGAATCGACGCTCTCCACCCCCGTCAAATCAAGGATCACCTGGCGGCACGAAGCGGAGCCAATCCGATGCAGCACCCGCTCCATGATCTCCTCGCCCCGCCGCGCGTCGAGCACCCCCACCAGCGGGACCGCGATCACCCCGTACCAGACCTCGATGATCGGCGCCGACAGCGCATGGATCACCTCCTCCTGCTGGCTGATGACCGCGCGCTGGTCGAGAGCCTCCTGCTCCCTGCGCTCCTGCTCGGCGCGACTCAAACGAACGAGCGCCTCATTCGCGTGCCGTAGCTCCGCCGTCCGCTCCTCCACCTGCCGCTCCAGCTCCCCATACAACCGCGCATTCTCGATCGCGATCGCAGCCTGCGTGCAGATGAGCCCCACCACCTCGACCCGCGCAGGCGTGAAGGCTCCCCGCGCGAGGTCATTCTCCAGATAAATCACGCCCGAAAGCCGACCTTTGCCGATGATGGGCGCAGCCAGCGCCGAGCGCGGAGGCGCGTCCACGAGGTAAGGGTCGAGCGCAAAGGGGCCATCCTGCACGCGATCCTCCAGGAGCACGCTCTCACGCGTGCGCGCCACGTACGCGAGCACGGTCGCAGGCAGATCCGAGCGTTGCCCGAGATCTCGCTCGATCGCCGTCGATGCAGGCGCGTCTTCCTCGCCAAACGCGCGCTGCTCCGCTTCGACGACGAGGCTGCCATCCCGCAAAAGGAGCAAGACCCCGCGCCGCGCGCCGGCGTTCTCCAGCGCCACGCGCAAGAGGGCGTCGATCAATCGGGGCAGCACAATCTCGCCCGAGATCGCTTGCGCCGCCTTGAGCACCGACCCGATGTCCAGGGCGTCCGCCGAAGGCGCAGGCGTGCTCGGCAAGGGCGCGTCGAACGTCTCGTCGCGCGCGACAAGCTCGGGATAGGCGCGGGCGAGGCGGCGCGAGGCAATGGTTGCGCCCCAGCGGGCATAGAGCCGGCGCGCCTCGCTGAGGTGAGCGCGCGCGAGCGTCCTTTTCCCGGCGTCCATCCAGTGCCTCGCGCACAGCTCGTTCGCGAGCGCCTCGTCATGGATGTAGCCGCCGCGATGCGCGAGCGAGATCGCAGTGTCGTAGAGTTCCGCCGTCACGAACCTGTCTTCGCCGCGGGCGCGGGCGAGCTCGGCGCGAACCAAGGCCGCGCGGTGGGCGAAGTTTTCCGGACAGATCTCCGCCCAAGCATCGAGCTTCTCCGCGTAGGCCGCGGCGCGCGAGAGCATGACCGCGCGCTCTTCAGGCGCGGCGCTCGTCGCGGCGCGCGCGAGCGCGAGGGCCGCGTAGGCGCGGAACACAGGCGTGCCGTGCCAGACCGCGATGCTGACGAGCTCGGGGTTCGACGCGAGCACGACGCGCGCCGCCTCCTCGAAGGCGCCCTGGAAGACGAGCAAAAAGACGATGTAGAGCTGCGCGAAGAAGAACGCGCTTTCGTTCTTGATCCGGCGACACGCGGCCATGACCTCCTCGATGTCCACGAGGGGCCCGACAAGGCGGCAGGGGTCGTCTGTCTCGACCGAGAGGTTGTAGGCGATCTGTCCGGCCGCGCCGGCCATCCAGGTGATCGCGTCGAAGCGGTCGAGCTTGCGGATCGGCTGGTAGCTCTTCGCCTCGGCGAGGATGTCCTCGATGGGCAAACCGCGCAGGAAGCTGTTCGTGACGGCGTTGACCGTGTTGTAGAACGCCCAGATGTACTGGCCTGTCTCCAGGCCCGCGTCCTTGCCCCTGATCAACGTGTCCCAGCAAGCGCTGTAGCCGTCTCCCCAGTACTGGACGAAGCCACCCCACATGTTGCGGATCATCGCTTCGTTCTTCTTGTCGCCGAGCCTCTCGCCGAGCCTGACAGCGATGCGGCCAAGCTCGTAGCCGAGCTTGATATGCCCGCGGACGCACAAGAGCATGCCGAAATTGAGACAGCCGTAGGTCGTGCTTCGCGACAACCCGTGGCGGTAGGACAGCTCGAGGATCTTGGCGATGCTGATGCTGAAGTTGTTTGTCGCGAGGAAGTACGTCGGCGCGAACAGCTCCTCCAGGACCTCGAGCAGCGCGGCGATCTCGGGGTCCTCGAGCGGCGGCAGGTCGAGGAGCGCTTCGGGCGAGCGCTCGACGACGAGGTCGAGTGCCACGCGCATCTGCTCCTCGAGCGTCGCTTCGTCCGGGAACGCGGGCAGGTCGAGGCCGAAGGAGTGCATCACCACGAGCCCCTCGGCGAGCGCCGCGGGCAGGTCGTTCTTGAGCACCTGCGCTTTCATCTTGAGCCGCAGGATCTCGGTTCGAGCGAGCCTCGTCGTGGCGCGCTCGAGGGCCTCTCCGAGCGCGGCGAGCGCGTCATCGTGATGGCCGAGCAAGGACAGCGTGACGCCGAGCTTCCTCGCGTAGGCGAGGCGGAGTTGATGCTTCGACGTCCAGGCATCTTCGGGGAGGCATTGCAGGCCGAGTTCGAGGAAGCTGCGCGCGGCGCCAAACGCGGCGGATTCTTCGGCTCGCGTGGCGGCGACGAGGTTCATTCGGGCGAGCGTCTCGCGTTCGTGTGGATCGTCGATGAGCTCGAGCGCGCTGTTCAGGTGGCCAACCACGTCGAAGAGGTTGCGGCTCTCGGACAAGGGCGTGCTCTCGGCGAGCAGCCTGCCGATGCGCAGGTGGAACGCGGGCCGGCCAGAGGCCGGGATCATCGCGTACGCGCCTTCCTGGACCTTGTCGTGAGCGAAGCGGTAGCCGTTGCGGCCTGGGATGATGAGCCCTTCCGCGGCGGCGGGCTCGAGGCGGCCGTAGGCCTGTTCGTGCGTACATTCGAGCACGGTGGCGAGCACGCCGAGGTCGAACTCGCTCCCGATGGCGGCGGCGAGGCGGAGGGCTTCCTGCGTGGTTTTCGGCAGGCGGGCGATGGTGCGCACCATCAGATCGACGACGTTTTCGCTGTAGGCGAGCTCGTCGAGTCGCTTGAGGTCCCAGTCGAAACCCGTCCCGGGCTTGAAGGTGAGCACGCCGTGGTCGCCGAGCGAGAGCAAGAAGCGGCGGACGAAGAAGGGGTTGCCGGCGGTTTTTTTGAGGATGGCGTCGGCGAGCGGGCCGGTGTCCGAGCGCCGCAGGCTGTCGCTGAGCAAGTCGACGATGTGACGACGCTCGAGCGGGCCGAGGACGATGTCGCAGACGGAGAGACCTGCGCGTTTGTGCTCTTCGAGCGCCGCGATGAACGGGTGGGCGGGGGAGACTTCGTTGTCGCGGTAGGCGCCGCAGAAGAAAAACGACTCGAGGGAGTCGTCGGCGAGCAGGGCGCGCAGGAGGTCGAGGCTCGCGAGGTCGATCCACTGCAAGTCGTCGAGGAAAAACACGAGCGGGTGGGCCCTGCGCGCGACGACCGAGACGAACTGCACGAAGCATCGGCTCAGGCGGTTTTGCGCCTCGACGGGTCCGAGCGCGGGCACGACTGGCTGCGGGCCGAGCAGGTGTGCCATCGAAGGCAGGACGTCGCAGATGACCTGGCCGTTTTGTCCGAGCGCCTCGAGCCATGCGCGCTGCCAGGCTTGGATCCGCTCGGTGCTCTCGGTGAGGATCTGCCGCACGAGGCCGTCGAAGGCCTGGATGATGGCGCTGTAGGGGGTGTCGCGGTTGAACTGATCGAATTTGCCGCTCGTGTAGTAGCCCTTCGCGCGGGCGAGTGGCTTGAGGATCTCGTGCACGAGCGAGGATTTGCCGATGCCCGAGTAACCGGAGACGAGGACGATGGAGCGTTCGCCGCCGAGCGAGCGTGTGAAGGTCGAGGTGAGCGCGTCGATGTCGCGCTCGCGACCGTAGAGCTTCTGGTGGATGCGCAGCCCGCCTTCGTGGTCGTGCTCGGCGGGCGTGAAGGGGGAGATCGTGCCGAGGGTCTCGAGCTCGTGGCGACAGCGGCGCAGGTCGGCGAGCAGGCCTTCGGCGCTTTGGTAGCGGTCTTCGGCGTTTTTCTCGAGCAGCTTGAGGACGAGAGGCGAGAGGGTCTCGGGCACCGCGCTGTCGATGTGCGCGGGGGGTTTGGCCTGAAGGGCGAGGTGCGCGTGGATGAGCTCCATGGGCTCGCGGGCTTCGAAGGGGCGACGACCGGTGAGGGCTTCGTAGAGGATGATGCCGAGGGCGTAGAGATCGGCGCGGTGGTCGACGCTGCGGTTCATGCGGCCGGTTTGCTCGGGCGCGGTGTAGGGCAGGACGTCGTGGAGGACCTCGTACGCGTAGAGTCGCTCGTGTGCGCGCGTGACCTCGGCGTCGACGCCGGAGCCGGTGAGCTTGAGCGCGCCTGCATCGCCGACGAGGATGTTCTGGGGGCGGACATCGCGGTGGGTGATGCCGCGTCCATGCAGGGCGGCGAGGGCTTCGGCGATCGCGGTGGCGATGGCGAGGGCCTCGGAGACGGGGAGCTTGTTGCCTGGGCGCGCGGCGAGGGTGTGGGCGAGGGTTTGGCCTGGGAAGTGTTCGCGTATGACGATGAGGCTGTCTTCACGCGCCTCGACGCCGAGGACGGAGACGAGGCTTTGCGAGCTGAGCTGCGCGAGTTGCGCGTACTCGTGTTTGAATCGCGCGATCTCGGCGCTCCGGGCGCGTCCGATGGACAGGCTTTGGAGCACGACGGGCAGGCCGTCCTGCACCCGTTGCGCGCGAAACGTCTTCGCGAACGGCGTTACTTCGACGCGTTCGAAGGCTGTATACCCTGCAATGTCGAGCATCAAGAAGTCCACCGAAGAGTGACCGAGGAAACGTCTCGGGCAGGTCGGGGCGATGCCCTCCGCTCGAGCGAAACAACGACCTTACCAAACTTTGCGGGATGGGGCGTTGAAGTCGTTGCGCCATTCAAGGCGTATGCTGGGCTACGTGCCCCGCAGCGTCGACGCGTGCGGCCGAGGAGCGCTGGTGAAGGAATGGGGGGCGGAGGCGGGAGCGGGAGCGGGAGCGGGAGCGGGAGCGGGAGCGGGAGGGGGAGCGGGAGCGGGAGCGGCAACAGGAATCTGGTTGTGTACCGTTCTTGAGGAAGGCGGGGGCAGGCCGAGCGTCAGGTGGGCGGTGGACCTTGCCAGGTGTGGCGACCGCCATGGCGGAGGGTGGCGGCCGCCAGGGAAGATCGGGGAAGTGCTCGGTCATCGGCGTCCCTTTCGTTTGGCATGGCGCGCGCGATGGGGACGCGCGTGGGGCCTTCCGGTTCGCTTTCTGCACTGCATGGCGACGGCGACCGCTACGAGCGGCATCGACCTGAGGAGACGGTTCTCTACCGAGTCGTGCGTTCGTATTGGGACTCGTTTCGGGAGCGCGTGGAGCCGATTGGGAGTTTGCCGCGATTCGTCGTGCGCGAGGTCGAGGAGTATCTGCGCTGCGGGATTCTCGAATACGGCTTCATGCGCGTGGAATGCGAAGGGTGCGGATTCGAGCGACTGGTCGCATTTTCGTGCAAGCGACGTGGGTTCTGTCCATCATGCCTCGGACGGCGGATGAGCGATGGCGCTGTGCATCTGACCGAGGAGGTATTGCCGGAGGTACTATGACAGGGAATTGTGTGCGGCGGTGGTGGGCGCGTTCGTGGAGGAGCTATTGAGATCGTATCGATGGCGCGTGAAGCGTATGTTTGGCCTTTCGAGCGTTGAAGATGCGTTTCCCGGAGCCGTGACAGTCATCCAGCGATTCGACTCGGCGCTGCGGCTGAACGTGCATGCGCATACGCTCGTGCTGGATGGTGTGTACGTGCGGCGCGCGGGTATGGATGGAGAATGCTTGTCGTTTCTGCGGCTGTCAGCGCCGACGGAGGGTGAGGTCCAGAATGTCTCCGAGCGGACCGCAAAGCGGGTGGCGGCGATATTGAAGAACTGGGGCCGCTCGATCGAAGGCCTATCTGGCGGTGAAGTGGGAGACGATATCGAGCCTGCGCTTATGGCTTGTTATGACGTGGCGGCGCGAGCGCCTGCGCTGCGCGTGGTGGAGCCGAGCCGAATACGTGAGGATGAGCGTGTAGCTGTCGTGATGGGTTTCAACGTCCACGCGGGAGCGGCGATCGATGGTCGGGATCGGAAACGCGTGGAGCGGGTGTGCCGGTACCTGGTGGGTAACCGCCCGGCCAACTACATCCCCCAGCGCCGCGCCCGGCACCGGCGCTGTCCGCGCCCCGGCCGGGTCTGTCGACACTCGCGCGGCGCTCTCGCCGCCCGTCAGCCTTCCGACGTCGCCAGGC
>NZ_JARZHI010000009.1:0-243683 GCF_029946465.1 Polyangium sorediatum
CGGCGGAGCTGGCGGCAGCGGCGGCGGAGCTGGCGGCAGCGGCGGCGGAGCCGGCGGCATGGGCGGCATGAGCGGCGGAACCGGCGGCGGAGCCGGCGCGACGGGAACGGGCGGAACCGGCGGCACGGGCGGCGGAACCGGCGGCGGAGCCGGCGCGACGGGAACGGGCGGAACCGGCGGCACGGGCGGCGCCAGTGGAACCGGCGGCATGGGCGGCGGAACCGGCGGTATGGGAGGCAACGAATGCCCTCCCGGCTCCGGGGGAGCGGGCGGTCAGGGCGGCGGCATGCCTGTCCCTGTGCCGACCTGCTCGGGCAGCACCATCCGGGACAACGGGGCCCTGCCGCCGCCGAGGCGGAAGACGACGACCCTGCACCGCGTTCGCCTCTTCACACTGGACGCGCTCACGCGTAAGCTGCGCCCGTGACCGAACCCGTCTCCCGGGATCCGGCCTCGCCCGAGGGCGCGCCCGCGCCGGGCACGGTGCTCGCCGGCAAGTACGTCGTCGAGTCCGTCCTCGGTCAGGGCGGCATGGGGATCGTCCTGCAGGCGCGGCACCAGCGCACCGAGCAGCCGGTGGCCATCAAGCTCCTGCGCCCCGACGCGCGCGCGCTGCCCGACGTGAAGGCGCGCTTCGAGCGCGAGGCGCGCGCGGCGGCCCTGATCCAGGGGCCCCACGTGGTGCGTGTCTACGACGTCGACAACCTCCCGGACGGCAGCCCCATGATGGTGATGGAGATGCTCCAGGGCTGGGATCTCGGCCAGGAGCTCGCGATTCGTGGCCCCTTGCCGTATCCGGAGGCCGTCGGCCACATCCTCGCCGCGTGTGAAGCGCTCTCGCAGGCGCATCGCATGGGCGTCGTGCATCGCGACATCAAGCCGGGGAACCTGTACCTGTGTCAGGAGGGCCCGCGGCGTATCGTCAAGGTGCTCGATTTCGGCATTTCGAAGGTCCTCGACAAACGGGACGACGCCGCGCAGACGGCCACGACGGCCGCCTTCGGCACGCCGCAATACATGTCCCCCGAGCAGGTGCGGTCCACGAAAAACGTCGACGGGCGGGCGGACATCTGGTCGCTCGGCGTGGTGCTGTACGAGCTGCTCGGCGGACGGGGGCCCTTCGACGAGGGGAGCGCGACGGCTTCGCTCGCGGCGATCATCGCGGACGAGCCCAAACCTCTGCGCGAGCTCCGGCCGGATCTGCCGCAGAAGCTCGCGGACGTGGTGATGAAGGCGCTCGCGAAGCGCACCGACGATCGGTGGCCCGACGTCGATACCTTCATGGCCGCGCTCCTGCCGTTTGGCCCGGGCGGCGCCGCGCCGCGGACGTTGCTCAATACGAAGGCGCTGGCCGTCGCGCCCCGCGCGCCGATGTCGAACCGGCGATTGATGTTCGTCTCGGCGGGCCTTGCGGCGGTGGTGGTGGCGGTGTTCCTGGTCGTGCTCGCCTCGCAGACGAAAAAACCGGCGGATCCGGCCGGGGAAACGGCCGCGACGAATCCGACGGCAGAGCCTGCCCTCACGCCTCCGCCCGCCGCGACGCCGGCGGCCGCGGCCGAGCCGACGATCGTGCCCGTGGCCGCGCCCGTTCCCACGCCCGTTCCCACGGCGCCCGCCGCTGTGGGAACGGGGCCGAAAAAAGAGCCGACGTCCGCGCCGCCGGTGCCCGCGACGGCCACGGCCGCGCCTCCGCCCACGCCCACGCCCACGCCTCCCAAGCCACCTCCGCCCCCGGCGGAGGATCCGACCCACCTCTAGGATCGCGCCATGAGCCGAAATCGCCTCCGCGCTGGCCTTTCCCACGTCCTCCTCGTCGTGCTCGCCACGACGTTCGCCGAGGCCGCCCTCGCCGCCGAGCCCCAAGCGGCCCCGCCTGCGCCCGCGGCTCAGGATCCCGCGCTCGTGGCGCGCGCCAAGGAGCGCAAGGCCGAGGGCGACAAGGCGATGGACAAGCTCCGCCCCCTCGACGCGCTCGCGGCCTATACCGAGGCCTACGCGCTGAACCCCGAGCCGGCGCTGCTTTACAACATGGGCCGGGCCCTCGAAGCGCTCGATCGTTTGCCCGAGGCGCTCGAAAAGCTCACGGCGTTCCGCGCGCAGGCGCCCGCCGAGCTGCTCGCCAAGGTCCCGGGCCTGAACGACCGGATCACGAACCTCGAAAAACGTCTCTCGCGCCTCACGGTGAAGGTGAACGTCGAAGGCGCGCGTATCCTCGTGCGTGACGTCGTCGCCGGCATGTCGCCTCTCGACAAACCGCTCGCGCTCAAGGCCGGCCCGGCCGACGTGCTCGTCGAGGCGGAAGGGTATTTTCCGTATCGGACCCACGTCGAGCTGCCCGGCGGCGGCGCCTACGTCATCGACGCGCAGCTCCAGAGCAAGGCCAAGGTCGGCAAGCTCCTCGTGACGGCGCCGAAGACAGGCGTCAACGTGCTCGTCGACGGCAAGGGCGCGGGGCAGGCGCCGCTCGAGACGCTCGTCGAGCCGGGGACACACAAGGTCGCCGCGCGGCACCCGGACTACCTCGATTACGAGACCAGCGTCATCGTGACCGCCGGCGGCGAACGCACGGTCGCGCTCGTCCTCCAGCGTCCGCCGCCGATTTATGCGCGTTGGTGGTTCTGGACCACGATCGGCGTGGTCGTCGTGGGCGGCGCCGCCGGCGGGGCCGCGTATGCCCTCACGACCGAAAAAGATCCGGGGCAGGGGGACATCCCGCCGGGCCAGCTCTCGCCGGCCTTTTTCGTGACGTCGCCCCCGCTCCCGTTCTGATCGGCCTCTCCGTCAGGCCGCCTGTTCCATTGTCCCTTCCGCGTCCTGCATGACGTGGTTCGCGACCCATTGACGCACGTGCGCGAGGTGTTTTTCCTCGGCGCGCATCGCGTCGCGGAAATCGTCCGCCATCGCCTCGTGCCCCAGGCTCGTCGCCAGCTCGATCAGCATGTCCCAGCCCTCGGTATCGGCGAGCTCCGCGACGAGGAGCGCGTGGAGCGACTGCGGCAGCGTCGTGCGCGGATCGTTCAGCACCTGCACGAGGCCCGACGCCTCCACCGCGGCGATGTCGGCCGAGGGCGTGAGCGCCGTCGGATCGGCGCCCATGCTCTCGAGCGCGCTCCGCAGCACGTGGAAATGCCTGAGCTCCTCGTCGTGGAACTCGAGGAGCGTCTCGCGGGACGGCCCGCCGTCGAAGCCCCCGAGCGCGTCGAACTTCGCGAGCACGCTCTCGTACATCCGCGTCCCGGTCCGCTCGAATTGCAGGCGCTCGGCAAGCTTGTCCAGGAACACGGCCGGGTTCTTGGCGCTGAGGCCTTCGAGCACCGATTTCACCGCGCCCTTCACGGTCGAGGGCGGCGGCATCGTGCCGAGGATGCCGGATTCGCTGATGTACGACATCCGGAGGCTCGTGATGCCCGATTCGTCGCCCTCCGCGCTCGGCACCGTGGCCTCGGCGGCCTCGATGAGCTCCTTCGAATCGAGGGGGCTCGTCCCGATCCCCGTCCGGTTCATTCCGAGTTCGGTCGGCTCTTTCATGGTCTCTCCTCCAAGCTCCCTTCAGGCCGCCTTCTTCACGAGCTCGGTCCCGGGCGTGTACACGTAACCCGCCGCGACAGTTTGGCTGGGCGAACCCGCGGAATTGATCTGCCGGTTGTAGGCGATCGAGGGGGAATCCGGGGGCACCTGGCCCACCGGGACGAACTGCGTCCCCACGCTGCGCAGGTGGACCTCGTTTTTCAGCACCTGCCGCACATCGTCGCGGTGGCTCATGTACTTGATGCGCTCCGGCAGGCTCGTCGGGATGATCTCGAAGGGATCGCGGTTCTCGACGCGCCGGAAGAGGTCCATCACGTGGTTCAGGTGGCCGAGCTCATAGGCCACCATGCGCTCCCAGATCGCCTTGAGCCGCGCGTTCGACTCTTGCTCCATGCAGGCGAGGTAGTTCCAGACCTCCGTGCACTCGTGCAGCAGCCATTTCTCCATCCACGTCTCGTTCGGGTCGATGATCGCCTCGTATTGCGTGACGTGTTGCTCCTCGATGTGCGCGATCTCCGCGTAGAGCAGGCGCGCCACCGGGTCGGAGAAGAGCGGGCCGATGTTCTGGTAATAGTTCAGCGTCTGCTGCTCGCCCGCCAGGATCGTCAGCGACACGAGCTTCGTGATCGGCGCGGCCGTCGTGCGATCGTAGGGCTCGCGCAGATCGTCCAGCGGGTGGCGGTGCTCGACCACCGTGGGCCGGCCTGGCAAGACGTCGGTGTACGATTGCAGGATGGCGTTCGCGTCCTTGCCTTCGAGCCGATCGAGCAGCGCCGAATAACGATAGAGGTGGTCGAAGTCTTCGAGGAGCCCGAAGCGCAGGACCTGCGCGATGTACGGATCGGGCTCGAGGCGCGCGAGGCTCGCGGTCACCTCGATGGCGACCTGCTCGTAGGCGATCGTGGTCTCGAGCGGCGATTGATCCGCCGGCAGGAGCCAGTTCACGAGCACCTGCTGGTGCGTCTCGATGCGCCGGACGCGCGCGAGATCGGCGCGCATCGGCGCGTTCATGCGGGCGAAGGCGTGCTGGAAGCGGTTCGCCTCCATCTCCAAGCCGTTCATGAGGATGATACGCAGGCGCGTGAACGCGTCGTCGTTCAGCTTGCTGATCGGCTCGCGCACCATGTCGCGCCAGGTGAAGTCTTCCTGGGCGTCGAGGGCGACGCCTTTTTCCTTCGTGAGGTCGAGTGCCACGATACTCCTCCCCGTTCGGTTCCTCCGTGATGGATGGATCGAGAAGTGGTCGCCGTCCGTCCTGCAGCGCTTGCAAGAAGCGTGGCGTTCATTGCGTCCTCGACCGAATGCGTTTGTCGGGCGAGCAGACGCTGCACGCCGCGGGCGAAAGCTTCCCGCCGCGGGGGCTCGACGTCGCGCACATTCGTCCCCCATGGATAGGCCGAGCCTGGAAGGGCCTTGAGGAGGCAGTTTTCCATGGATAACCGCGAAGTGTGCGAAAAGCTGAACAAACTGATCAAGCTCGACGTGGACGCGGTGCACGCATACAAGCAGGCGATCGACGCCTGCACGATGGAGGACCTTCGGAGCAACCTCGTGCGGTTCCAGGAGGACCATCAGCGGCACATCCGGGATCTCTCGCAGCAGGTGCGGGCCTGCGGCGGCGAGCCGGAGGTGGAGACGTCCTGGGCCGGGTTCCTGATCGAGGGCTTCACGGCCATCACGGCGCAGGGCGATCACAGCGCGCTGCTCGCGATGCGGGGGAACGAGGAGCTGACGAACCGCACGTACGAGACGGCGCTCAACGTGGCCGACCTGCCGACGGAGGTGCGCTCGCTGCTCGAGAGAAACTTCTCCGACGAGCAACGTCACCTCGCGTGGATCAAGGATCAGCTCAACATGCGCGTGTGGGAGAGGAAGGCGGCGTAGAGGACGGCTCCGCGCGAGCGAACCAGACCCCGCCTGCACGTCGTGTGTGGCGGGGTTTCGTTTTGTTGTAGAATCCTCAGCCGATGGAGCCGAAGGCGCAGGTCGAAATTCAGCTCGGCCACATGTGCAACAACCGTTGCGTCTTCTGCGTCAGCGGCCAGGAGACGGCGCTCGGCCGCGCGAGGCCCCTGCCGCTCGCGCCGATCCTGGAGCAGATCCGGGCCGCGCGCGCCGCCGGGCACGCGAAGATCACGCTGCTCGGCGGCGAGCCCACGCTCCAGCCTGCGTTCCTCGACGTGGTGCGCGAGAGCGTCGCGCTCGGCTTCGAGGAGATCGTGATCTTCACGAACGGCGTGAAGACCGCCCGCGCCGCGTTCGTGGACGAGATCCTCGCGACCGGCGGGAATTTCACGTTCCGTTTCTCGATCCAGGGCGCGACCGAGGAGGCCCACGAGCGCACGACGCGCAAAGACGGATCGTTCGCCCGCATCGTGCAGTCGATGCGGCACGTGCAGGCGCGGGGCGAGCGGCTCACCGTGAACATGTGTGTCGTCCAGTCGAACTACGAATCGGTGGACGTGTTCCCGGAGCTCCTCTTGCCGCTCGGGGCCTCGCAGCTCCACCTCGACATGGTGCGGCCGCTCGACGCGGGCGTGCGCACGGAGGAGGAGTTCGCGGCGATGATCCCGCGGTACCGGAGCCTCGTCGGCCCCTTCACGCGCATGGTCCGTGGCTTCCCCGAGGGGTACGACGTCAACATCGGAAACCTCCCGTATTGCGTCGCCCCCGAGCTTTCGCCCTTCATCCACCACGACGGCGAAAAGACGATGACGATCGCCGTCGACGGGGACAAGACGCTCAGCAAGCCCTGGGACAAGTACCTCGTCAAACGCCGGGACAAATCGAAGCCCGCGGGCTGCGCGGCGTGTGTCTTCGACGCGCGCTGCAATGGCATCTTCGAGACCTATCGGGAGATGTACGGCGACGAGGAGTTCGTCCCCGTGACGCCCGAGCGCCTCGCCGAGGCCGATCCCGGCCGAAAACTCTTTTCGGTGCACGCGCGGGCGCTCGTCGCGCGGGCGTTCGCCGGGTTCGTCCCGCCCAAGCCGTTTTCGCGTGCCCTGCTCACGGAGCTCGGCGAGCGCGCGGTCGAGGTGCGGCTCGAAGGCGACGAGAGCCTCGTGGTCACGCTCAGGCCCCGGGCCGAAGGCGAGGGGATCGCGGCGACGGATTGGTTTGCCGTGGGGATCACGGGCGCGCCGGCGGATCACGCGGTGGCATGCGCGGGGATCCTCGCGATCGGGGAGCGGTTGTCCCGGCACGTCACGTTCGTGCATCCGATCGGGGAGGACGCGGCGCTGCCGCTTTTGCGGTCCGTGGGGGCGCGGATCCAGCTCTTGCGGCGGCGCGCGCCGTTCGGCGCCCTCGCGTGGAAGGACGTGCGCGTCCTTCCGGAGGGGCGGCGCGCCGAGCTCGGGTTCGAGGCGCCGTCGGGCGAGCGCGCCTGGGTTTGGCTGGGTGAAACGAACGGAAAACCCGTGGGCGGGTATCGGGTCGGGGAGGGGGAGCCTTCGGTCGAGGTCATCGAAGGGCTGCGGGCCGTGCTCGGGGCGCTCGCGCCCGCCGGCGCAGGCCCGCGGGCCCCGTCGGCTTCGCGGGCTTGACGGGGCTCGACGTTCCTCGAGGGCGGACGGCTAGCGGTTCGTCCACGCCGGCCCCATGAGGACGCTCTGGAGGGCATCATGGGGAAGGAGCAAGCTTGGCCTTTTGATCGGGGCGACGCCGGGACCGTGCAGCCGCGGACGCAGGAGGGCGTGCCCGGCGTGCGGGGCGGGTCCGTGGGGGAGGAGGGCGGCGCGGGCTCGTACCCCGGCGGCCCGACGTTCTCCGAGGGGACGGCGCTGGAGGAGGGCCCGAACCCCGAGGCATGGGTGCCCCCGACCGAGCAGATCAGCGGGCCGCCCACGGAACCGACCGATTAACGGGAGCCTTTGCACCCTTCCATGCGCAAGGCTCTGGCCTCCCCATCGATTTCGAGCTTCACCGACTCGAAATCGATCGCGGCCACGCGCTCTTCCGCATTGCAGCCCATCCGCCCCTCCAGCACGAGCGTGTAGGCGACGGAGCGGCCGCCGTTGTCGGGGATCCGCTCCTCGACTTCGAGGGTATCGCCGCGCTTCTCGTCCGCCTTCCCCTCGCCGTCCTCGGCCCTGCACGCGACCATCACCGCGGCGCTCGCGCGGACCGCGACGGTCTGCCCGCTCTTGTTGCGCAGGCGGAGCGAGACGACGGCATTTTCGCCCGCACACCGGGCGACGGGCTCGGAGGTGACCTCGACGCTCGCCTCCGGTTCGGCCATGGCGTCCGTCGTGACGAGCGAGAGCGAGGCGAGGAGCAGCAGCAGCGTGCGCTGGAGGATCCTTTTCACGGGGGAGACTCCTTTTCGAAGAGTAAGGCCGTACGCGTAAGGTCGCGGCGGTAGGTCGGGGGCGCGGGGCCGGGCGAGAAAGAAATGCCCGGCGAGCGCCGCGCCGGAACCCGTATGCAAAGGATTGGCCGAAGAACCTGGAAGAGCGCGCGCCGCGCGTGAATGCCCCGGGCGCGCCGCCGGCGCAGGGAAACACCTCGGGATCCGAGGGGAGCGCTCGACGCAGATACCCGCCCCTCCGGGCGCGGATTTGCATGGGTTTTCACGGGTCGTGTGAGGTGGCGGGGCCCTGGGGGGCGGTCCAAGCTCCGGCAACGGGGCCCGAGAGCGCGAGGGAAACGGAATGCGAGAGGTCGAGCCACGGCAGAAGCCTTCCGCGAGCGCGGACGAAATCGGCCACGCCGCGATTTCCACGCAGCGCCTCGCGGGGGCACGGGCGCTCTCGCAGATCCAGGAGACGTGGGCCGCGCTCGACGCGCTCCAGGACACCCCGATGCAGCAAAGCCTCTGGACGGAGAGCTGGCTCGCGGCGAGCGGTGCATCTGATCGATTGCGTGTCCTCGTGACGACGTCGCCGCGCGAATCGACCGGGATTGCGGCGCTCGTCCATCATGGCGGTCGTTCGCCCTCGCTCATGCCCGCCGGGGCGATCGAGCTCGGCGAGCCCGTGGATCTGTCCCGCGGCGGGCCACGGGTGCTCGGGGCGCTTTGCCAGGCGCTCGCCCGCGGACCTTGGCCGGTGCACCTGCCGCGCGTGCTCGCCACGTCGCCCACGATCGCGGCCTTCCATCAGGCCTACCGCCGGCGCGGCCTCGTCCGCGTCGGCCCCGCGAAGCCGTGTCCGTTCCTCTCGCTCGACGCCTCCTGGGCCGAGCCCGAGCGCCACCTCTCGCCTCGCAGGCGCCAGGATCTGCGCCGCGCCGAGCGGCACGCCGAGCGCCTCGGCAAGGTCGTGTATTCGTTTCATTCGCCTTCGCCCGAGGCCGCGGCGGCGGTCCTCGACGAGGCCTTTCGGGTCGAGGCCGCCGGCTGGAAGGGCCGCGAGGGCACCGCGATGTCGCTCGACCCGGTCGTCGGCACGTTTTTCAGGACGTACGCGCTCGCCGCCGCGCAGCGTGGCATCCTGCGCGTCGCGCTCCTCCGCATCGGCGGGCGGGGCGCGGCCATGCAGCTCGCGGTCGAGCACGCGGGACGTCATTGGCTGCTCAAGATCGGCTATGACGAGTCGTTCCGGCAGGCCTCGCCGGGCATCTTGCTCCTCTGCGAGAGCTTGCGCCGCGCGGCGGCGGAGAACCTCTCGACGTACGAATTTCTCGGCGGCGTCGCGCCGTGGATCAAGCCCTGGACGAGCGAGGAGCGCGCCACGGTTTCGCTCAGCGCGTATCCGATGAGCCTCGCGAGCGTGTCGGCGCTCTCGCGCCAGGCGGCCGCGCGCGTGCTCCGGACATTGAGGAGGCAATGGCAATGGATGACACGGTCCGACGTCTGAAACAGGCCGCGTTCGCGGCGTGGGAGCCGATCGCGCGGCGCGCCGGGCGGTCGTACATCGCGGGGCCGCGGATCACGGACGCCCTCTCGTTGAGCCGCGGATTCTGGGACGCGGGCATGGGCGTCGTCGTTTGTTACTGGAACGCGGAGAAGACGTCCCCGCGGATCGTGGCGAACCGCTCGCTCGCCACGCTGGAGGCGTTCGCGGAGGCGGACGGAGACCATTACCTCGCGATCAAGGCTCCGGCGCTCGGGTTCTCCCGGGATCTCGTCGGGGAGATCGTGGCGCGCGCGGCGCTCTCGTCCGCGCGGGTGCATTTCGACGCGCAGCGGCCGGAGGCCGTCGAGAAGACGCGGGCGCTCGCGGAGAGCGTCATGGGCGGGGGCACGCCCATCGGATTCACGTTGCCCGGGCGCTTCGCGCGGAGCGTACGGGACGCGGCCTGGGCGGCGCGGCGAAATGTGCCCGTGCGCGTCGTGAAGGGGCAGGTGGCGGATCCGGCGGCGCCCGATCTCGATCCGCGGGCGGGTTTTCTTTCCGTGATCGACGCGCTCGCGGGCAAAGCGCGGCACGTGGGGGTGGCCTCGCACGACGCGCCGCTCGTGCGGAAGGCGCTCCAGCGGCTCGTCTCGAACGGGACGCCGTGCGAGCTCGAATTGCTCCTCGGATGGCCGTTCGGGCCGGTCTTGCGGGAGGCGCGCACGTTCGGCGTCCCGGTGCGCGTGTACGTGCCCTTCGGCGAGGCCCGCGTGCCGTACCATTTCACGGAGGCGCGGCAGAATCCGCGTGTCCTCGCCTGGCTCGCCCGGGACCTTTGGCGCGCTTCGCCTGCGCCGCGGGCGAAGAGGCCCGGATGGACTAGCGCCCCTGCTTGATTCGCTCCTGGGCTTCGCGGCCTTTTTTGGTGAGCATCGGTTCGAGCCAGCGCGAAGCGGCCGGCGCCGTGTTCGCCGCGCGCGCCAGCATCCCTCGGCCGAGCGGCAAGGTGATTTCGAGCGGGCGCTTCGGCAACACCTCGGTGAGGAGCGCGCGCTCGACGTCCTCGACGGTGAGCGCGCGCGGGCCGGAGAAGGTCATCGCGGCTTCCTCGTGGTCGACCTGCAAATCGAGCATGGGCGTCTGCACGGCGTCGGGCATGACGAGCGTCACGGCGATGTCGTGGCGGCCAAGCTCCATGGCGGCGGCCAGCGTGAATCCGCGCACGGCGAATTTCGACGCGGCATAAAGCGAGAGCCCCGGCACGGGCGCGAGCGATGCGAGCGAGCCGATGTTCACGATGTGCCCGCCGCGTCCCCGCGCGATCATCCGCGCCGCGGCCGCGCGCGTGCCGAGCACCGTGCCTTTTACGTTCACGTCGAGGTGGAAATCGACGTCCGCGGGCCCGAGGTCCGGGACCCAGCCGGGCTTCAGCACGCCCGCGATGTTCATCACGACGTCGAGCCCGCCGCCCTCCCGCTCGGCGAGATCGAGCGCCGCTTCCCAGTCCGCGGCCTCGCGCACGTCGAGCCGGGCGAGACGCACGTTCGTCCCCCACGCGCCTTCTGCGGCGCGTTTCTCCAGGGCGGCGAGGTCCACGTCGGTCGCAACGACGGTGTCACCGCGGCGCGCAAAGACCCCCGTCATGTGCGCGCCGATCCCACTTGCAGAGCCGGTCAATACCAGGACGCTCATCGTCATTCTCCTAGACCAGGACGGCCGCGCCGGCGGCGCGGGTTTGGGGTTCGTCGCGGAGGGGCCGCGCGGGTTTGCCCAGCGTGAGATCGCCGAACGAGAACGTGGGCGTGACGCCGGGGAACAGGGCGTAGGCGGTGAGCTCCGAGGAGCTGACCATGCCCGGGAAATCCGGATGTTGCCGGGACGGTCCGGCGACCTCTTTCTCCTGCACCATCGAGATGTACTGGTCGAGCCCGCGTTCGAGCGTGTTGCCGTTGAGGATGACCTCCATCCCGGTGTCCTCGGCATACCGGCGGAGCCCTGGGATCCGCGAGGCGCGCGGGGCGTACGCATCGGGGCCGACGCCGTTTTCGCTCGTCACGAAGATCCCCTCGGACGTACGCACCACGATCGAATGGTTCCCTTCGGTATGGCCGGGCGTCGCCATGAGCACGACGCTCTCGCCGAGCTTCGTGTCGCCGTCGAGCAGGACGATCCGCGAGGGATCGACGCCGTCGATCCCGCCCGGGCAATACCAGTCGCGTTGCGGCGGAAGGAGCGCGAGCGTGCTCTCCCATTCCTTTCGCATGACGAGCAGCTTTGCGCGCGGAAAATAGCCGGAGCGCCCGTGGGCGCCGAGCCAGCGGCGCACGTCCTGCGTGTGCATGTGATCGTAGGTGATGTAATCGATGTCCTCCGGGAGAAGCCCCGCCTCGGCGAGGCAAGCCTCCACGGTGCCGAGCTCGGGCGCGATGATGCGCTGGCCGAGCTCCTTGAAGGGGCCGAACGTGCCGCTCAGGCGCTTGAAGAACGGCGTCTCGGCATTGGCGCGGACGTCGGAGGGCGAGGCGAGCAGGGTGCGGAGCCGGCCTTCGGCCTGGAATTGCACGAGGAAGACGCGGTTCAGGATGTGCACGAACGGCGTCGGGCCGCGGAAGGCGTCGCGCAGGGCATACCGCGTCGGATAGGGGACACGCACGAGCGAGCGGGATCGATAACAGGGCACCGGGGGCGCCGAGAGCAGCTCCTCGTGGAGCCTCGCGGCGCGTTTTCGCACCTCGCGCAGGCGATCCTCGGGGCGCGACGCGTCACGGGCGCCTGCAAAAATGTCGATCGGTCGGAGCACGGGATCCAAAGGTTCGCGCATGACAATCTCGCTCCTCGTTCGGGCCCTGACTACCACGAAGGCGCGTCGCGGAGAACCTCCACGCAATCGTGTCAACGTGTGCCCGGATGTGCCCGAGGGGGCCGCGGGTCGGATGCCGGGATCATGCAAAACGCCGAAGAATCGGAGAGGCATGGCGCGTGCTTTCCCGCGAGGGCTGCCCGGAGGTCCCACGCATGAAGCTTCTCCACGCCCTCTTCCTTTCGATCCCGCTCGTCACCGCCGTCGTGACCGACGCTCACGACGCTGCCGCCTGTGGCGGCTGCTTCCCGCCGCAGGACGAGTCGACGCAAGTCACCGGCCACCGGATGATCTTTTCGGTCTCGCAGACGTCGACCACCCTGTGGGATCAGATCGAATACTCGGGTGATCCCACCTCGTTCGCCTGGATTCTGCCCATCAAGGGGCAGGTCGAGGTCGGTTTGTCCTCGGACGCGGTTTTTGCGGTCCTCAGCGAGCGCACGGCGACGTCGGTCGCGGCGCCTCCTCTCAACTGCCCACCGCCGCCCTCCTGCTGGGGCTGGGGGAGCGGCTCCGGCGCGGGCGGCGCGGGCGGCTCGGGGGGTGACGCGGCCGGCGGCGGCGTCGACATCATCACGCAGGAGGTCGTCGGGCCTTACGAGACCGTACAACTCTCCTCGTCGGATCCCGGCGCGCTCAAGACCTGGCTCACGACGAACGGCTACAACATCGACGCCGACATCGGGCCCATCATCGACGCCTACGTGGGCGAGGGTTTCGACTTCCTCGCGCTGAAGCTCGTCCCCGGCCAGGGCGTGAGCTCGATGCGCCCCGTCCGCATCACCGCGCTCGGCGCGAGCACCACGCTGCCGCTGCGCATGGTCGGCGCGGGCACGGGCGCCTTCGCGCCGATGACGTTGTGGGTCTTCGCCGAGGGCCGTTACGAGACGAAGAACTTCGCGTCGTTCGACATCAAGCCGGCCGACATCGTGTGGAACTGGGACCTCGGCACCTCGAATTACACCACGCTGAAGGACGACGCGTTCAAGGCCGCGAACAACGCGAACTGGCTGAACCAGTACGCGCAGCCCACGTCGCCGTGGGAGATCCGCGGCCGGCTCGAGCAGCTCGTGAGCTTCCTGCCGGATCAGAGCGGTTATGGCGATCCGAAGGACGGCTACGTGACCGCGAATGACGAGCTTCAGGCCGATCTGGAGAAGATGTTCGGTGGGATCAACGAGAGCGAGCTCTGGGTGACGCGCCTCAACACGGAGCTCGCGCGGGCGTCGCTCAACAAGGATCTCGCGCTCGGCGCGGCGACGTTGCAGGATCCGGTCTCGAACTTCTTCCAGGCCACGAAGGCGATCGGCACGCCGCCCAAGTGCCCCGAGTACCCGCCCTGCGAGCCGGGCTCGGAGATCCCCGGCGAGAACGGCGGCTCCTGGTGGGGCAACCTCGGCGACGGCAAAGGCAACGGGAGCTCGAGCGCGAGCTGCGCCGTGTCGAGCGGCAGCGAAGCGACGGCCGTGCTCGGCCTGCTCGGGGCCGCGCTCGGTCTGTCCGTGGTGCGCCGCCGCCGCAAGTAATCGGTTTGTCTCAGGCCGCGCGCGAGAGGCGCGTTGGCGGCGCGAAATGCGCCGGGGCGCCCCCGAGCCCCTCCTTCACCACCATCTCCCAGTACCGCGCGCCCGTGCCGATGGCCTTTTGATGCGCCGCGGGAGAGCGCTTGCGCGCCTGCTCGGCCACCCGCGTGACCGCGCGGAGCGCGTGAAAGGCCGCGACGAACGGCGTGCGGTCGATCCCGAGCGCATCGGCGAGCTCATCCCCCAGGAGCCCCCGCGAAAAACCCATCCCGACGTTTCGCCGGAGCGCGCCGAGCCGCCGCTCCTCCGCGGTCTTCGCCTGCCGGAGCGGGGATTCGAAGAGGGCGTGCGTGAGCGCGCGTGAATCGTCGTCGGGCCGGCCCTCGGTCGCCCGGATGAGGTGCGCGAGGCTCCACGCATCGAATTCGCTCGCCGGCAAGAGCTCGGGATCCACGCCGATGAGGTGCCCCGAATATCGCCAGAGGTGCATGAAGCATTCGGACTCGTCGCGATCGATGTCGAGGCCGAACGCGCGGATCCCTTCGAGAAACACGAGCGAGAAGAGGAGCGACGTGCCGGCCATGTCGTGCTGGTTCACGGGCAGGCCCCACGTCGCCGTGTCCCATTTCGGCGATCGCGAGAGCATCTGCCGCACCTTCGCGTGCATGAGGCGCACCTTCAGCGTGATCGCGAATCCCTCGCCCGTGCGAAGGAGCCCGCCCGGCTGCGCCGTTGCTTGCACGAAGCGCGAGGTCTCGCCGAGGCGGCGCGGCGCGCGCTCGACGAGCTGGCCCGAGAAGACGAGCGGCTTGTTGCCCCCGGGTGAGGCATACCCGAGCACGAGCGAATACGTGCCGAGCACCGCGCCCCCGAGGGCCCCCGAGCGCAAGAGCAGCTCGCCGCCGCGCCGGACGGCGTCCCAGTCGACCCACGCCGGCACGTAGGACGCCCATTCGAGGTAGGCGCGCATGGCCGGGGGCAGGTCGAGGCCACGTGGTTCGGGGGCGCGGAGGGCCTTGTCCAGGAGGGAAAAACCTCGCCCGGCCGGCGCGCCTTCCATCTCCTCGATGACGGCGTCGGCCAGCGGATCGCCGCGGAGCAGGAAGGGCGCAAGACGGTCCACGCGGTCACCGAAACGCGCGCGGGCTTCCTCGAGGTTCTGGTATCGCGTCGGGATCATCGGGCCCGGAGACCATAGGGTCGGTCGCGCCCGCTGGCGAGCGGGCTGTTGGGGTTCGTCCAGATTCTCCTCCGCCTCCCCGAGCCTCGGCGTCTTCCCGGACATACGGGGGCCGCGATCCAGCGCTAGGCGCGCCCGTCCGTGCTGCTAGCATCCCGTTCCCGATGACAACCCCGACGTCCGCCGCCGCCGAGGAGGCGTCGCGCCCCAAGTTCGCGTTCCTCCCGAAGATCGACACGCCGGCCTACCACGCGCTTCTCTCGGCCGTGGCGATCTTGATCCTCGGCCCGCTCGGCGGCATCGCCGCTGCGTACATGAACTTCAGCCTCGGGTTCTTCGTCGGCGGGCAGGTGCTCGCGGGGATCCTCGGCAGCGCGGTCACGTACGGCTACGGGCCCGAGGGCAAACACGGCGCGAACTACATGCAGACGATGGCCGCGAGCGTCGCGGGCATGGCCGGCATGGGCGTGCTCATCCAGGCGATGACGTGGCTCGGGATCCCGATGCCGCCGTGGCACCACCTGGCGCTCTTCTTCATGTGCATCGGCATGTTCGGCGTGGGCCTCGGCATGGTGTACACGCCGATCCTCGTCGACCGCTTGAAGCTCGATTTCCCGAGCGGCTACGCGGTCGCGAACATCCTGCGCGCGCTCACGGACAAACGCCTGCTCAAGCGCTCGATCGGGCAGCTCGGCGGCGGCACGGGCGCGGGCGTGGTGTTCGCGGCGCTCGCGGAGAAGCTGCCGGCGAGCGCGTGGGTCATGGCGAAGATCCCGTGGCTCACGTCGATCTCGGCGTCGACGATCGGCGCGGGCATGGTCGTCGGCGCGCGCATCACGATCCCCGCGATCTTGATGGGGCTCCTCGGCCACGGGCTCACGCCGTACCTCGTCTCGATCGGCTGGCTCAAGGAGGGCGAGAGCTTCCGCAAGATCGGCTTCCTGATCGGTCTCGCGATGATCCTCGGCGCGGCGCTCGTCGACATGGCGCTGCTCGCGGTGGAGGCGGTCCGGCGCGTGCGCGCGCAAGCGGGCAAGCCCGTGGAGACCGACGCGAAGGACGCGTGGAAGCAGGTGAACCCGAAGCGGCTCGTCGCGTGGATCGTCTTCTGGGCGACGGCGCTCGTGGCCGTGGCGACGCTCGTGATGGGGCAGCCACTCGGCTTCACGATCTTCGCCATCCTGCTGACGAGCGTGTTCGTGCTGATCAACGGCATCTCGCTCGGCATCAGCGATTCGAACCCGATCTCGAGCGCGTTCGTGATCGCGGTGCTGCTCATGAGCGGCCTCGGCCTGAAGGATCCGCGCGTCGGGCTCATGAGCGCGAGCATCCTGCTCGTCGCGTGCTCGGTCGGGGGCGACATGCAGCAGGATCGCTCGACGGGGTATCGCCTCGGCACGAACCGCACGGTGCAGTTCCGCTACCAGAGCATCGGCATCTTGATGGGCTCGGTCCTCTGCGTCGTGCTCGCGCAGACGTTCATGAAGGCCTACCCGGTGCTGACGATCAACTCGTTCGCGAACCCGAAGGCCGACGTCGGGCAGTGGCAGAGCGCGATGACGTTCAAGTTCGTCGGCGCGCTGCAGGACATCGGCTACCTGCCGGACTACAAGGTGAAGGCGCTCGCGATCGGACTCGCGATCGGCATCGGCACCGAGGTCCTCCGCAAGGTCCTCCACGCGAGCGAGCGCTACAAGAACTTCGTGAAGGGCTCGAAGGAAGGGTTTGCCGCGGGCTTCGTGATGGACGCGGTCGTCTTGCCGAGCCCGTACGCCTCGTCGTTCGGCGGCTTCGTCGAGCTCATGGTCTGCGTCTGGTTCGCGGTCGGCGGCGTGGGTTCGTCCGCGTACAACACCTGGCAGAAGAGCGTGGCCGCGAAGCAAACGAAGGGCGACGAGCTGCCCGAGGACATGAGCACGACGTCGCTCGTCGGCGGCGGCCTCATCGCGGGCGAGGCGCTCTACGCGCTCGCCGTGGGCCTGCACGGCCTCTTCTCGAACGTCCTGCTCAAGCCCGCCGCCGCCGCGCCCCCGCCGCCCGCCGCCCCTCCTCCGTCGCCGCCTGCCTGACGACGCCGCGCGTCAAGTGCCTGTGACCGGGATCGCGGAAGGGTTCGTCATGGCCCCTTGCCGCGTGCGCAAAAAGAAAAATTCGCGACGTCTTGAAATAACGGCCCCCCGTCGCTCGATAAGGGGAGCCATGAAGACGCAACACCTCTCCGCTCTGGTTCTCTCGGCGCTCGTGGCTTCGCTTTCGGCGGGCTGCGGGAACGCCGCCTCCTCGCGTGAGGAGGCGTGCGTGGAGGCGCCCGGCCTGGCAGGAGACCATGTCTACGTGTTCTCCGCGGGCTCGGTGCCTCGCGCTCGTGTCGAGCGCACGGTCCGCACCGATGGCTCGGAGACGCTCTCGGGCGTTTCGTACGTCGCTGCGAGGAAGGTGATGGAATACGCCGAGCTCGGCGCGGATGGCCGCCTCGTGTATGCCGACGTGACGACGACGGGCGCGAACGGCGAGACGCGACGGCTCATCGCGGACGCGGCGCACGGCGCGTTTTACGTGCAAGACGAGCACGGCGCCGGCTGGAAGCGAATGGCCAAGGACACCCCCTGGGTGTACGCGGGCCTCGCGGGCGACACGTCCTTTGCGCCCCTGCCGACGCCCGTGAGCGCGTGGGTCACGTTGCGCGCGACGAACGCTTCGCCCGACGTGCGCGTCCTCGACGCGTCGCTGCGCGAAGGCCGGATCGTGCCGCAAGATCAGCTCGTCGCGGAAGGCGAGGGCGGCGAGCGCTTCGTGATCGCGGGTGAAGCCGTGCTCACGGCGAACGGCGACTTCGTCACGGCCCTCGGCGAGGGGACGCTCGAGCCGCTCCGCATCGCGACGGACACGCTCCGCCCGCGGCGGGTCGCGCAGCGGTAATCCGAGCGGCCACGACAAACACCTTGCAACGAGGGGCCGGGCCTCCAACCGGTCCCTCGTTCTTTTTTTCATCGCCCCGTCCTGAACGACGCGGAGCGATCTCAATTCCAGTCGATGCCGAAGAAGCCGCCGTCGAGCGCGACGCGCCGGTCGAGCACGTGGCCCCCCCGCTGCACCGTGATGCGGCCGTCATAGACGACGAAATCGGGGGCGAAGCGCGGGAGGTGGCGGCTCGCGAGCGTGCCCGCGGAGCCCACGCCCGCGTGCACGACGACGTATTCGTCCGGGTTTCGCGGGTGCGGATGAAGGAAGGAGACGCCGACGTCCTCGCCCTCGTGCCGCTTGCCGCGGAGCGTGAGCGCGGAGGGCTCGAAGCGCACGGGGAGCGTGCTTTCGAAGAGCGCGGTGACGCGGTTCGAACGAGGGTTTCCGATGAGGACGAGGCTGCGCGCGTCGATCTCGGCGTCGGTGATCTCGACGTCGGATTTCACCGGGAAGCGGGCCGCGAAGGTGTCGAAGGAGGCGAAATGCTCGGCGACGAGGCGGTTCGTCTCGATCTGCGCGGGATCCTGGGTGCCGTAGACGACGAGGCGGCCGTGGCGATCGATGTCGTCGAGCGGGCCCGAGACGCCCGCGCGCTTGCGCCCCTTGCGCGAAGGCTCCTCGGGCACGCGGACGAACGCGCCGTCCTTCTTGACGAGCCAGAGCATCCCGGCCGCAAAAGGCCCCTCGATGGCCGCGCCGTCCACGGCCACGCCCGCCCCTTCGCGCAGCGCGAGCTGCGATAGATCCAGGGCAAACGACTCCACGTTGCGGGTCTTCACCGTGACGCCGTCCGCCTTTGAATGGCGCGCGTCGATCTCGGCGAATTTGTCCTCGGCCTCCATGCCGAGCAGTCGCACCCAATGCGCCCGATCGTACCGCCACTCGCCCGTGACGAACCGGACGCGCTCGGGCGCCTTCGGCCGCCGGTGCGATTTGAGCCATCCGATCATGTCGCCGTCCTCGTAGCCGTAATCCCATACGTTGTGATCGAGGTCCTCCTGGACGTCGAATTTGTAGGGATAGCCAAGGGATCGATACCGATCGGCGACGAGCTGCGAGCGCGTGGGATCGTCCTTCCCGCCGTGGACGATGAAGAGCGGCACGTGCTGGCCATTCTCGGCCCAGTTCACGATGTACCGTTTGGCGAGCAGGACGTTTTCCCAGGGCGTGTGCGGGGCTTTTCGGATGCTCTCCCAGCCGAGCAGGTTCGGGTATCCGCAGAGCGGGGCCGCGGCGGAGAAGAGGTCCGGGTAATGCAAGGGAAGGTAAAACGCGACGGTGCCGCCGAGGGAGTACCCGGTGATGGAGATGCGGCGCTCGTCGATGGGGAAATGGGCGCGCAGCTCGGCGACGACCCGGAGGACGTCGTCCTCGCCGAGGTGGCGCTGGCCCGCATTGCCGAATTGCCAAGGCGCGACGAGGAAGGCGCCGAAATCGGGCAGGCCCGAGAAGTGGCGCGCTTCGAGCAGCCCATTGAAGCCTGCCTCGGGCGCCTCGCCGGCGACGACCCGCAGCGCGATCTCGGGGCGATTGCCGAGCCCATGGGAAGCGACGACGAGCGGGAGCGGTTTTCCCCCGGGGCGATAGGCCCGCGGGACGAAAAGGACGTAGGGCTGGAGGCGGCCGTCGAGCGGGCTGCGATACGCGCGGCGCTGGATGCCGAACCGGCCGGCATACGGGCTCTCGCCTTTTTCGAGCGAGGCGAGGAGGGCCTCGGCTTCTTCGGTCTGGCGCTTGATCCAGGAGATGTCGGGATCGTTTTGCGCGAGGTTCTCGACGAGGCCGTCGATGTGCGCCATCAAGCTGTCTTTTTCGCCGCGGGTGGCCGAGGAGCCTTCGATGGACGCGCGTTTGTCCACGAGCGCGAGGACACGTTTTTGGAGAGCCCCGCGGTAGACGAGCGGGATCTTCTGTTCGGTCCCGGGCGCCACGCCGAGGCGGAGCCGGAGGTCGGTCGTCCCGGTTTTTTCGAAGGGAATCGAGAGGGAAATCGCGCCTTCGGGGCCGCCGAGCGAGGCGGCGGGCAAGGCGCCCTCGACCAGCGGGCGGGCCGGGCCTTTTTCGGACGCGAGCTCCGCGCGGTAGGGGAGATCCACGAGGTTGCGCGGGCCGAGGCCGATCCAGCCCGGCCGCACGGAGACGTCGAACCCCGTGGCGGTGGGCTTTTTCTGGATCTCGGCGCGCAGGAGCTCGGCCGGCGTGCACGTGGCCTCGGGGGCCGTGGCGAAGAGCAGGTCGGGCGCTGGGCCGCCGGAAGGGGAGCGGGCGCGGAGCCAGAAGCCCGTGGGCGCAGGGGTCGGCTGTTCGACCTGGACGACGATTCGATGGACGCCACGATCGAGGTCGAGCGGGACCCGCGTCTCGTCGCGGAAGGGTGCAGGATCGGCCTCGCGCGTGGCGTCGAGGACTCGTTTTCCGGCCACGGAGATCCGCACGTGGCCAGACACACCCGCGGCGAGGAGGACGCGCTGGGCGCGGCCGGAGACGAGCTGGCCCGAAAGGACGAAATGGGTGGGCGGCTTCGGGCCTTTTTTCGAATCGGCCTTCTCGTGGACCTCGACGTAGCCGTCCTTCGCGCAGAGCGGGCGCGGGGCGGGCGGGGCGCCGGCGTCGGGGGGCGTCGTCGCGTCGCCCTCGGGCAAGGGACCCGGGAGCGGACCGACGGCGCTCCACGCGTCGAGCCAGCCTTCCCCCTGAGGCGCGAGGAGCGCCTCCCGCGCGAGCCCGACCGGCGGATGTCCCTCGGCGCGGAGCAAGACGCAGCCGGCGCCGAGGCAGGTCGACCCCTCGCCGCAGCGCTCCTCCACCCAGCGTTCGCCGCCCTGGCAAACGAGCGCGACCTCGTCGGAGGTGCATCGACCCTCGCCGGGCGTGCAGACGGCGCCCGGCGCGGCGTCGGTAGGGATCGCGGGGGCCTGCGCGGAGGGCTCGGCGCGCGGAGGCGGGCGCTGCTCGACGCCATGTTCGGCCGGCGGGCGGCAGGCCGAGGGCCCGGCGAGGCCGGCGAGCACGAGCGGGAGGAGGAGCCGAGAGCGCATCGAAGGCGAAACATGCCGCGTCCGCCCGGGAACACCGGCCGTCCACGCGAGCCGGCACAGCTACCACGAGCCCCGCCCCGGACCAAGCCGGGCGCTCGGCCCCCGTCCCCCGCGGATCGATTTCAGCCTTCGTTCACTTTTGCCTGGTCCCCAAAACTTCCATCGCGGCCGTGCGTCGAATGCAGTGACCGTCGCCCTTCGGGCCGGAGGAAGTGCCGCCGGACCCGTGAACGTGGAGAAAGCGAGAAAACGAGCCATGAAGAGCATTCCTCGATCCAATGCAACGATGTCCTCGAGGGGAGCCCCGGGAACGCGTGAGGACGGCTCGGTGATGTTTTCGCTGAGCTCCCTCGTGGCCCAGGCCTCGAACGACGCACCCACGACGAAGGAGCCGAGCGCACGCGGGGACGACTCCGGCCTCATCGATCTGAAGGCCCTCGCCGCCGAGGCGCAAAAGCCGGTCGAGCCCGTGCTCCCGCATGCGCCGATCTTCCCCTTCGGCGCGCCGGAGCCGGCGCCGCTCCCGGCCCCCGAGCCGAGCGCCGAGGTGATCGCGACGCAGGCCCGCCGAGGGCCATGGCTGGTCGCCGCCGTGGGCGCCATCCTGGTCTCGGCCATGGCGATCGGCGCGGCGAGCGCGCGCCCGAAGGCCGAGCCGATGACGCTGGGCGGTCGCGTGTCGCCCCATTTCGAGGTGGCCCTGAAGCGCGTCGTGATGCCGCCTTCGCCGCCCGCCGAGGTGAAGACGACAACGCCGCCCGCGAAGGAGGCGACCACGCCCGAGAAGACGAAGCCCTCACCGCGGACGAGCGGGAACACGAACGCGAAATCGACCGATCCCAAGAAGACGGATCCGGTCGTGAAGGATCCGCCGAAGCGCGAGACCTTGCCGCTCGAGGTTTGTGATCTCATGTGCCAGATGCGGAAGGCGACGCAGAAATGACCGAGCGCCCGAGAGGGCATTGCGGCGGGAACGGGTAGCTCGTTCCCGCCGCGCGTCGTTTCGAGCCGCGGGCCACGAGCGTCGCGGACGCTTTACGATCGCGGCCCGTCTCCCCACCCTTTCACGCATGAACATTCCTCGCAGGTGGCAGCGCCGCGTCCGGGGAGCCTGGCGCGGCATCCAGCGCGCGGCCGGGCTCCTCTCCGCCGTGGCCGCGGCGGTGTGGCTCGTTCAAAAGGGGCGCCTCGGCGCCTCCGGCAGGCGCGTGGTCCGCACGAGGCCGAAGCAAGCCGACGAGCGCACGATACGGCGCATCGCCGAGGCGCAGGCGGGTGGCATCAGCAGCCAGGAGAGCGACGCTCGCTACGAGAGCGGTGAGCATCCGGGCGGCCTGCACGGCAAGGCCGTTCGCCCGCCGCCGGACGCCGAGATCTACGAGATCGACGAGCCAAGCGACCGCACGCAGGCCCACCGCGGCTCGCGCCGGACGATGGCGTCGATGCGGCGCTGACGCAATTTCGAGGCGGGAGGGAGAGCGCGGGCAGGTACCATGCAGGCGGAGGTTCTGCCTTGCCCGATCCCGCGCCCCCCGCCGAACCGTCGGTGTCGCCGCCGACCCTGCGGCACGTGCCCGGCAAGAGCGCCGACACGGCCCGATCCCTCGCCGCGCCGCCGCCCCGCATCGTCGAGGGATCCACCCCGGCCCGCCCGACCGAGGCCCGCTCGGCGGTCCGCGGCGCGCTCCTCGTCGCGGTCCTCGTGATCGTGGCCTACGCCGGCGCCTTGTTGTTCTTCCGGTATGTCGCGCCGAACCGGCCGCAATACGTGGCGGAGATCGGGGCCGGGCTCGCGATCGGGATCGTGGTGTTCTTCCTGCACACGCTCGTCGGCGGATCCGTCGCGGAGTCGATGCAGATCGGCGAGGAGCGTTTCCGCGCGCTGCTCGGGTTCCTCGCGCTCATCGCGCCGTCGTTCGTGCGGTGGATCCTCTTCGCCTGCCTCGGCGGGATGATCGTCGTCGCCTACCAGGACCTCGGGGAGTGGAGCCCGTCGTCGATCGCGCGGCTCCGGGTGCTCGGCGCGTGCGTGATGCCGGTGATCCTCGCGGTGTGCTCGGCGATGCTGGTCGAGCGGCGTTTTGCGCGCGGCGATTTCCGGCTGAAGGTGGGGTACGGGGCGGGCACGGCCATGCGGGATCGGATCGAGCTGCGCGAAAAGGTCGAGCGCATGTGGGCCTACGAGAACGAGCTCATGCGCGAGTCGGTGCAACGCATGGCGCGGCACGCGACGATCCTCGGGTTCATCGCGTCGGCGATCCTCATCGCCTGCGGCGTGATCCTGCTCCGGTACGCGCGGACCGAGAACGAGCTGCGGCACCTCGTCGCGCTCTCCGTGGGCGCGGCGTGCACGGTGTCCTTCACCCTGAACCTCGGGCAAATCCTGTTTCGTTCGGCCAGCAACGATTCGACCGCGCGCATGATGGCGTTCGCGGCGCGCACGCTGCTCATCGTGAGCGTGGCGACGGTGTTCCTCGGCGTGGCGCTGCTCTCCGGCCCGGAGGAAGCGACCAACACGGACAAGGGCTACCTGTTCCAGGGCTACAAGGGCGCGCTGATCGTGGGCGTGGCCGTCGCGCTGCTCGGCGAGCGGGTGCTGCGCGCCGTGACGGATCGGGCCGCGACGATGCTCGGCGTGGGGACCGCGGCGCCGATCCGGGGCAGCGATCTCGGCCTCATCGACGGGCTGAACGACGAGGACGTGGCGCGCCTCGCGGAGGAGCGGATCGACTCGGCGCACGCGCTCGCGTTCATGCCGACGCCGCGCATCTTCTTCAACACGACCTACAGCCTGCAGCGGATCTGCGACTGGCAGGATCAAGCGCTGCTCATCGCGCGGGTCGGCCGGACGAACGCGCAGCTCCTGCGCGAGCAGTACCTCGTGCGGGGCGCGATCGCGGCGCGGCAGCTCGCGCGTGAGATCGTGGGCCCGTCGCGGAGCGCGAGCTCGGCGTTGCGAGGGCCCACGGAGTCGTGGTCGGGCGAGCCGATCTCGGTCCCCTCGGAGCCGCAGGAGGACGAGCGGGACAGGCTCCGCGCGCTGGCGAAGGCGCTCGGCTTCACGGGGATCAACCAGGCGGTGCTCGGCTTGCGGTGCCTCGTCGACGACGAGGAGATCGAGCGGCTCGAAGTGTTCAGCCGCTCGGTGCCGGTGTGGAAAGACGCGGGGACCGAGCACGTGCGCGACGAGGTGCCGCGCGTCGAGCTCCCCGTGAACGAGGGCCGCCCCCCGGTGGGGCGGCCGTCCCCCCGCGGGGAGTGAGTCGCGTCAATCGCCGCGGCGACGCCTCGGCTTGTACTTCACGCGGACCGGCACGCCCTCGAAGCCGAAGTTCTTGCGGAGCTGGTTCTGGACGTAGCGCTGGTAGCTGAAGTGGATCTGCTCGGGCGCGCTCGCCATGACCACGAAGAGCGGCGGTGAGGTCTCGGCCTGCGTGATGTAGTAGAGGCGCGGCGCGCGGCCGCCGGACGTGGGCGGCGGGCGATGCTCGAGGACCTGCTCGAAGAAGCGGTTGAGCTCGCCGGTGGGCACACGCGTGCGGAAGGCCTTGGCGATACGCGTGATCGTGGAGAGCAGGTTGCCCACGCCGCGGCCCGTCTTCGCGCTCATGGGCACGATGGGCGCCCACGGCACGAACGAGAGCTTGTCCCGCGCGTTCTCCTCGGCCTTCCCGAAGGCCTTCTTGTCGAGCAGGTCGGCCTTGTTGAGGCCGATGACGACGGCGCGGGCGCGATCGACGGCGAGGCCCAGGATCTTCGCGTCCTGCTCGGCCACGCCTTCGAACGCGTCGCTCAGGAGGACCACGACCTCGGCGCGCTCCATCGCGCGGATCGCGTGGAGCACGCTCACCGCCTCGACGACGCTGTCCTCCTTCGTGACCTTCGCCTTGCGCCGGATGCCGGCCGTGTCGATGAACAGGAACGAGTGCTTGCCCTTGGTGATGCGCGTGTCGATGGCGTCCCGCGTGGTGCCGGGACGCGAATCGACGAGCAGGCGCTCCTCGCCGAGCAGGCGGTTGATGAGCGAGGACTTGCCCGCGTTCGGGCGGCCCACGATCGCGACGCGGATGGCCTCGTCCGGCGCCGCGCCTTCCTCCGGCTCGGGCGGAGGCGGCGGCAGCGCGGCCACGATCGCCCCCTCGAGCTCGTCGATGCGGCGGCCGTGGAGGGCGGAGAAGGGGATGAGGTCACGCGCGCCGAGGCGGTAGAGCTCGGTGAGCTCGAGCTCGGCGCGCTGCGAGTCGGCCTTGTTCGCGCAGTAGATGACGGGTTTGCCCGCGCGGCGGAGCAGATCGAGCTCGGCGTGATCGGCCGGCGTCGGCGGCAGGCTCGCGTCGAGCACGCACACGATGACGTCGGCCTCGGTGATCGCGACGTCGATCTGGCGCTTGATCCCTTGCCGCATGGGATCGTCGCTCTCCGGATCGAAGCCGCCCGTATCGACGAGCGTGTACCTGCGGCCGCGGGACGTGACGTCGCTGTAGTGACGGTCGCGCGTGACGCCGGGCTCGTCGTGCACGATCGCGGTCTTCTTGCCGACGAGGCGGTTGAACAGGGTGCTCTTGCCGACGTTGGGGCGGCCGACGATCGCGACGATCGGCAGCGGAGCGCTCATCACCCGCGCGGGCGTTACGCCCCCGTCCGGCTGCTCGATTTGGTCTTCTTGCATCGTCATTCCTCCTCGTCCTCGTCGAGCGTGCCCTCGTCGTCGTCGTCGAGGTCCTCCTCGTCCAGGTCTTCGTCCTCTTCGCCCTCGGCGTCGAGGTCTTCGTCGCCTTCGTCGCCTTCGTCGTCGGCCGTATCGTTGGCCTCGTCCGCTTCGGCGTCGCGCTCGGCGACGATCATGTACTCGGCCGCGTCCGTCGCGCCGCCGCGCGCCCTGCCGTAGCCAAGCTCCTCCAGGCGCGGCACAGACTCGCGCCAGTCCGGCGTCACGGCCACCCAGAGGCGCAGGACCACCTTGCCGCCGACGAGCTCCTCGATGCGCTCGCGCGCGGCGATGCCGATGCGCTTCATCATCGCCCCGGCCGTGCCGATCAGGATCCGCTTCTGGCCTTGCCGCTCGACGTGGATCGTCGCGTCGATCTGGACCGCCTGCCCCGGCGCTCGTGGCTCGGCGTACCGGTCGATGCTCACGGCCGCGGCGTGCGGCACCTCGTCCTGCGTGGCGCGGAGGATCTGCTCGCGCACGTACTCCGCTGCGAAGTAACGCGCGGGTTTGTCGGTCACGTCGTCGACGCCGTACCGGAACGGGCCCTCGGGCAAGAAGCGCGCGATCTCGTCGAGCACGAGCGTGATGCCGTCCTCGCGTTGCGCCGACACGGGCACGACCGCGTCGAAGTTCCGCACCTTCCCGTACGCTTCGAGCAGCGGCAAAAGGTGCCGTTTGTCCCGGAGCACATCGACCTTGTTCACGACGAGGAGCACGGGCCGATCCGGCGCGAGATCCGAGAGCAGGACGAGATCCCCGGGGTGCGGCAGGAGCGGGCGTGGCGCGATGGGCGTCCCGTCTTCCTTGTGCTTCACGGGGCGCGGCGAGACGTCCGTCACGAAGACGACGACGTCGGCGCGGCGCGCGGCGTCCCGCGCGGCTTCGTTCATCACGCGGCCGAGCTGCGTGCGTGGCCGGTGCAGGCCCGGCGTGTCGAGCAGCGCGAGCTCCGCGGAGCCGTGGTGCACCACGCCGAGCAGCGCGTCGCGCGTGGTCTGCGGCGTCTTCGACACGATGGAGAGCGGCTGCTGGAGCGCCGCGTTGAGCAGCGTGGATTTGCCGACGTTTGGCCTGCCGATGAGCGCGACGGTGCCGCTCCGCGAGGGGCCGATGGCCTCCGGCGCGGGGCGCGGCACGGGCCTCGGGCGTGGGGCATCTGTGCGGCGCCCGGCGCCCGTTCCACCCCGCGGCCCGCGCGTGAGATCGTCCGTCGTCGCGGGCCTCCCGCCACGCGCGGGCGCTCCCGGTCGCGCCGCCGCGCCGCGGGTGTCCGGTCGTGCGCCCCTCTCGCCGCGAGCGTCCGGTCGTGCGCCCCTCTCGCCGCGAGCGTCCGGTCGTGCACCCCTCTCGCCGCGAGCGTCCGGTCGTGCGCCCCTCTCGCCGCGTGTGTCGGGTCGTGCGCCCCTCTCGCCGCGCGTGTCGGGTCGTGCGCCCCTCTCGCCGCGTGTGTCGGGTCGTGCGCCCCTCTCGCCGCGCGTGTCGGGTCGTGCGCCCCTTTCGCCACGCCCGGGAGGCGCCCCCTTCGTCGCAGGGCCCTTCCCGCGCGGGCCGGGCCCTTGCCCTCGCCCTTCCTCCCCACGCGGTTTTCCCTTCGCGCCGCGCGTCGCCTCGCCCGGCCGACCTCCGCCGCGACCCCGCTCGGGCCTCGGCCCGCGCGACTCCCTTTGCGGGGACGCGCCGGCTCGTTCGTCATGGGACGGTCGTTCACGCGCGGCTTCGGGCTCCCGGCCGGGTCGCTCGGCGCGGGGTTCGGCTCTACGGCTCTTCACAGCGCGGCGCGATAGCAGACAGAGGGGGAGGCCTCAAACGGCTTCTCAACGTTCTCCAAGCTGACCGCCTCTCCAAACGCCTTTGGCTGCCGGCCCGAGCAGCGGTAGAAGCCCCCCATGGAAGCCGTCCCCGAGAGCGCCCAAGGCGGTACGACCCGTGAGGATGCTCGAACCCCTGCGAGCGCCCGCGCGCCTTCCTTCGCCGCGTGGTCCCGACCGCTTTCGCTCGCGGTCGCGGCCCTCGTGCTCTTCTCGACCCTCGGCAAGAGCGGGATCTGGGATCCGTACGAGCTCGACGCAGCCGATCTCTCGCGCCGCATCGCGATCCACGTCTTCCACGCGGACAAGCTCGCGCTCCCCGACGCCGTGAACCAGATGCCCACGCTGAGCGATCTGCGCATGGGCGAGCTGCCGTTCACCTCGATGGCCCTCGGCTTCCGGCTCTTCGGGCTCGCGGACTGGACGGGACGCCTGCCGCTCGCAATCTGGGCGTTCGTCGGCGTCGTCGCGCTGCACGAGATCCTCGCGCGTCTCTCGGGAAAACGAGCCGCGCTCTACGGCGCCGTCGCGCTCGCCACGACGCCGCTCTACTTCATGCAGGCGAGGACGATGCTCGGCGACATCGTCACGATGTCCTCGCTCTCGCTCGCGTTCGCAGGCCTCGTCGGCGCGCTTTTTGATCGCGCGCGCGGCACGAAAGAGGGCGCCGAGGTCGACGTCCCGGGCGCGCGCACGTGGCTCGTGAAGGGCGTCTGGCTGCTCGTCGGGGCCCTCGGCCTCGTGGCCGGATACATGTCGCGCGGGCTCCTGATCGGCGTCGCGGTGCCTGCGCTCGCCGCAGGTCTCGCCTGGCTCGTCCTCGAGCTCGGAGGGTTCTCCGCGGGGCGAACCCTCGGCGAGCACGCGATCGGCGCGCTCGCGCTCCTCTTCGGGCTCATGGCCCTGGGCGTCGGGATCTCGCTCCTGGCCCGCACCTCGCCCGACGCGGCGCTGCCGCGCGCGCTCGGCGTCGCACTCACCAAGAAGGCGAGCGTGGATGCGACGTTCGATCGGACGATCCGGCACCTTGGCCACGCGCTCTTCCCGTGGAGCGCGTTCCTGCCGTTCGCGATCGGAAGGTTGTTCCGCGCGCCCGTGGAGCTCGACGTGCCCGCCCGCAGGCGCGAGGTGGGCCTGCGCGTCGCGCTGCTCGTCGGCGCAGCCGTCGCATACGCCGTCTACGCCGCGCTCACGCCACACGTCACGTTTCTCCCATGGAGCGGCGTCGCGCTGCTCGCAGGCGTCGCAGGGCTCGCGGTGGCCGACTTCGATCGCGGCGCGCCTCCATCACGGGCCCTCGCGCTCGGCGTCGCGTTGCTCGCGTTCGTGCTCTACCGCGACATGGTGCTGGAGCCAGGGCGCATGTTCAGCGTGTTCGAGGTGGACAAGCCCTCGTTCCCGAAGAGCTTCGAGCAAGACGCGGCGACGCTGATGCGTCTCTCCGCCGCGGCATTCGCGGCGCTCGTGGCGATCGCGTGGTTCGAAGGGCGCACCGACAAACCGGGCTCGATCGCCGCGTGGGCCGACGGTCTCGTCGAGGACTACCGCAAGGTGAGCCGCGAGCTCGCCACGATCTGGAACGGCAACCTGTTCTTCGCCGCAGTCGTCGTCGAGGCCGCGCTCGTCGGCCTCGGCGCAATGCTCTTCCTCGGCACGCGGCTCGGCTGGGCCTCCGTGCTGAGGCTGCCGCGCAACTTCATCGACGCCGGCCTGAACCTCTGGTGGGCGTTGCCGCTCCTCCTCGCAACCCTGCCGATCTCCTTCGCCGCCGTGCGCGACGGCTTCCGCGCAGCGCTCGGCCTCACGCGCCTGCCCCGCGGCGCCGGCGTGCTCCTCGCCGCGCTCGCCGCCGGCGCGGTGCTCTCGTTCGGCTACTACCCAGCGCTCGCCGCGCAGCTCTCACCGAAGGAGGTCTTCGACGCCTACGCGCGGCTCCAGAAGCCCGGCGAGCCCCTCGGCCTGCTCGGCGTGCGCGCCCGCTCGATCGCCTACTACCACCACGGCGGCGAAGTCGCGCAGTTCAACGATCCCGCCGAAGCGTTCAAGTGGCTCACCGAGGGCACAGATCGTCGCTGGCTCATCGTCCGCGCCGAAGAGCTCCCGCGCCTCAACTCGCTCCACCGCAAGAACAAGGGCTCGAACCTGCCCGTGCTCGACGCGCGTTCAAGCCAGATCCTGCTCGTGTCGAGTGATCTCGGAGGCCAGCCCAACGAAAATCCCCTCGGCGCGCAGGTGCTCGACGCGCCGCTGCCCCGCCTCCACGAGGTCGACGCCGCATTCGAGGATCAGATCGAGGTGCTCGGCTGGGAGGTCCGCGACGGCACCGGCCAAGTCGTGGACAGCGTGGTCCCGCAGCGCAAGTACCACATGCGTTTCTACTACCGGGTCGTGAATCCCATCACCGGCACCTGGAAGGCGTTCCTGCACATCGACGGCTACCAGCGCCGATACAACGGCGATCACGCCGTCCTCGATGGCAAATATGCGATGAACCTGTGGCAGCCGAACGACATCGTGGTGGACGATTACGTGTTCGAGCTCGAGCCGAACTTCACGCCAGGCGACTACACGGTCTATTTCGGCTTCTTCTCCGGAGACACGCGTTTCCGGGTAACGCGTGGCCCGAACCACGAGAACCGTGTCATCGGCGGAGCACTCCACGTGCGTTGAGCAATGCGCACCTGTCGGATCCCTTGGCGCCCGTGTGGAAAGCGGCTACGCGGAAGGTTCAATGGGTGAGCGTCGCGGGAGCGATCCGGAGCGCAAAACGGTCGACGAGGCCACGACGGCAGACAAACCGCCGCCGTCGACGCGCGAGAACGAAGCAGCACCTGCAAGCCGTCCAAGCTGGCTCGAGCGCCGTTCCTCGGAGCGATACGACGTGACCTGGTCGGTCGATTGCGAGACCGAGGAGACGTTCCTCTACGCCGCGATCACGAACATCTCAGAGCTCGGCATCTTCGTACGGACAACAGACCCGTTGCCCATCGGCACGAGCCTCACGCTCCGATTCGCCCCGCCGAACAGCAACGATTCCTTCGTGCTCGAAGGCACGGTGCAGTGGGTCAACGTGGTCCGCCCCCTCCACGACAACCCAAACCCCGGCATGGGCGTACGCTTCGTGCGGATCACAGCCGCCGAGCGCGAACGGCTCGTCGACACAATCCGCACGATCGCGTACCTGCGCGAGAACGCAGGACCCGTTTCCAACTGAAGCGCGGAGCTGGGGCGTTGCCCCAGGCCCCACCAGGGGTTGTCCACCCCTGGACCCGGACCAGGCACGGCCTGGACCGGGGTCGAGGAACTGCGCGGTGCGCAGTTCCTCGAACAGCCAGGGTCAAGACCCTCCACGATCCTGCCAACCAAGACAGCGGCGCTGCGGGTTCCATGGGCAGCGTGTCCGTCGCCAGGTAGAGACCCACCTCCATGGTCTTGCCACGGGCCCGTGGGAAGAACTGCGCGTTGCGCAGTTCTTCCCCCCTCGGTCCAGGCCGTGCCTGGTCCGGGTCGAGGGGCGGACAGCCCCCGCGGGGTCCGGGGCAGCGCCCCGGCGCGACGCCCCACGCGGAGACGCTTGCGCGACCACGTGGTGCAGAGGGCAGAGGATGCCTGACATCCGACCGAACACGTGGTGTCGTCCCTCGACGGTGCGTGTTCGGCGGCGCGACGGATCCCTTCGCTGAGCGACGGCGCGAGGCACGCTGCCCGCCACGTGCGTTTGGCTTCGGCGCTGACCGGTCGTCCTCCGCGACATGGACCCTCGACGGCGGACGCGTGATGTTTGGCAGCTCGACACGGAGCCTCGGCGGCCTCCGGCTGTGGTGTGAGGCTCGACCTTCCCCAGGGGAACGCGCGTCGCCGCGTGTCTGGCGGCAGGACACGTTCCCTGTCGCGGCGATGCACCTTGTCCCGCTTCGTGCCTGATGTCCTGCTGCTGGGACGTCGCTTGTCGCGGCGCGGAACCGACGAGGACGAGGATCGAGGTCGCCTGTCGAGGATGTGATCGGGCAACACGAGGACGGCGGGGGTGGTGATCACGCCCTGCGTCACCTCGCCTGAACGAACGAGCCTACCTGTTCCTCTTTCAAACCGACGACGTGCACGTACCCCGTGGAACCTTCAGCGCAGCTGCCTTGATGGGCAGACGCGTCGCCGGCCTTGTCTTCGCCCGTTCGATGAACTGCGCATCGCGCAGTTCATCGACCCTGGGTCCAGCGCCTCGCTGGTCCGGGTCCCGGGGCGGACAGCCCCGGGTGGGGCCTGGGGCAACGCCCCAGCTCCGTGGAGGTGGACGACGCCTACAGCCCGACCGGCAGCGGGAAGCGACGTACGTAGACGCCGAAGTGGTTCGTGCTGTCGTCTTGCCAGCCGATGGCGACGAAGCCTGCGCCGCCGATGGCTACGGCGGGCCCGCTGCGGGAGCCGTTTGTGCCTTCGGGGTCGGGGATGTTTGCGAGGAAGGCGTCGTTCTGGCCGGTGACGCTGTTGTAGCCGAAGCCTGAGGTGCCTCCGATGAAGCGCGCGCCGATCGTCCCGCGCTCGTCTTGCCAGACGACCGTGAAGAAGCCGAGCCCTGCGGCCACCTTCGGCTTCTGCTGCAGGCCGGCGGTCTGCGTGTTTACGGTCTTCTGGTCCTCGGTGCCGGGGACACGTGCGAAGTCCTTGTCGTAGCGCTGGAAGAAGATGTCGCCGCTCGCGTGCCACACGATGATGTAGCGACCGTCGGGGAGCATCGCGACGTCGGGGGCGTCTTGCAGGCCTGTCGTCGCGTCGTTCACGAGCTTGGGCGTGCCGACTTCGCCGTTGGGTTTGACCGTCACCATGACGATCCCGTTGCCGTCGCCGTCGCCGGCGCCTTGGTAGACGACCACCCAGCCGTCCTTGTTGCCTGCGACGCGCGGCGCGGAGCCGTTCGTGGCGATCGGGATCTCGCCCATCGCTGGCTCGAGTGCGCCCGTCTTTGTCCAGATGCGACCGAACACGCCGGTGCCGCGGTTCCATACGACGAGTGCGGCGTCCTCCGGCCCGCCTGCGACGTCGGGCCGGATCTGCACGTCGCCGACCTGCGTGCTGACCTTCAGCGGCGGCGCGTCTGCGCAGCCCCACTCGTTCTGGGCGTTCAGGTAGATGTGGTAGTTGTTCGTCGCCTCTTGATCACTCGCGTAGACGATCGCGACGTGGTTCAGGCCGACGGGGGCGAGGGACGGATCACGTTGCACGAGCGCGGGGCCTGACCCGGGCAAACTGGTGCAGCGCGCGGGGAGCTGGATCTGCTGCGAGAGCGGGTAGGGCTTCTCGATCGGGTAGAGATCCGCGCCGAGGAAGCGCATCAGGATGTCGCCGCCGCCGCCGCCCGTGGTGCTCGTGTAGGCGGTGCGCAGCGCGTTTTTCGTCGCGTCGACGCCCGGGCAGAACTCCATCGCGAGGTGCGTCTTCGTGCCGGGGCCGTCGTTGTCGAGCGCCGGGGGCACGTTGTTCTTCACGGAGAGCAGGATCTCCTGCGCGGTGCAGTCGCACCGACAAACTGCGTCCGGCGCGATGCCGCCGCACGTCTCGGCGGGGCTCCCGTCGCACGCGCGTGCTGCCTCGGGCCCGAGATCGCACTGCTCGCCGGTGCCGACGGCGCCGTCGTTGCAGCATGCGGGCGGCGTGTACCGCTGCACCTTGATCGTCACCTCGAGTGGGTCCTGATCGACCTTCTCCACGGCGCAACCTTCGGCGAGGACGCCCGCGCCGCCTTCGGCCATGATCGCGAAGACCTTCTCGGCGCCGTCGCGATCGAGCTCGATGTCCCTGCACCAGGTGACGCCCTCGCCGCAGCCGTCCTTGTGCAGATCGAACGTCTGCACGGCGTCGCCCGTGGGGGCGTTCTCCACGCGGCCCGTCGCGGGCGTGCAGGTCGCGTTGCCCTTGTCGAAGACGCGCAGCGTGACGCGCGTCGCCGTGTCGAGCAGCCCGAGGGGCGCCTGCATGACGAGGCCTACGTTGATGGGCGCCTCGGTGCAGGCGCCCACGACGATGGCCACGGGCAGGGCAGGGACGAGGCCCAAGAAAAGGCGTGATCGGCGCATGGGCCGAGTCTAGCGGGTCACGGCCCGGTTTCGCAGGCCGTTGATGGGCCCGTCAGTACCCGGCGCTGGCCGGGGCGGGGTGCTCTGCTGCGCGCTTCGGCGCGGCGTTCACGTTCCGGCCTGAACCACCCCCCGGCGCGGCCTTCGCCCTTTGCGCTTCTTCCTCTGCCGTCGGCGTCGCGGGGGCGGGCTTGCCTGCGGGCTTGCCTGCGGCTGCGACCGTCGACGTCGCGGCTGGAGGCGGCGCAGGGGCCGGCGCCGCGGCGCGGTTGGCCACGAGGCCACCACCTACGTTGTTCGTCTGGTTCGCCGTTTCGCTCTCCTGCAGCGCTTCCTCGGCGCGCGCCTTGTACCCGTCGCTCTGCTTGAGCGCCGAGTAGAGCTCCCGCGCGCGATCCGTGTTGCCGAGGCTCCGCTGGCACTGCGCCGCTTCCCACATCGCGTCGGCGGCTTGTGGCGTGCCCGGGTAACGGGCGCCGATGTCGTCGTACAGGCGGAGCGACGCGTCGCAGCCCGAGCCGTCGCGCGTGGCGCGTGCCTCGGCGAGCGCTTTGCCCGCGCCTTCCGTCTCCTTCGCCGCGCCCTTGTCCGCTGCGTCGTCCTTGCTCTTCTTCGCGCCCTCGGCGACGTCGGCTGCGGCCGCGGCCATGGGCGCTGCGGCGATCGGCGGGGGAGGGGCCTGCGCGGGGGCCTGGAGATCGCCCTCGTCCGGCGCGGGCACGCCACGCTCGGTCACGCGCACCGGCGTGATCCCGACCGTGCCGGGTTTGGCGCGGAGCAGGAGCAGGCTCGACCCGATCACCAGGAAGAACAACGCGGCCATCGCGAGCTGCGGCCGCATCGCGTGGCTGCCCGCCCAGGCCAGGGCGCGCAGCGCTTTGCGATGCCAGGGCGTCGTGCGTTGCGCGTCCGTGACGGCGGCGAGGATGCGGTCTTCGAGGCCGGGGCTTGGCTCTTCGAGCGGCAGCATCGCGACCTCGCGTGTCGCGCGGAGCCCGTTCCAGGCTTCACCGCAGCGCGCGCAGGACTCCACGTGCCGGCGGAGCGCTGCGTACGTGAGCTCGTCGAGCTCCTCGTACAGCGCGTCCATCACGACCTGGTCGAACTTCTGGCAATCCATGCAGCACCTTGCCCGGCGTTATCGCAGGGCTCGAGCGTAGTCCTCGTACTCGGCGAGCGCTTCCTGCAAGCGCTCGAGGGCGTAACGCATCCGGCTCTTGACGGTATTTTCCGGTACCCCGGTGATCTCGGCGATGTCCTTGAACGGCACGTGGCCGATCTCCCGCAGGAGAAAGACCTCGCGTTGTTCGGCGGGCAGCCGCTCGACGGCGTGGGTGATCCGATGTCCGAGCTCGGCGCCGATCGCGACCCGCTCGACCGAGGCCGTGGGGTGCGCGTCGGCCGTGCGCTCGGCGAGCGTCGGTCCTTCCTCGCCGCTGCTCGTGCTGGTGGCCTGATCCAGCGACGGATGCCGCCGGAGCGCGGCCTTCCGCAGGTGGTCGATGCACACGTTCCGGGCGATGGCGTAGGCCCACGTGGAGAAGCGGGCCTCGTGCTTGAAGTCGGCCGCGTTCTGCACGATTTTGACGAACACGTCCTGCACGAGATCCTCGGCGATTTGAGGCGCGCGGACCTGGCGAAGGATGAAGTTGTAGACGTTCGTCTTGTGCCTGCGGACGAGACCGGCGAACGCCGCTCGGTCACCACCCTGGAACCGCATCATCAGGACCTCGTCGGTCACCTCCTCGCGAGAGATGCTCGCCACCGTCACCTCCTCGTTTCCTGCGCGTCCGCGGGGGCGGATGCAGGCGAAAGGGGGCCGTGGCGACCGTTGAACGGGTCCATGGGACGCGCGACGGGGCCCGAAGTTCTGATCGGATGGGGGCGTCGCTGCACGACGCCACCTTACCGGATCGGGGCACGGGCGGAGCCGCGAAGTTTGGGTGGCGAGGGCGCTCGGAAAGACCTCGCGCCGGGGCGGACACGAAGCGCCAGCAAATTCACGGCACGTCACGTTCCCGTGTCGCGCGGGGTCCTCGGTTGCATCAGCGCGCTCCCGGAACGTACACTTGGTGAAGGCCGGCAAGCATGGCCGGGCGACAGCGCGTCCTTCCGCCTTCCTTTGATGATGGGGTTGGTCTTCATGCGATTGCTCCCGAAGACGCTCGCCGTGACCTTTGCGGCAACCTGGCTGACCGTGGCGCCGGCGTTTGCCCAGGCCCCCACGGCGCCTCCGCCTGCGGCCGCACCCGGCTTGCTGGCCGTTCCGCCCGGCCAAACCCCGCCCGCCGCCGCGCCGACGCAGCCCGGCATGCAGCCGCCCACGACGCAGCCCGGCATGCAGCCGCAGCCGATGCAACCCGGCATGCAGCCGCAGCCGCCGATGCAGCCCGGCATGCAACCCGCGCCTCCCACGGGCATGCCCGGCGCGCAGCCGGCCCCCGGAGCGCAGCCCGCGGCGCCGCCGGGCATGGACGGACAGACGTACGCCGTGCGCCTGCGTGATCTCGAGCAGCGCATCGACGAGCTGAAAGAGCAGATCCGTCGCAGCCACACGCGGCTCTCGCTGCTCAGCGACACGATCCTGTCGAGCGGCGGCGCCGGCTCCCGCGCGAACCTCAAGTACACGAACGAGCTCTCGGGCGCGTTCAAGATCACGCGCCTGCTCGTCGTCCTCGACGGCGCCGTCCAGTACAACAAGACCGATCAGACGGGCGCGATCGCCGAGGCCGGCGAGATCCCGATCTTCAACGGCTCGATCCCGCCCGGTGATCACACCGTGCAGGTCCTCGTGAACCTGCAGGGCAACGGCTACGGCGTCTTCTCGTACATGCGCGGCTATCGACTCGAGGTCCGCTCGAACCACTCGTTCAGCGCGCAGGAAGGCAAGACGATGACGCTGCAGATCGTCTCGTTCGAGAAGGGCGGCGTGACCACGCCGATCGAGGAGCGCCCGGCGGTGCGGTTCATCGAGAAGGTCACGCAAGGGCTCTCGGATCCGAACGCCCCTGCGGGCGCGCCGGCGCCGCAGGGCGTCGCCAAGTGAGCGATCTCCCGAAGGAACACGCATGAAGAGCACACGCGGTTCCCGCACGCGGAAGGCGCTCCTCGCGGGCCTCCTCGCGGCCTGCGCCACCCTCGTGCCGAGCTTCGCGCACGCGATCGACGCCGAGCAGGCGCTCTCGACCGCCACGCAGCAGATCACGATCGCCGGCAACGGCCTGCGCGCGATCGAGGACGCGATCCAGAAGTCGAAGGGCCGCGAGCGCACGCCGGCGCAGCGCATCGCCGACGCCGTGCTGCTCGTGGGTTCGAGGGACTGGGATCGCGCGGCGACGCTGCTGAACGAGATCCTCGAGAAGTACCCCGACCACCCGACCGCGTACCCCGACGCGCTCTCGCTCCTCGGCGAGACGTACTTCCAGTCGCGGCAGTACCTCTCGGCGCGGCGCGTCTACTTCAAGATCACCGATCGCGTGCAGGAGCCGCGCTTCTTGACCTACCAGGGCAAGGCGCTCGAACGGCTCGTCGACATCGCGCTGCGGACGAAGGACTACCGGCACCTCGACGACGTCTTCTCCGCGATGAACCGCCTCCCGCCCGCGGCCGTGACGAGCGGAATTTCGTACGCACGCGGCAAAGGCCTCGTCGTGAAGAAGGACTGGGCGGGCGCGAAGGCGGCGCTCGCGTCGGTCGATCCGAAGAGCGAGTACGCGCATCAGGCCGGCTACCTGCTCGGCGTCGTGGCCATGAAGGAGGCGACGCCGCCGCCGGTCCCGCTCGCCGAGGGCGAGGTGCCGCCGCGCGCGCCGCGCAGCCGTTACGTCGTGGCGATCGATCAGTTCCGCAAGGTCACGCAGCTCGCGCCCGACTCGAAGGAGCACGAGCGGGTGATCGACATGGCGTGGCTCGCGATAGGAAGGCTCTTCTACGAGTCGGATCAGTGGGCGCAGGCCGTGGATGCGTACAACCACATCGATCGATCGTCGCCGGAGTTCGGGACGATGCTCTACGAGCTCGGCTGGGTGTACGTACGCCTCGGCGACGTCGAGCGCGCGCAACGGGCCCTCGAGGTCCTCTCCGTCGCGGATCCGAACAGCCAGAACATCGCGGACGGCTCGTTGCTCCGCGCGGACCTCATGCTGCGCGCGGGCCAGTTCGAAAAATCGCTCAAGGTCTACGAGGGCGTCCGCGCGAACTACGATCCGATGCGCGCGCGTGTCGACGCGTTCCTCGGCGCGACCAGCGATCCGGCCGTCTACTACGACAAGCTGAGCCAGGAGCAGCTCGACGTCCTCGACTCGAGCTCCGGCCTGCCCACGCTGGCGATCCAGTGGGCGCGCGACGCGGAGGACGGCCCGGCCGCGTTCGCCGTGATCGAGGGCATCGCGCAGTGCCGCGAGCTCATCCAGCAATCGAACGATCTCATCGAGAAGCTGAACGCGGTCGTGGCCTCGACGAACCGCGTCCGCGCATTTCCCGAGCTCAAGGCGGGCGAGGAGAAGGCGCTCGGGCTCATCAACCGCGTGGGCATCGCGCGGCTCTCGATCGGGCAGGGCATGGACGAGGTCGAGTCCTCGTCGCTCTCCGGCGAGATCGGGCAGGTGCGCGCGCGTCGCCGCTCGCTGGAGAAGCGGCTCGGGATGGTCCCCGTCAACGACTCGGATTTTCAGGAGCGCGAGGGGCAGGCGCTGAAGCAGTGGAACGGCACGTCGCAGTCGGTCCAGCGCATGACGCTCGAAGTGGACTCGCTGCAGGCGCAGGTGAACGGTCTCCGGCGCATGCTGCGCGAGGCGCCGCAGGCGGGCGTCGTGCGGGATCCGGCGGCGGTCGCGCGGTTCGAGCAGGAGCTCGCCGCGCACGAGCGTGATCTCGTGATCTACCGCAAGCAGATCACAGATCTGCGCAAGCTCGTGGGCGCCGGCAAGATGCAGGTCGGCTTCGGCGATCAGCGCTTCATCGAGGACGCGCAGGTGCGGCAGGCGTACCGCGAGGCGATCGTGCGGGAGGTCCAGCTCGCGATGGCGGGGCAGGGGGGCGCGTCGCTCGCCGCGTACGCGAAGCGCGTCGCCCCGCTCCTGCAGAAGGGCGACGAGACGGACACGAAGGTCTTCGCCGCGCTCTCCGATCTCGAGCGCGAAGTCGCGCGGAGGACGACGGACGTGCGGGCGATCCTGGCGCGCGAGACGGCCGCGGTGGTGGGGTACGAGGTGGAGCTCGAGCGGCTCGACAAGGAGGCGCGCGGCGTCGTGGGCGAGGTGGCGATGCGGAACTTCGGCCTCGTGCGCGACCGGCTGCGGAACATCGTCCTGCGCGCGGACGTGGGCATCACCGAGGAGGCGTGGGAGGTGCGCGAGGAGCAAATGACCCGCGTGCGCAGCCTGCGCGTCGAGCGGGCGCGCGAGGAGAAGCTCTTGCGGGAGGAGCTCGACGAGGTCCTCGACGACAGCGCCGCGCCCGGGGCGGAGGGCAAATGAGCGTGCTTCGTCGTTCCTCGTCGCGGTCGGGACGCGGCGCGTCGTCGATCCTCGCGCTGCTCGTCGCGACGTGTGTCGCCGGCAGCGCCGCGTCGCAACCGCAGCCCTTTCCGCCGACGGCAGCGCCCACGGCGCCGCCGACCGCACCACCGACGGCAACGCCCACGGCGCCTCCCGGCGCGATCCCCACGGCGCCTCCGAGTGCAGCGCCCCCGACCGCAGCGCCCCCGACCACGGCTCCAGCGCCCTCCGCGAGCGCGCCGCCCATCCCGCCGCCCACGCCTGCGTTCAAGCCGCGCGTGCAGGCGCCTCCGCCGCCGCCTCCCACGCCCGAGCAGGTCGCGGTGCTCGCGGAGCTCGAGAAAGAGGCCGCGGCGTACGAGCAGGCCGCGCGCGACTACCGCTCGTCGATCACGCGGATCATCCAGCAGCACTATGAAGAGCGCAGGCGTCGTGTCATCGCCGCCCTCGACCGCGAGATCGACGTCGAGCAGAAGGACCTGAAGTCGGCGCGCGAGGAGGCGATCCGCCGCCTCGAAAAGTTCGTCGAGACGTACAGCGGCAGGAACGCGCACCCCGAGAGCACGCCCACGGCGATGTTCCGCCTCGCCGCGCTCTACGAGGAGCGCGCCCGCGAGGACACCGACCTCGCCGACGATCTCGCGATCGGCCTCCGGCCCGCGATCGCCCTCTACAAGCGCATCATCCGCGAGTTCCCGCAGTACAAGGAGCTCGCGGGCGTCTACTACTACCTCGGCCACGCGTTGAACGACTCGGCGCGGATCTTCGAGGCGCAGCAGGTCTTCCGGTCCTTCGTCTGCCACGACCGCTACCCGTACCCCGTTCCTACGGATCCGAAGGATCCGACGCGGGACACGGTCGGCAAGCTCCCGCAGGATCACGATCGCGACTACTGGCTCGGCTGGGAGTCGCGGCACCCGATCCCCATCGGCGAGGCCGCGAAACGCAAGGCCGCGCAGCCGCCGCCCAAGAAGAAGACAAACGCCAAGGGCAAGGGGAAGGAGCCGGAGCCCGAGCCGGAAGCGCCGGCGATCGAGGACGAGCTCGTCTTCGTCAATCCGTACCCCGACGCCTGCAAGCCGATCCCGCAGAAGGTCGCGGAGGGCGCGGAGCCGCGGTACCTCGCCGAGGTCTGGTGGCTCATCGGCGACTACCACTTCAACGAGATCGATCCGGGCGGCGGGCCCTTCAGCCTGAACCGCGCCGAGGTCGCGTACACGCGATCGCTCCAGTACAAGAAGCCGCCCGTCTACGGCGTCGCGATGTACAAGCTCGCGTGGACGTACTTCAAGCAGCTCCGCTACGAGACGAGCGTCCGGCAGTTCGTCGAGCTGCTCAAGTACACCGACGAACAGGAGAAACTCACGGGGGATCCGGGCACGGATTTCCGCGGCGAGTCGTACACGTACATCGCCGGCGCGCTCACGTTCCTCGACTTCACGGGGCCCGCCGCGGATGAGCCCTTCGTCCCGCGCAGCGACATCCTCGACCTCGAGCAGGACCCGCGGATCCGCGAGCAGAAGATGCGCATCGCGATCGATCGCGTGCAGAACGCGGCGCTCATCCCGCAGGATCGCAAGTGGACCGTCGAGGTCTACAAAGCGCTCGCGGCCGAGTTCAAGGAGCTGAACCAGTACCGGAACACGATCGAGGTCTCGGAGCTCATCCTCAAGAAGTGGCCGATGCACCGCGACGCGCCGGTCATGCAGGCGCAGATCGCGGACATCTACGACACGCTCACCGGGCAGTCGCGCGAGGGGACGGCCGAGCGCGCGGAGAACGCGGCGAAGGCCCTCGACGCGCGCACGAAGCTCGCGAACTACGTCGGCAAGACGCCGTGGGTCGAGGCAAACAAGGACGATCCGGAGGCCATCCAGACCGCCGAGCGCCTCGTGCGTGGCGGCCTGCGTCGCGCCGCGGCCGATCACACGAACGCGGGCAGCGCGCTCGTGAACGCGGCGATCCAGAGCGGGGAGCAGGAGACGCGCACCAAGCTCTTCGAACGCGCGCTCTCCGAGTACCGCATGGCCGCGCTTGGCTGGCAGGGCGTGCTGCAGGAAGACGAAAACGCGCCCGACGCGTACGACAGCCGCTACTGGCTCGCGGACGCGAACCACATGGTGCTCGTGATCCAGGTGGCGATGGATCGCTCACCGACGGCCGACGAGATCGAGACCGCGCGGCGCACCGCCGTCGACGTCCGCGACTCGAACGAGGACGACAAGCACCTGCAGCCCGCCGCGTTCATGGTCGTCGACACCGCGTACCAAGCGCTGCTCGACCAGTACAAGCTCTACAAGCGCACGGGCGGGCAAGAGGGGATCGAGCAGCGCACGGGGCTCAAGATCGTCACGGAGAACGACAAGCAGAAGGTCGCCGTCGAAGAGCTGCCGAAGGTCCTCAAGGACGCGGTCGCGGCGCGCGACGAGTACATCCAGCGCGTGCCTCCGGCGAGTGATCTCTCGACGCGGGATCCGCAGACGAACCAGGATCAGAAGAACAGCGATCTCTACGCCTACCAGTCCGCGGAGTTCTTCTTCCTGTACGGCAACTTCGCCGAGGCGCGCCGCAGGCTCGAGCCGATCTACGCCGAGCAGTGCGGCAAGACGCCGTTCGGCTACCTCGCGTGGGAGAAGCTCACGACGATGGCGAACCTCGAGAACGACGTGCCGCGCTCGCGCGCGCTCGCCGAGGCCTCGATGACGAAGAGCTGCGCCATCAGCGAGGAGCAGAAGCTCAAGGAGACGGGCATCGCCCAGCCCACGATCTCGCGCGGCTATTACGTCGACGCCGCGGCGAAGTTCGAGAAGGCCGAGAAGATGCCCGACGGGCCGGAGCGCGTGCAGGCGTGGCGCGAGGCGGCGGCGCTCTACCGCGTGGCGCTGGAGAAAGCCCCGGCGCGGGACGAGGCGCCCGAGGCCGCGATGAACGGCGCGTACTGCTACAAGCAGGTCGGCGACTACGACCAGGCCATCGAGATGTACGCGCTCTTCATCAAGGAGTACGGGAGCGAGGCGAACCTCTCGAAGCTGGAGAAGGGCGACGAGGCCAGCAAGCCCCCGAAGCCCGCGGATCCGAAGCGCTACGCCGAGCGCGTGGGGTACCTGAAGCAGGCCTACGACGCGCTCAGCGCGGCGTACGTGCTCTTCTTCAACTACCGCGCCGCCGCCGAGACGTACGACACGATCTCGCGCAACGGCCGCTTCGAAAAGCCCGCGCGGCGCGAGGCGGCCCGGGGCGCGGTCCTCCTTTACGCGAACGTGGGCGAGCGTGATCGCATGATCGCCTCGCGCAATGCGTTCCTGAACCTCGAGGCCCCGGTCGAGCAGAAGGCCGAGATCGACTACATCGTCGCGTCGGCCGACCTCAAGGCGTGGGACGAGAAGGGCCTCGACGAGGGCGCGAACAGGGCCGCGCGCGTCAAGGCCATGGACGCGATGGAGAACTACTACGAGATGAACCGCCTCACGCCGGCGGCCACGCCGTTCCTCGTCCAGGCGGCCTTCCACGCGGCGAAGATGCGCAAGGCGGCCTCGGATCCGAAGGCGTTCGAGTGGTGCCGCAACACCATCAGCGCCTTCGACAAGTTCAAGGCGTTCGCCGCGATGGACAACAAGAAGGCGCTCGGCACGATGCAGGCCGACATGGCCGCCGAGTGCGCGTACGGCGTGATCGACGACAAGCTCCGGCAGTCCTGGGACTACGACGCCGGCCACCACCGCTACGCAGGCGTCATCGACAAGGTCATCAAGACGTACTCCGACGACCTCAAGAAGGCGGGCGACACGTACTTCAACGACCTGCAGTCGGTGATCAAGACGTACGAGTCACGCGCCTTGTCCGTCGCGTCGTTCGCGCGGCAAGGCTCGCTCTACGACTCGTGCCGCACGGGCCTCTACAACACGCGCCCGCCGGGCTTGAAGCTCTACACCGACCGCGAGGAGAAGCTCCTCAAGCTCGCAGAGACGAGCGATCGCGAGGACCTGCAGGAGACCGCGGACGCCATCCGCCAGAAGCGCCGCGAGCAGTGGCGCGAGGCGCGTGAGCGGCTCCTCAACGACGCCGACCGCGCCATGATCAAGTTCTACGTGCAGGCCGTGGTGTATGCGCGCGCGTGGAACGTGCGAAACCCCGAGGTCGACCACGCGATTCAAAGGCTCGCCTTCTTCACCGACATCCTCGGCGACGCGAAGATTCGCGACATGAGCCAGGGGATCATCGATCCCGAGACGGGACAGCCGTTCCAGTACCAGGACGGCATGTTCCTGCGCACGCGGCCCGGCATGGCGCCCGCGCTGCAGCCCGACGGCCTGCCCGCGCCGCTCCCGGTGACGTTGCCATGAAGCGTTCGCCTCGTCTGGTTTTCGCGGCTCTTGCGTGCGCGCTCGTGCCGCTCCTCGCGGCCTCCTGCGAGGAGACGACCTCGCAGCAGAAGCCGCAGACGCCGCCGCAACCTTCGGCCATGTATCCGAATGGCCCGAACGGGATGAACCCGTGGGGCCAGCCCGCGCCGATCGTGGGCATGAGCCCCACGCCGAGCCTCACGCCGAGCGCGCCGCCGACGCTCACGACCCCGCCGCCGACGCCTCCGCCCGCGCCGCTCCCGCCCGCCGCGGCAGGGCCTTACCAGCAAGGCATGGCCGCGTTTGCCGCGGGGGATCTCACGGCGGCGAAGGGCCTCTTCCAGCAGGTGATCCAGGCCGACGCGCGCGCCCCCCACGCGCACTACTCGCTCGGCGCCGTGCAGGAGCGCTTGCGCGAGCCCGAGGCCGCGGCGAGCTACCAGAAGGCCCTCTCCATCACGCCCGACTACGAGCCCGCGATCATCGCCTACGCGATGCTGCTCGCGCGGAAGGGCAACCTCGGCGAGGCCGAACGTCTCCTCACGGAGAAACGCGCGATCATGCCGCGATCGGCCGCCGTCACGGCCACGCTCGCCGAGGTGAAGAGCCTGCAGAAGGACACCGGATCGGCGCAACGCCTCGCCCAGGAGGCGCTCAAGATCAACCCGGATTACCGGCCCGCGATGGTCGTGATCGCCCGCGATCATTACCGCAACCGCAGGCTCGATCTCGCGCTCTACGCGCTGCAGGCGATCCTCGACGGGTTCGGCGCGGACAACCCGCCGCGCGACAAGGAGAACCCCGAGGCGCTCCTCCTGCGAGGCCTCATCCTGCGCGAGCAATCCCAGCGCGCGGGCGCCATGGACAACTTCCGTCGCGCCGTGCAACGCAGGCCCGATCTCGTCGAGGCGCGCGTGCAGCTCGCCGCGATGCTGCTCGAAGCCGGCAACGGCCAGGAGGCGCTCCCGCTTCTCGAAGGCGCGGTCCGCTACGACGGCGACAACCTCCCCGCGCACCTCGCGCTCGGCGACACGTACCGCTTGCTCGGCCGGTACGGTGACGCGAAGCGCGAGTTCGAGTGGGTGCTCGCGCGGGACGCATCGATGCCGCAGGTCCACTACGACCTCGGCCTTTTGTACCTCTTCGCGCCGAGCGTCCCCGGCATGTCGGCCAAGCAGCAGGTCGCCGAGGCGATCGTCGAGCTGAAGAAGTACCAGGAGCTCCGTCGCAAGGGAGAGCGCGACGACTCCGAGGAGCTCTTGCAGCGCGCAAAGCTCAAGGAAAGCGAGCTCGCCGCTGCGGCCGCCGCCGAGGCGCCCGCGCCCGTCGCACCGCTCCCGAGCACGCCGAGCGCCGAGGATGCGGGCGCCGCGGACGCCGCTGCGCCCCCGCCGGGCCCGCCGCCCGCAGGCCCGCCGCCCGCGACTTCCGCGGCTCCGCCGCCTGCGCCAGCGCCTTCGCCTTCGGGCAGCTCCGCGGCGCCTACGCCGCCGCCCGACGCGCCCGCGCCCGCGCCCACGCCTGCGCCGCCGCCCGCCGCGCCTGCGCCTGCGCCCACGCCGACCAGCACCATCGTCGCCCCGTTCTCCACGCCGCCCCCGGGCATCTAGGCACATGGACGGCGCGCTTCAGACGAGGCATCTTGTGGAACGGAGGTCGCGCATGCGGAGAGCGATGCTGATCCTCGCCGGGCTCGTGGTCCTCGGTTCGTCGGTACGAACCGCCGAGGCGCAGGAAAAGGACAAAAAACCTCGCGGCGCGATCACGCTGTCGGAGGTCACGATCACCGGCCGCATCGAGAAGCCGATCGCCGCCGTCGACGTGAGCCGCATCCAGCCGAAGCTGACGCTCGCGGAGCTCCGGCAGCCTTTCCTCGATCGCATCGAGGAGGCCATCTTCAAGGATCCTTTCTGATCCAACGATCTCGCCTCGACGCTTGATTCTCGCGCTCGGCGTCCTCATCACGTTCGCCTCCGTGCTCCTCGCGTGGGCGCACCTCGCGCGCGTCCGCCGCGCGACCTCCGGCAAAGCCGCAGAGCTCCTCGTCGCGTTGAAGCGCGTCCCCGTGAACGAACGCGCTGCGGCCCTCGCCGCGCGTGCGCCGGAGGGCAGCGCCGAGCGCCGCCTCGCCGCGTTGATCGAGGCCTCCGAAGACGCCTCCGAAGACGCCCGCGGCGCCGCTGTCGACGAGCTCCTCGCCGAGATCGAGCTCGCCCTCGACGCGACCGCATCCTGGCCCGGCGCTGCCACGCGCATCGCGGCCTACGGAGGCCTCTTCCTCGCGGTGATCACCGTCCTCCTCCGCCCCGGCTCGATCTCCTTCGTTGCGCCCGCGCTCCTCGTCCTCGGGCTCGGCGCCGCGGCCACGTGCGCCGCCCTCGGTCGCCGCGCCCGCGAGCTCGCCGACGACCAGCGCAAGGCCATCGACGCCCTCGTCGACACCCTCGGCCTCCGCGACCGGCTCGCCCCGGGCGCCCCTCCGCGAGCGCCTCGTCCAGGCCGAAGACGCGGCGCGTGAGCCGCGCGCTTTACCGATCTCCTGCCGTTGTGTACCCTTCCGATGAAACTTCCGTGTCGGCTGGGCGTCTTCATCGCCCCAGGCGGAGGCCCTTTTCATGACGCAGACGACGACGCAGACGGGGTCCGGGACGAAGCCCGGTCAGATGACCGCAGTCATGCGGGCCATGAACCAGGCGACGGGCCCGAAGGTCCTGCGCGTCGGGGTCGTCCAGGGCGGCAAGGTGATCGAGGAGCGCATCATCAAGCAGCGCACCCACGTCACCATCGGCCCCAGCGAAAAGAGCATGTTCGTCACGCCGAACAAGAACGTGCCGTCGAGCTTCCGGCTCTTCGAGCTCGTCGGCAACGAATACGCGCTGAACTTCCTCGATGGCATGGCCGGCCGCATCGCGCTGAAGACCGGCGTGAGTGACCTCGCGTCGCTGAAATCGCAGGCCAAGAAGGTCAGCCTCGGCCAGGTGCAGGCCTTCCAGGTGCCGCTCAGCGACGACGCCCGCGGCAAGATCGTCGTCGGCGACACGACGTTCCTCTTCCAGTTCGTCGCCGCGCCGCCGCCTCAGCCGAAGCCGCAGCTCCCCGCGTCGGTGCGTGGCGGCTTCGTCCAGTCGATCGACTGGACCACCACGATCATCGCGGCGTTCTCGTTCCTCCTGCACTTCGGCGCGGTCGGCACCATCTACTCGGACTGGATGGATCCGCTCGTCAACGACGAGGTCGACGTCGCGCAGATCCTCGAGACCGTGCGGAGCTTGCCCCCGCCGCCGCCTGTCGAGCAGCCGAAGGAGACGAACGATCAGCCGACGCAGGCTTCGACCGCGGCAGCCGAAGCGCCCAAGCCCTCGGCGGGCGCGTCCGCGGCGAAGGGCGCGGGCGGCAAGATCAGCGACACGCGCGCCTCGGCGATCGCCAACGAGCTGAACCAGCTCGACATGCAGATGCTCGGCGCCCTGAACGCCGCGGGCAACGCGACGGCCGGCGTCCTCGATCGCGGCGACGTCCCGCTCGGCCTGCTCGACAACGCGGCGGCCTCGGGCGCGGGCGCGGGCCTCGGCGGCATCGCGGGCTTGAACCTCGGCGCGGCCGGCGGCGGCACCGTGCGCCCCGGCGCGGCCGGCGGCGGCGGGCTCGCGAACATCGGCGACACGCAGGCAGCGGCCGCGTCGAGCGCGCAAGGCGCGGCGAAGACGGTCAAGGGGCCGACGGGCAGCGCGAACGTCGGCGGCGCAGCGGTCTCCGGCGGCAACGTCGCGAACGCATCGTCCGTCGTGGCCGGCATGGCTGCGGGCTTCCGGCGTTGTTACAACCGAGGCCTGCAGGCCGACCCGACGATGAAGGGCTCGGTGCGCATCACCGCGAAGATCGGCCCGAACGGCGAGGTCCTCTCCGCGTCGCCCTCGGGCGGCGGTGGCCTCTCGGGCGAGGTCGTCTCGTGCGTCGTCGCGCGCGTGCAGAGCGCGCAGTTCTCGCCCCCCGAGGGCGGCGGCGCGACCGTCGTCATCCCCGTCTCCTTCGTCAGCCAGTGACGTCCGCGTTTTGATCCTGCTCGCGTCCGGGGCGCGTGAATGTTCCTCCCGCGCGCCGCAACAGAACCCCCCGAGAGACCGTCCCGCCCTGGCCGCGCAAACGGCTGGATTTCCCGGGGTTTCTTCACCTGCCCGCGTTGACAGGTGCGCTCGGCCGCTTCTATAGTGACCCCGTCTGGCCCCCTTGGAGGACTTCCATGCAGCGAGAACGGATGCTCGGCTTCGGCGCGCTTTGCGCGCTTTCGCTGCTCGTCGGGGCCGGCATCGCGTCTGCGCAGGCGCAAGGCGCGCCGCCCGCGCCGCCTGACACGAACGCGGGCCTTCAGCGTCAGGTCACGCTGACGCCTGCGCAGCAGCTCCAGGAGACGGATACGTACATCGGGCGCATGGAAAGCGCGCGCAGCGTTGTGCGGCGCCTGCTCGAAGAGGCGCGGGCGCAGCGCGACGTCGTGAAGACGCTCTGCCTGAACGACAAACTCAACCAGATCGACGTGACCTTGCGCAGCGCGCGCGAGCGCAGGCAGGCGCTCGATCTCGCGGTGAAGCGCGACGACGCGGATCTGTCGTCCCACGAGTTCACGATCCTCGGCGTCCTCCGGCAGCGCGTCGAGCAGCTCACGGCCGAGGCGAACCAGTGCATCGGGAAAGACGCCGACATCCTCGGCGAGACGTCGACCGTCACGCAGATCGATCCCGGCATCCCCGACGATCCGGCCTTTTACCCGCCTGTCGTCGTCATCGTGGAGCCGCCGCCCTCTGCGAGCGTGATCAAGTGACGCGTTGGTCCGGACCAACGGAGCTTCACCGGATCCCATGAAGAAGCGCGGCCTCGTTCAACGTTTGGGGCTACGGATCGCCTCCGGCGTCCTACGCCCCAAGCCCCTGGCTGCAGCACTCGCCCTCGCGACCCTCGCGCCCGCCACGGCGGCAGGGCAGGACCAACCCTGGCTCGCCGATCGCCGCTTCACCGTGGGCCCGGGCTACCGCGTCGGCGACTACGAGCTGCACCCGGGCGTCGCCCTCGAGTTCGGCTACGACTCGAACTTCTTCCTGCGTGCGAGCGAGGGCGACGCGGCGGGCGAGCCCGTGGGCGCGATGCGCCTGCGCGTGACGCCGTCCTTCTCGTTCTCGACCCTCGGACCGCAACGCAAGGCCGGCGGCGCCTCGCAGGCCCCGCCCACGGCCGAGTTCTCCGGCGGTCTCTCGGTCACCTACAACGAGTTTTTCCCGGTCTCCGGCCCCGCCGAGGGCAAGGAGCGCATGTGGCAGCAGCGCAACTTCAGCGGCCTGTTCGACATGCGCCTCAACATCCTGCCCACGCGCCCCTGGTCGGGCTCGCTCTACGCGAGCGTCGGGCGCCTCATCCAGCCCACGCAGGAAGGCGTAATCCGCGACGATTTTTCCGAGAGCTACAACCGCTTCACGCCGACCGCGGGGGCTGAGCTCGTCTGGAACCCGGGCAGCGGCCTGCTCGACTGGCGCCTCGGCTACAACTTCGCCGGCACGGTCTTCGAATCGAGCCGTTTCTCCGGCCTGACGAACATCCACCACACCTTCCAGACGCGAGGTCGCTGGCGCTTCCTGCCGCGCTCCGCGCTCCTCTACGACGCCCGCATCGGCATCGTTCAGTACCTCGATGCAGGCGAGAAGACGGGCTCGACGCCGCTCCGCGTGCAGCTCGGCTACAACGGCCTCATCACGAAAAACTTCGGCGCGCTGATCATGGCCGGCTGGGGCGCGAGCTTCTACGACCCGAGCTCCACCGAGACAGCCGAGACCGTGCAGGACTTCGACAGCCTCATCGGCCAGGCCGAGCTCCGTTACTTCCTCACGCCGAACCCGAGCGTCGATCCGCAAGCCGCGAGCACGACGCTCTCGTCCGTCTCGCTCGGCTTCACGCGCGACTTCTACGACTCGTACATCGGCTCGTACTTCGAGCGCGATCGCGGCTACCTGAAGCTCACGTATTTCTTCGGCGGCCGTTTCGTCGTGATCGTCGACGTCGGCGTGGGCGCGCTCGTCAACCCGACGATCAACACGCCGAGCATCCAGGAGAACCCCTGGACCGACGTCCGCATCGACGCCTCGGGCTTCGCCGAGTATCGCTTCAAGGACGCGTTCGGCATCAACACGACGCTGCGCTACAACTCGCGCATCAGCGACAACTCTCTCACCATCCCCGGCATCGGCGAGGACAAGCTCCAGTGGCAGCAGTTCGAGGCCTACCTGGGCGCCCGCTGGCTCATGTGATGCGGAGGCGCGACCTCCTCGCGACGCTCGCGCTCGGCGCCGCGTTCGTCGCCTGCGGCGGGCGTCCGCGCCCCGCAGATCTGCCAGCCCCCGTGAGCAACGAGACCGTGGGCGCGGGCGACGTGTTCGAGATGCGCATCGTGCGCGAAGACAACCTACCCACGGCGTTCACGGTCGCGCCCGACGGCACCGTCGATCTGCCCTACATCAAGCGCCTCAAGGTCGGGGGGCTCGAGCCGCAGCAGATCGCCGAGGCCGTGCGCAAGCGGCTCATCGAGGGCGAGATCCTGACCGACCCGATCGTGAGCGTGAGCGTGAAGGAGTACAACTCCAAGCGCGTCGAGGTGCTCGGCGAGGTGCAGCGCGCGGGCTCGTTGCGCTTCGAGCCCGGCATGACGTTGCTCCGCGCGATCTCGCTCGCGGGCGGCTTCAACCAGATGGCTGCCCGCGACAGGGTCACGATCCGCCGTCAGATCGGGGAGAAGACACGTGTCGTCACCGTGAGCGTCGAGGACATCATCGACAACACGATCCCCAACGTCCCCCTCCAGGCGGGCGACTCGATCAACATTCCGCAGCGTGTGTGGTGATGTTTGGAGAGGGTGCGCCCTCGACGGGGCGCACCCTAAGGCCCTCACGCCGCTTCGCTGCGTTCGGGCCTATCCGGCGTGGGGGCTGCTGTTTTTCGTGGCGGGTCAGTGCTTGCGGGACAGGCGGAAGTGGCGCTTGCCCGTGGCGGGATCGGTCGTCGGCGCTTCGATCTTGAGCATGCCGAGCGCGACCTCGCGCACGCGACTGTCCTTCTCCTGCCGCAGCCGGATGCGCTCGCCGTCGGAGCTGATGATCTCGCACTCGCCGAAGTGGAAGTGGTTCACGAGGTCCCCCGTGTCCGGGTAGATCTCGACATCGTCGCGCTGCTGCGTCGGCCGCGTGAGCGGCGTCGGTGCCGTCGGGAGATCGGCCGGCGCGGCCGGCGCGGCCGCAGGGAATGGGGAGGGCGCGCGCGGCGACTCCGGGTGCGTGATGCGCGGTGCGGGCGCCGCGGTGCGCGCCGGAGCAGGCGCGGGGGCCGGAGCCGGAGCAGGGGCAGGGGCCTGCGCTTGCGCTTGCGGTTGCGCTTGCACCTGCGGCTGCGCCGAGGCGGAAGCGGTGAAGGAGCGATCGTCGCCCTGCCGCACGAGCGCGACGTCGTCGAGCGCGGTCGCGAAGATCTCCAGCGAGAGCGCGCGCGCCGAGACGATCTCGCCGGCGACCGTCTGGAGGCCGAACGGGCTCTCCTGCACGAGCGTGGCATAAAGCCGCACGCTCACGGCCGCGCCCTCCTGCGCGATGTTGCCCGTGATCGAGACGGCCATCACGGGCGCTTCGATCCGCCGCGTCACGCGCGCGCCTTCCGCGCCGACGCTCGCGAGCTCGACGCTGTCGAGCACGCCCGTTCCCGACAGTCGGCCAGCCTTGGCAGACGCCTCTTCGAGCGCGCGGGCCAGCCCGCGCGGTACTTCCTCGCCATTCTCGGCCCTGACGACCAGATGGCGAATCCCCCTCGATTCGACGACGTTCATCTACGCTTTCCTCGTTTGTCCCGCTGCACCGTGATCTCGAACTGCGTCACGTTCGCAGCGCGCTTTTCCCCCGCATCCCCCGTCGCCGCCGTGATGCGATCCGCCGGCAGACCGGCGGCCACGAGCGCGTCCTTCACCGCGATCGCGCGCTTCTCGGCGAGCTCCATGGCCCTCGGTGACTCGTCGCCGGCTCGGTCGGCATACCCCTCGATGACGATCGTGGCGATCGGAGCGCGGCCCGCGGCGAGCTGCGCCATCTGCCGCAGCATCTCCTCCATCGGCTTGGCCACGTCCGCCTTGCCCGGGGCGAACCGCGCCGGCGCCTCCGCGACGATGCGATCTCCCGACCAGCGCACGAGCGACTTCGCGCCCGCCTCGGGGCAGCCGTCCGCGTCGTCCTTGCCGTCGATCGTCTCGGCCTGGAGCGGGCACTTGTCCGCCTTGTCGGCGATGCCGTCCTCGTCGTTGTCGATCTCGGGGCAACCGTCGTCGTCCTGGAAGCCGTCGAGATCCTCGCGCGCGTCGGGGCACTGATCGGCCGCGTCGAGGACCTGATCGAGATCGTTGTCGGGATCGGGGCAGCCGTCGTCGTCCTTGAAGCCGTCTTTGTCCTCGGCGCCGTTCGGGCAACGATCGACCTTGTCGAGCAGCCCATCCCCGTCGTTGTCGGGATCGGGGCAGCCGTCATCGTCCTCGAAGCCGTCCTTGTCCTCGGCCTCGTTGCGGCACGCGTCGGCCTCGTCGAGCACGCCGTCCTCGTCGTCGTCGGGATCGGGGCAGCCGTCGTCGTCCTTGAAGCCGTCCACGGTCTCGGCTGCGTCGCGGCAGCGATCCTGCGTGTCGGGGATGCGATCGTTGTCGTTGTCGAGATCGGGGCAGCCGTCGCCGTCCTCGAAGCCGTCGCGGTCCTCGGCGACCTTCACGCACTTGTCGTCGCGGTCGAGCACGCCGTCGCTGTCCATGTCGCGGCCCGTGGGCGCGTACCGCGCGGCGAGCCCGAAGCGGAAGCGCGGCGTCGTCACCGCGGCCTCGGACGAGAACGGGATCGGCCCGCCGCCGGAGATCGTGAAGGACATGTCGCCGCCGAGGAGCGGCGCCGTCGTCGCCGAGAGGATCCACTCGGCGGGCACGAACGCGGGGCTCTGCGGCTCGTCGACCGTGCGCGCGGGCGGATTCTGCGCGGCGAAGTTGTACAAGACGAACGCCTCGCCAGCCGCCGTGAGCCAGCCGTCTTGCAGGACATCGAACGACGCGCCGAGCGAGCCGCCGAGCTGCGAGCCGATGCGCGCGTTCGCCAGGCGCGCATCGCCGCGCACGCGCGCGCTCGCCTCGACGCCGGCCTCGAAGCGGCCGCGGCGGTAGGACGCGAGGATCGAGGGGAACCACGTGATCGTCCGGCCACTCGCGAACGCCTGCGCGTCGCCTGCGGGCACGGCGAGCTCGAAGCGGCCGATGACGCTCGCGCCGTCGGCGCTGCCTGCGCGCGGCCGCGGCAGGATCGACGCGGCGAAGCCGAAGCGCACGTCGCGCATCGAGCTTCGCGGCAGCACCTCGTCGCTCGCCGTCGCCACGCCGAGGCCGGTGCCGTCTTGGTAGAACGTGATCGGGAGCGCGGCCGTGATCTCGAGCCGATCGTGCACGCCGAGCGACCACAGGAAGGTCGCGTTCACGGCGTTGTCGATGACGGGGACGACGGTCCCCTCGGGATCCGCTGACGCGACGCGCAGCCCGATCGGCCGCGACAGGTAGCTCAGCGCGAGCCCGAACGAGGCTTTTCCAGAGGGCGCGAGCAGGGGCGCGCCGAGCGAGAGGAAGGGCCCTGCGCCGGCGTGCACCCAGAGGTTGTCCGCGTTGATGCAGCCGCTCCGCTCGGCCTTCGGATCACACTGCGCGTGGGCATCTGCCGGCGCGAGCGAGAGCGTGGAGGCGGCCGCGAGCAGCGAGCCGAACAAGCGAAGGCGGTGGGGCTTCTGGGCAGGAAGGAATGTCATGGCAAGTCGAATCCGGGCCCGGTCCCAGCGCCTACCGTGCCCGCAAAAGCGGACGCGTCCGGCGTACGGCGCGCGCAGCACGTCTACTCCTTTCCCGTCCGGAGTCAAAACGGCAAACGCGGCGGGCCTGTCACGGCGAGAAAGCCGTGGTAGGACAGGCACGCAACGAAGGCCCCGAACCTCGCCATGATCGACGAAACGCACCCCTTGCTGCTGGGCTCGGCGTCGCCGCGGCGCCGCGAGATCCTGGCGACGTTTGGCCTGCCCTTGCGGGTCGTCTCCCTCGACGTCGACGAGCGCCTGCGGCCGGGGGAGGGGCCGCGGCCCTACCTCGAGCGGATCGTGGCGGACAAGCTCGCCGCCGCGACGCCGCACGCGGTCGCCGTGGGCGCGGTGCTCGTGGCCGACACGTCGGTGATCCTCGGCGAGACCGCGCTCGGCAAGCCTGCGGACGACGCGGAAGCACGGGCCATGCTCACGGCCCTATCGGGGCGCGAGCACGAGGTCTGGACCCGCTTCGCCATCGCCTCCGGCGCGGATCCCACGCGGGCCGTCCACGCGGAGACCGTGCGCACGCGTGTCTTTTTTCGCGCGCTCGACGCGGACGAGATCAAGGCCTACGCCGCGACCGGCGAGGGCCTCGACAAGGCGGGCGCGTACGCGATCCAGGGCATCGGGAGTTTTGCCGTGGAGCGCATCGAAGGTTCGTACTCCAACGTCGTGGGACTGCCTGCGTGCGAGGTGATCGTCGCCTTGCGCGCCGCGGGCCTGCTCGGGCGTTTCCCGCGCCCCCCGATCGCGTGACGTCCGAGCGCGCCTCGCCCCGCCGCCGGGACACCTGGATCGTGCTCGCGGCCGCGCTGCTCGCGCGCCTCGCCGTCGTCGCCTGGGCCGCGTCGCGGTTCCCGCCGACCGCGGACGGCACCTTCTATCACCGCATCGCCGAGCGTGTCGCTGCGGGCCTCGGCTACACGTGGCTCTGGCCCGACGGCGTCGTCACGTACGCCGCGCATTACCCCGTCGGATACCCCGCGCTCCTCGGCGGGGCGTACGCGATCTTCGGCGCGCATCCGGGCGTCGCCATGACGCTCAACGCCCTGCTCGGCGCGCTCGCGGCCGTCGCCGTCCATCGCCTGGCCGCGCGCGCGGCTCCCCCTGGCGCGGCGCTCGCCGCGGGCCTGCTCGTCGCGCTGCATCCTGGCCTCGTCGCGTACACGCCTGCGCTCATGAGCGAAGGCGTCACGGCCTCGCTCGTCGCGTGCGCCGCGTGGGCGGCCGCGTGGGTGCGCGACGCCGTGCCGCTCGGCGCGCGACGTACGATCGCGGCACGTACGGCCCTCCTCGGCCTCGTCGTTGGCCTCGCCACGCTCGTTCGTCCGCAGAGCCTCGTCTTCGCGCCGCTCTTCGCGCTCCTCGCGCTCGCGCCCCTCGCGGGCCCCCGCGCGCGTCGGGTCACGCTCGGCTTCGCCGCGCTCGCGACGGCCTGCGCCCTCGCCGTGTGCGCCCCGTGGACGATTCGCAACTGCGAGCGCATGAACCGGTGCGCGCTCGTCAGCGTCAACGGCGGCTGGAACCTGCTCATCGGCGCGGATCCCGCGTCCACCGGCGCGTGGTCGCCGATCAAGGTCCCGGACGCGTGCCGCGAGGTCTGGGACGAGGCCGGCAAGGACGCCTGTTTCGGCCGCGCGGCCACGCTCTACATCACCGAGCACCCGGGCGCGTGGCTCTCGCTCGTCCCGAGAAAACTCGCCGCGACCTTCGACTACTGCGGCGCCGCCGGCTGGTACCTGCACGAATCGAACGGCGCGGCTTGCGGCGACCGCTGCAAGCTCGGCCTCGGCGTGGTCGAGACCGTTTATGAGCGCGGCGTCCTCGGGCTCGCGCTCCTCGGCCTCGCGCGCGCGGCGGCGGAGAGCCGCGCCCGCCGCCTCGCCACCCGCGCCGTCGTGGGCGTCGGGCTCGTCTTCCTGTTCCTGGTGCACGCGTGGGTCGCCTACGCCGCGCTCGTCGTCGCGGCGCTCTTCGGCGGCCGAACCCTGCTTCGAGGCCCCGTCCTGCCTGCGGCCGCGGTGACCGTCCTCGGCGCGACGCTCTTGACGCACGCCGTCTTTTTCGGCGCGGGCCGTTATGGGCTCGTGACGTTTCCGCTGCTGGCGGGGATGGCGGGGCTCGTGTTTGCGGGCTTCAGAACGCGTGCCTGAGCCACTCCAGGGGGCGACGCCGTGTGTGGGGGATGGCGAGCACGAGCACGTGCTCGGGGTGAACCTCGAACCCGACCGCGTAAGGAAAGCGATCGACGAGGGCTCTGCGAAGGATCGAGGGCCCGCCTTCCGTGCCGGGCCAAACCGGAAAGGACGCGGGGGCGGCTCCGATCCGTTCGATCACCCGCGAGATAGCGCCGACGAACTCGACCCCGAGCCCGGGGTTCATCTCGTCGTACCAGAGGGCCGCTGCGCGAAGATCGTTGCGCGCTTCAGAATGCAGCTCGACGCGCACGACGCTCCGCGAGCTCGTTCAGAAGTTCCGTCTGCACGCCGCCCCATTCGATCGTCTGGGCCGTTCCCTCTGTGACCTCGCGCGACCGGCGCTCCAGCTCGGGTGCCCACGTCGCTGCGATCTCCTCTTCATCGAGGATTTCCAAGCTGAGAAGGAGCGCCTTAGTGACCTGCACCCGCTCTTCGCGAGGGAGCTTCAGCATGTAGGCGAGCATCTCTTGCGTGGACATGCCGAAAAGGTAGCACGGCGCGAGTCCCCCGCCGTCCCCCTCATGCGTGCCCCCCTGGAGCCCGAGCCGCCTGCCGTCCTCATCGCTGCGCATGATTTCGTGCACATGGACGTGGCTCATGGCGCTTGTTCCTCCTCCGCGTTCGCGTCGCTTCCATTCCCTCCGCGCCCCCGCCCCTCCTGCACCGTCAAATCCTTGAAGAACAGCTTGTATTCGTCTCCCCGGCCGAGCTCATTCAAAACCCCGCGCACGATCGGCTTCGCCACCTGGTTGTACACCTTCAGAAAGTGCGCCCGCGCCGCGCTGAGCCCTGCCGTCGCCGTCATCGACCGATTCGCCGCGCCGCTCTTGCCCGACAGCGCCCCGTCGAGCGCCGCGCGTGCCCCGGCGATCTCCTGCTTCCACGGCGCGAACGCATCGAGCCCCGCGTTCCGCGCGACATCGAACCCGCGCATCACGTCCGCCGCCTTGGCCCCCAGATCCGCCGGCTTCAGCGCCGCGACCTCGCCGAGCTTCTTCCCCGGGAAAAATGCCTCGAAGTCGAAGCTCGTCCCCTTCGGGAGCGACCGCAGATACGCGTGAAACCGCGTCACCACCTCGCGCACCGCCTCTTCCGCCTCGCCTGTCCCTCCGCGCTCCGTGCGCACCTCGCTCCGCTGGCTCCTCGCCTTTGCGAGCTCGGTCTCCACCCCCTCCACCGCGCCGAGCACCCGCGCGAGCACCTTCTCGACGTCGACGAGATCCGAAGCCCCCACGAGCTTCTTCGCCTCCGTCACGAAGTGCCTGCCGTATTCGCTGACCTCACCATCGTCGATGTGCCGATCCGCCATACGCGCCTCCAAGGACAGAAGGGCTTAACCATGAGGGGTCTGTCTGACAAGGTCTCCACACCATCCCCGCGCACGCAGGTGAGGACCCCCGCGCGATCGGAGACGCCTCTGGCCTGTGCAGACATGTGAGCGACCACGCACGAAAGCACCTCCGCGACCCGCAGATCCCCTCGCCGCCGCGCCGGGATCCCCTCCTGCGCCGCGCAGACCTCCTCCCAGGCGCGCGCGAACCTTCCTCCGCGGCGCGCGGACGCGGGGCCCGTTTCGATCGGCGGGACCTCCGCGCCTCGCCGAGGTGCCCGCCGTCAACCCTCGATGCACCTCTGCATCGTGCAGACCCCGATCCTCGTGGGATGCCCTACGCTTCTGCGCTGCGCCGTCGCCTCTCGGGGTTCGCCCCCGGCGGCCGGATCACCGCGACTTTGACACGCTCGGCAAACCCGAGCATTCTTGCGCCCGTGGGCTCTACCGAGACGCCCCCAGTTCGAGGTTCGGAGGAGACGACCCGATGCCGCTGATCGAGACCGAGGAGGCCGCCCGCCGTTTGGCGCGCGCCATCGCGAGCGACCTCTCGCTCTACAACGAAGAGAAGATCGTCCAGGGGATCCAGAACGACGATCTCTTCACCGTCCTCGCCGAGGAGATCGAGGAGGGGCGCGCCCTCTACAAGAGCCGCGTCTCCCCCGATCTCTACGCCAAGAATTTTTACGATCGCGCCATCGTCGACATCCTCGTGAAGTCGAAGGGGCACGTGAAGTCGAAGATCTGGTAGCCGTCGCTCAGCGCTGGCGCAGCGCCTCGATCACGCGGGCCATGTCCGCGGGGATCGGGCTTTCGAAGTGCAGACGGTTGCCCGTCGCCGGGTGCTCGAAGCCGAGCACCCGCGCATGCAGCGCCTGACGCCCGAGCGACGCCGCGAGCGTCCGCAGCCCCGGATCCCGGGGCGTCTTGCCGTACAACGCATCGCCGAGGATCGGCGTCTTCCCCCGCTCCGCGAGGTGCACGCGGATCTGGTGCGTACGCCCTGTCTCCAGACGGCACGCGACGAGTGTCGCCAACCCGAGCCGTTCGAGCACGTGCACGCGTGTCACCGCGCGCTTGCCCTCCTGCACGTGCGTCGTGAAGCGCAGCCGATCCGTCGGGTGACGGCCGTGCAGCGTCTCGAACGTCGCCTCCTTCGCCTCGCCCACGACGACGGCCACGTACTCGCGCTCGATGTCGTGTTTCGCGAAGCGCGCCTTCAGCGCCTCGCGTGTCTCCGCGTCCTTCGCCACGACGAGCAGCCCGCTCGTGTCCTTGTCGAGGCGATGCACGATCCCGGGCCGCAAATGCCCCGCGGGATCGAGCGGATCGGCGCCCGCGCGTTCGAAGCCGCCGCGGCCGAGCAGCGCGTTGACCAGCGTCCCGCTCGCGTGCCCCTTCGCCGGATGCACCACGAGCCCCGCGGGCTTGTCGATCACGACGAGGTGCGCATCCTCGTACACCACGGCGAGCGGGATCGACGCGTCCGGCTCCGCGCGGGAAGGCTCCGGCGGCTCCGGCGTCACGTCGATCCGCGCGCCCGCGGCGACGGCCATCGACGCGCGGCCGGGCTTTCCGTCGACGAGCACACGCCCGTGTTCGATCCAGCGCTGCACCGCGGCACGGGACGCGGCCGTGCCTGATTTTTCCAGCAGGCGTACGACGAGCTTGTCCAGCCGGTCGCGCGGATCGGTCGCGCTCGCTTCGAACGACGAGGTGACGAGGGGCTCGGGCGCGCGTCGCATCACGAGAGCGAATCAGTAGTCCGTGCTCTCGTCCTCGTCCTCGTCGCGCGACACGAGCTCGGGGTTGTGCGCGAGGTGCGAGTCGAGATCGTCGAGCATCATGCTCTGGCGGAGCTTGAGCAAGCCGAGCTGGTGCCCGAGGTAGAGGTCGAAGGCCGTGTACCGCGGGAAGACGCGCACGTTCGTCTCGTCGTGATCCAGGCCCAGGATGACGAGCTCGCCGTCGCGCCGCGCCTCGCCGAGGTAGAGCGCGTTCCAGGGCTGGCCCGGCTTGTTCGGCAGGCGCACGACCTTGCCGCGGATGCGCGAGTCGGTCCATCCGAGTTCGACCATCGACTCCGCGAGCTTGCGGACCGAGGTGATCTTCGGCTGCGGCACGCGCGGGTCCTCGCCGAAGCGGTGCCGGCCTTTGAAGCGCTTGCCGAAGCTCGCGAAGGTGAAGTCGTAGGCGAGGAACGTCCGCAAGGAGGGCGGCAGCTCCACCATCAACTTGGACTCGAGCGCGTCGAGCGCAGCCGCGCTCGCGCCGACCACGTCTGCCCCCTCCGGGTGCTTCGAAAGCTCCGCGATGACGCGCTGGACAAGCCCGATGCCTCGTTCGATGGTCGCCATGTCTCCGCGTAGCCGACCGTCAAGGCGTGCGTTCTGTCAAGAGTTTCCGTTGTGCTTCCGGGTCTTCGGGCGCGGGTTCGCCGCCGAGCACGGCCGCGCCGTGTTTGGCCCGGAGCAGCCCGAGCGCGGCGAAACCGACCGCGACGGCAAACCACAAGGTGGCAAAGCGCACGAGGATCATCGCCGCCGTCGCCGTCGCCGCCTCCACGCCGCCGAGCCGCGCCATCTGCTCTTCGAGCAGCTTTTCCGTCACGCCGAGCCCGCCCGGGACCGGCACGAGCGCGCCCGCGAGCGTCGCCGTCGAGTAGAAGAACATCGCGAGCGACATGGACGCCTGCTCGCCGAAGCCGCGCAGGATCACCCAAAGCGCCACGCCTTCGAGCGACCACGCGACGATCGAGAGGAGCGTCGGCCACACGAGCTGCGCGGGCGAGACGATCGTGCGCAGGCCGTGGAGCGCCTCGTTGATCTTCGGCGCGACCTTGCCGCCCACGCGCCCGAGCGGCCCGGGGAGCTTGGGCAGGAGGCGCATGACGGCCCCGCTCACGGCGGGGACCGAGACGAAGACGAGGAGCACGACGACGGTCGCCGCGCCGAGGCCGGCCCAGAGCGCGCCGCCGGGGAAGCTCGCGCTGCCGATCGCGATGATCGCGATCACGCCGATGAGATCGGTCACGCGCTCGGCGATGACGATGGGCGCGGTGCGCTCGATCGGCACCTTGCGGAGCTGGAACAGGATCAGCGACTTGAAGACCTCGCCGACCTTGCCCGGCGTGACCGTCAGGACGAAGCCCGAGAGGTAGACGAGCAAGCTCTCGAGCTTGGGTACGCCGCGGATGTCGAGCCGCGCGAGGTAGTACTCCCACTTGAGGTAACGCAGGAGGTAGTTGCCGAGGGCGAGCGCGCAGGCGAGGGCGAACGTGGACCAGGCGTAGGTCGAGAGGCGCGCGGCGATGAGGTTCGCGTCACGGTAGAGGACGAGGCCGCCGTAGAGGACGACGCCGAGCAGCATCACCGCCACGACGCGGCGGACCAGCTTGTTCAAGTCTCCGCTCCGATCAAGGCGATCTCAGGCTTTTCCGCGCGCGGCGGACGCGCACGACGAGGTAGATGATCGCGCCGAGCACGACGGCGGCGCCGAGCGCGGCGACGGCCCACTTGGGCGCGACCACGACTCCACGGGCGAGGCCCTCGGGGGGGCGCTCGGTTCTCGTCTGCAGCGAGCTCACGCGGGCTCGTCGTTACACGGGCCTAGGGGGAAGGGCAAGAAGCGGTATTGTTCGCGCGTCGATAAGGAGGAACGAGGATGGGTCTGCTCGACGGCAAGGTGGCAATCATCACGGGCGCAGGCGGCGGGATCGGCCGCGCTGAGGCGCTTCTCTTCGCCCAGGAAGGCGCGAAGGTGGTCGTCAACGACGTCGGCGGCGCGCGCGACGGAACCGGCGGAAGTGACGCCATGGCGCGCAAGGTCGTGGAGGAGATCACGGCCGCGGGCGGCGTCGCGGTCGCGAACTTCGACACGGTGGCGACGGCCGCGGGCGCGGCGGGCATCGTGAAGACCGCGCTCGACGCGTTCGGCCGCATCGACGTCCTCGTCAACAACGCGGGCATCCTGCGGGACAAGACGCTGCTCAAGCTCGACGAGGAGCAGTGGGACAGCGTCATCGCCGTGCACCTCCGGGGCACGTTCCTCGTCACGCAGGCGGTGGTGAAGCAGATGATCGCGCAGGGCGGCGGCGGGCGTGTCGTCAACACGACGAGCGTGTCGGGCATGGTCGGCAACTTCGGGCAGTCGAACTACGCGGCCGCGAAGGCCGGCATTTACGGCTTCACGCGGACCGCGGCGATCGAGCTGCAGAAGCACCGCATCACGGTGAACGCGCTCGCGCCGGTGGCGAAGACGCGCATGACCGAGGATCTCCCGATGTTCCAGGCCGGCATGGAGTCGCTCACGCCGGAGCACATCGCGCCCGCGGCGCTCTTTTTGGGCTCGGACCTTTGTGCGGATCGGACGGGGCACGTCCTCGCCGTGACGGGCTCGCAGGTCTTTGCCTACAAGGTCGTGCAAAGCGCGGGAAAGTTCAAAGACGAGGGCGCCGCGTGGACGGCCCAGGAGATCGCCGATCACTGGGAGGCGATCACGAAGGTCTGAAGACGGGCGGGCGGCCGACGTTCCTCGCTGGTTTCCGCCCGTGCTCTGCGCCGAGGCTCACGAACGCCGCCCGTTCTTCGGCCAAATCCCGCCCGGAACAGCCCGTTTCGACCATCCCGGCCGTTGCTGGGCTCGGACACGAATGCTAGTTTCGATGTTCGGCGGCCGTCGTCGTGGGCTTTCGCTCAGGACTTCGTCGCTGGGTAACTCGTCGTTTTGCCGGGGGAAGTGTCCCGGCCACGTCGAATGGGTGGGTGCTGGGTTCGTCCCCACGATCTGCCCCTTCCGCCCCGGGAGCCTCACGAACCGGCATGTCGCGCGAAGCCCACATCCCCCTGCTGCTCTGGATCTCTGCGGCCATCGTCGTCCACTGGGCAGGCGGCAATGGCGCGGTGGAGGTGGCGCAGGTCGTCGAGGATCGCGCGCAGATCCGTTCGCTCGTCGATGCGGTCCGCACAGGGCTTCGTCCCCAGGACACGCAGTTCGAGATCCTCGTGGATACGCCCGCGACGCCGTCGCCGCAGGAAGCGGAGGCGCCCGAGGACAAGGCCGACGACACCAAGGACGAAGAGAAGCCGGATCCGGACGCTGTGCCGGAGCCGCCGAAGCCGCCCAAGATCAAGCCACCTCCGCCGGAGAAGAAGGTCGAGCCGCCCAAGGTCGAACCGCCCAAGGTCGAACCTCCGAAGGAGGAGCCGAAGGTGGTCCCGCCGCCGCCTCCGCTCGTGGCGCCGCCGCCTCCACCGCCACCTCCGCCGCCTCCGCCTCCGCCGCCGACCGAAGAGGTCGCGAAGCAGGAGCCGCCGAAGCCGATCGAGCCGGATCGTCGGATTGCCGTGCGCCAGCACGTCGATCCGAACCAGAAGGACAACCCCGACGCGAGCCGCATCGCGGATCAGGCGAATACCGTGAAGGAGGAGACGGTCGCGCGTCTCCGGTCGCATGATCAGGATCATGCGAATCCGAACGCGGGCGCGATGAAGAAGCCCGCGGCCTCCGGCGAGGGGAACGACGACCACGAGAAGGTCGCCGACAGCGAGCAGAAGGCCGGCTCGAACAAGGCGCCGGGCGAGTCGAGGGATCACAGCGAGAGCGCCGAGCATCACCACACGGCGAGGCCGGCGCCGCCCGCGGCGATCGCGCGGACGTCGCCGCCGCCCATGGCGCCCGGCGGAACGACCGGCGGCGGAGGTGCGAACACGCCGAAGGCACCCGCAGGTCCGCCCCCGAGCCCCGGCGGCGCGGGCCCCGCGTCACCCGAGGTCGTCGCAGGCGCGGGCCCCGGCGGCTTCACGATGGATCCGGCGAACCCCGGCGGCGACGGCAAGAGCCGAAGGGCCGGAAAGAAGCGGCAACCGGCGCCTTACCAGGCTCCGGTGAAGGTCGGCTCCGTGGGCCTCGGCGCGCCCGGGATCGCGGGCGGGCCGAACCTGAACCTCTCGCACGCGGGCTTCGAGGCCTCGGTCGGTCGGGAAAAACTCGAAGCCGAGCGCGCGGCCGACGGTGCGGCGCGGCGCAGCGCGCACCGCGGCAAGTGGGAGAAGAACAACTTCGGCAAGTACAAGGCGGCGATCGAGAACTACGAGCCGACGGTGAAGGTCGGCAACCAGACGGCGCTGAACGCCGCGCAGTCCGCGTTCGCGACGTACCTGAACACGATCCACAACCGCCTGCACCCGATCTTCGCCGAGGAGTTCCTCGCGTCGCTCGACAACCTCCCGCAGGAGCACGCGCTGAACAAGAACCTCGTCACGCACCTCGAGATCGTGCTGAGCAAGGACGAGGGGAAGATCGTGAAGATGGGCGTGACGAAGGCGAGCGGGATGACGGCCTTCGACATCGTCGCGCTGAACTCGATGAACCGCTCGTCGCCGTTCGGGAAGGCGCCCGAGGCGATCGTCTCGCACGACGGTAGGGTGTATCTGCACTGGGAGTTCCACCGCGATCCGGTGGACGCATGCAGCACGCGCAATGCGTTCCCGTACATCCTGCCCAACCCGAAGGGCGGCGGCAGCGTCTCCCCGGTCGGTCCGCCGCGCGCGCCGACGCTGACGCCCTCGGATGAGCGACGCGGCCCACCGCCGCTCCTTCCTGTCCCGACTCGCTGAGAGGGTGTTCCCCAGGCTGCTGCGCGGCTCGATGCGTCGGTCGGCCTCGCTCGACGTACAGAGTACGCCTCGCTCGGCCTCCCTAGCCTCGAGCCGCTCGCGACGCCTGTGGAACACCCTCTGAGCACGCGGGGTGGCAAGGGGGCTTGCCGAGCGTAGCCCCAAGCGATGACTGGTTTGTCTAGGACAACGCGAGACGGCCCGCCCCGAAGCTGGTAGCATCGCCCCCGATGTCCAAGGACGCTGCATCCGCCGCTCGCGTGAGCATCGCGCGGATAGAGCAAACGCTCGCGGACTCGCCGGCTTTCGTCCGTGTCGAGCCGCGGTTCTACGTGGTCCGGCAGGGGACGGCGTACATCTACATCCAGATCCTCCCGTGGGAGCCCGACCGCGCCGTCGTGCGGTTCGTGGCGCAGCTCGTCCGGGGGGTCGAGATGACGCCCGACCTCGCGATGAAGCTCCTGCGCATGAACGCGCGCCTCCGGTTCGGGGCCTTCGGCTACGTCGCGCAGGGCGCGTGCGTGGTCCTCGTGCACACGCTGCTCGGCGGCGAGACGCTCGATCCGGACGAAATCCTCGCCGCGCTGCGCGACATGTCGGTCATCGCCGACGAGTACGACGACCGGATCTTCGAGGAGTTCGGCGGGCATCGCATGCAGGACCTGATCGACGCCTCCGCGGCGTCGGAGTTCTTCGACGACACGGTCCACCCACGCGACTGGAGCGACGCGTGAGCCTGCATCTTGCAGGGAGCCGCTCGCGGCGAGCCCGACCTCGATGAGCACGGAAGGCGAAAGCACCGAAGCCCCCGAAGCGCCCCGAGTCGCCCCGCCTGCGCGTCCCGAGCCGAAGGCGAGCTTGGGCGTGCTCGCGTTCGTCCGGCCGCTCGCAGCGTTCGGGGTGCTCGCGATGCTGCTCGGACGTGCGTTCGGCCCCTCGGTACGAGGCCTGGCCGTCGGGCTCGGCAAGGCGGGCGACTACCTCGAGCTCGCGGGCGCGGCGATGTCGCAGTTTTTCCTGATCCTCGCGACCGTGGGCGCCATGGCGCTCGGCCTCTCCGCGCTGCGCGCAGGGCTGCCGGCGGTGGTGCGTTTCGGCGCCGTCTTCGCGAGCGGGCTCGTCGTGCTCGTGACGCTCTCGGCGTCGGCGTCGCGCGTGCCGGAGGCGTCGCTCGTGCTCGTCGGGGGCGTCGCGTGCGCGCTCGCGCTCCTCGCGGCCTGGGACACGATGCGGACGCCGTTCGCGCGGGCGACGGCCGTGATGCTGGGGCTGCTCGGGCTCGGCGGGCTCGCGCGGGTCGCGTCGGTGCTCCTCGTGATGCGGGGCGGCGCGGCGCCGGAGTCGCTCGCGCGGATCGCGCGCGGGGTCTCGACGGTGGGGCTCTTGCTCGACGGCGCGGCGATGGCCGTGGCCGTGGGGTTCGTCGCGTCGCGCGGGAAGAAGCTCACGAGTCCGGCCACGCTCGCCGCGCTCGCGGTCGCGCTCTTCGCGACGCGGCAAGCGCTGGCGGGGACGTCCGACGAGGCGGCTGCGGTGAGTGTGCTGCTCGCGCGCGCCGCGAAGAACCTGGTGTTGCGGCCCGAGCCGTTGGCTTCGCCCGTGGTCGCGACGTTCGTGGCCTTCGCGGCGCCTGCGCTCGCGGTCGCGGCGCTCGCGACGCGCACGCTGACGCCGGCGCTCTCGGGGGCGATCGCGCTCCTGCTCGTGGCGCGGGGCGCGCCGGACGTGCCGCTTTGCGCGCTCGCGCTCGTGCTCGCGTCGCTCGCGACGGTGCTCGCGTCGCGGGATCATCGGGGGCTTTGGGCAGCGATCACACGCGCGGAGTCGACGCCGGAGGAAGGCCCCGGGGCGAGCGGGGAGGCGAAGGGCGCGCGGCCGAGCTGAGGTCTTCGCTTTTCTTGCGAAACCAGCGGGACGAACCCGCGCCCTGCCGTTGACGTGCCGCGAGGCGTTCACTAGGACGCGGGGAGCGCTCGCTCGGCCCCTCCCGCGGCGCACACGGCGAACATGACCACCCATCGAACAGCCTGGATCGTCCCTTCGGTCGTGGCTCTGCTCGCCTTCGCGGCGGGATGTCAGAAGGAGACGGGGAGCTCGTCATCGCCCGCGGCGTCCGCGACGGCGAGCGCGGCCCCGGCGGGCAAGCTCGGCAGCGCGACGCTGCGCGGCGAAGTGCGCTTCACGGGCGCGCCGCCCGAGATGAAGGTGCCCGCGAAGCGCGCGCAGGCGACCGACGTCTGCAAGGACAAACAGCTCGTCCACGACGCCGTGATCGTCCAGGGAGGCAAGCTGAAGGATGTGCTCGTCCGCATCGCGCCGAAGAGTTTCGAGGGGCGCTACGAGGTGCCGCCGGCCGCGACCGTGGATCAGCAAGACTGCATGTACGTGCCGCGGATCCAGGGCGTGCTCAGCGGGCAGGAGATCGTCGTGAAGAACAGCGACCGGACGCTGCACAACGTGCACACGTACCTCGGCGCGGAGACGGTCTTCAACGAGGCGACGGCGATGGGATCACCGCCGATCGCGAAGCGCTTGCCGCCCTCCGGCATCGTACGGTTCGGATGCGACATCCACCCCTGGATGCGGAGCTTCGTCGTGGTCACCGATCATCCGTTCTTCGCGGTGAGCGGCGCGGATGGGGCGTTTCGTATCGATCGCGTGCTGGCCGGCAAGGTTCGGCTGGAGGCGTTTCACGCCCGGTACGGCCTGAAGACGCAGGAGGTGACGGTGACCGACGGGCAGACGCTCGAGGTCGTCTTCTCGTTCGACGGCACCGAGCCGGAGCCCACCGAAAACCAGGGCGAGCTCCAGGGACTTTGGTAGGCCCGACCCCGTTGTCTCGAACCTGGGTTGACCCCACGATCGCGCTGGGCTTTCCTCCCGCGCGCCGCGCCCCAGAGCTAGGCTCCCCCCGCTTCATGACGTCGTCCTGTATGGTCGCTCCTGCTCCTGCCGTGTTTCCTGGCCCCACGCGCGTGCTCCCGTGTGCGGTGTCTGCTATCGAGGTGCGCGCATGACGATCCCCGCGGAGCCACTCGGCGACGTGCACGTGAACCGCCGCGATTCCGGCTACGAGCAGCGCGAGCCTCCGTTCGGTGCCGTCGCGCGAGATCTCGTCGCGCTGACGAAGCCTCGCGTCACGGTCATCGTGGTCGCGACGATGCTCGGTGGGGCGTGGGTCGCGAACCGCTTCGCGCACGAGCAAGGACGCCCCGGGGTATCTCCGGCGGTCGTGATGCTCTCGCTCCTCGCGACGGTGCTCGTCGTTGGCGGCGCGAACACGCTGAACATGTACCTGGAGCGCGACACGGACGGGTTCATGGCCCGGACGAAGAACCGGCCGCTGCCCGCGGGGCGGATCTCGCCGCAGCTCGCGCTCTGGTTCGGCCTCGCGATCTCCGCGCTCTCGCTCGTCTTGTTCGGGCTCGTGGTGAACATGACGACGACGCTGCTCGCGGCGTTCGCCTTGTTCTCGTACGTGCTCATCTACACGCCGCTGAAGCGGAAGACGACGCTGGCGTTGCTCATCGGCTCGGTGCCCGGGGCGATCCCGCCGCTGCTCGGCTGGACGACGGTGACCGATCGCATCGACGGCCCCGGCGCGGCGCTCTTCGGCATCCTGTTCCTCTGGCAGGTGCCGCATTTCCTGGCGATCTCCATGTTCCGCAGCCGCGACTACCAGCGCGCGGGCCTCAAGGTGCTCCCGATCGAGCGCGGGGATCGCCACACGCGGCACCACATCGTCGGTTACCTCGTGGCGCTCGTGCTGGTCTCGCTCCTGCTCGTCCCGCTCGGCGTCGCGGGTCCGGTGTATCTCGCCTCGGCCGCGCTGCTCGGCCTCGGCTTCCTCGGCTTCGGCGCGTGGGGGCTCCGCCCGACGGTGCTCGGGACACGATGGGCGCGCAGGCTCTTCGCGATCTCGATCGTGTACCTGATGCTGCTGCAAGCCGCGCTGCTCATCGGCGCCTGAGTACATCCCATGAGCGCCGAAAGCATCGGTCGTCTGCTCGCGCCGCTGAACGCGCTGCTCAACGCGACGAGCGCGACGCTGCTCTTCGCCGGCTTCGTCGCGATCAAGCAGCGCAACATCGCGGCGCACCGGTGGCGGATGCAGGGCGCGTTCATCGCGTCGGGCGTCTTCCTCGTGAGCTACGTGGCGCGCTTCGCGCTCACGGGGACGCATCGGTTCCCGGATGTGGGGATCGCGCGGACGATCTACCTGGTGGTCCTCTCGACCCACACGCTGCTCGCGATGGTGGCGCTGCCGCTCGTGATCGTGACGCTCCGGCTCGGTCGTCAGGGGCGCTTCGAGGCGCACCGCAAGCTCGCGAAGATTACGTTCCCGATCTGGGCGTACGTCTCGGTCACGGGCATCGTCGTGTATCTCATGCTCTACCACCTCGCGCCGATGCTCGCGGGCGCGGCGCACGCGCCTTGACCCTGCGCGGAGCGGCGCCTACACCACGCTCGTCGTGACGTCGCGCGTGGAGAACCGAGACGAGGGCGGAACGGACGCGGGGGCCGCTCCCCCGCAAGAAGCTCGACCTGCGCCGCCCCCGCAGCGTGCGAAGCGGTTCCCGTGGCTCGTCTTCGGGATCGTGTTCGCCCTGGTGCTGATCACGCGGATCGTGATCACGCCGCGCCCGACGGCGCCGAAGCCAGTGCTGGATCTGCCGGCGTACACGCTCACCGATCATCACGGAAAGCCGTTCGGCGCGGCCGATCTGCGCGGCAAGCCGTACATCGCGGACTTCGTGTTCACGAGCTGCCCGAGCGTTTGCCCGCGCCTCACGAAGCGGATGGTCGAGGTGCAGAAGCGCACGGCGGATCTCGGCGAGAAGCTTCACCTCGTGACGTTCTCGGTCGATCCGGAGACCGACACGCCCGAGGTGCTGGCCGCGTACGGGCGCAAGTACGGCGCGGACGACACGCGCTGGACGTTCCTCACGGGCCCGCTCGGCGAGGTGGAGACCGTGGTGCTGCGCGGCTTCAAGATCGCGATGGGCAAGAAGGAGACGCCCGAGGGCATCCTCGAGATCTTCCACGGCGAGCGCCTCGTGCTCGTCGACGGCGAAGGCAAGATCCGCGGCTTTTACGACGCAGACGACGCGGGGATCGAGGCGATCGTGCGGGACGCGCGGCTCGTCTTGGACCGCTGAATCAAGTCGAGACCGCGAGCCGCTTCATCATCTTCTGCAGGCCGAAACGCGAGAGGCCGAGGAGCTTCGCGGCCTGGGTCTGGTTGCCCTTCGTGCGTTCGAGCGCCTCGCGCACGAGCTGCGCTTCGAGGGCGTCGACGCGCGGGCGCACGCGCAAGCCGAGATCCGCAGGGACCGGCGGCGTGACGTTCGCGATGTCCGGCGAGAGGTGCTCGCGCTCGATGACGCCGTCGCAGAGCAGGAGCGCGCGGCGGACCTCGTTTTCGAGCTGGCGGATGTTGCCGGGCCAGGGGAACGCCATGAGCCGATCCATCGCCGCGCGCGTGACGCGGACCTCGGGACGGCTGTACTTGGCGAGCATGTGCTTCACGAGGAGCGGGACGTCGCTCGCGCGTTCGCGGAGCGGCGGGATCCGGATCGTGATGATGTTGAGGCGGTAGTAGAGGTCCTCGCGGAACGTGCGCGCGCGGACCATGGCGTCGAGGTCGCGGTGGGTCGCGGCGACGATGCGCACGTCGACCTTGCGCGCGCGCTCGGTGCCGAGCGGTCGCACCATGCCGTCCTGGAGGACACGCAGGAGCTTGGCCTGCATGCCGAGGCTCATCTCGCCGATCTCGTCGAGGAACAACGTGCCGCGATCGGCCGCTTCGAAGAGGCCGGAGCGCGGTCGATCGGCGCCCGTGAACGCGCCGCGCACGTGGCCGAAGAGCGTCGATTCGAGCAGGCCCTCCGGGATCGCGCCGCAGTTCTCGCCCACGAACGGGCGCCCCGCGCGGGGGCCGTTGTCGTGGATCGCGCGCGCGACGAGCTCCTTGCCGCTGCCCGACTCGCCGTGGACGAGGACGGGGACGTCGGCGATCGTGACGCGATCCACGAGCCGCAGCATCGCGCGGACGGGCTCGCTGTCGCCGATGATGGAGTCGTACTCGAAGCGGGTCTCGCGCGTGCCGCGGGTGCGGTTGAGCTCGCGCTCCGCCACGTCGAGCGCGGCCTCTCGTTTCGCCAGCGTCTCCTCGAGCGCCGCGCTCGCCCGTTTCGCTTTGCGCGCGGCGCGCCGGAGGAGCGTCTGATCCCGCGCGTCCGCGATCGCCAGCGCCGCGAGCGTCGCCACCGTGCGTGTCCACGCGAGCTCGCGCGGACCAAACGCGCCACGCCGCACGCGATCATCGAGGTAGACGACCCCGAGCGCCTCGCCGCGCGCGACGAGCGGCACAACGAGCACGCTTCGCAGCTTGAGCGCATGCACGCTGACGTGCACCGCGGGCATCTCGCCCGCTGCGTCCACGGCGACGACGGGCTCGAGCGCCGCGAGCGCGCGCCGTGCGAGCGTCTGCGAGAGCGAGAGCTGCTCGTCGCGGAGATCGGCCCGCGCGAGGTTGCGCGCCGCGCGTGCCACGAGTCGCCCGTCCGGCGCGCGCAAGAGGAGCAAGCCTCGCTCGACGCCCGTCCACAGGACGAGCGCGTCGACCACGCGATCGAGCAGCGAGCGGAGCCGCTCGCGATCGCTCAGCGAGACGATGAGCTGCTCGAGCTCCCGCGCCTGCTCCGCGCGCATGCCTTCCTGCGGCGCGGCGGCGGCCTGCGCGACCCACGGGAGCGCGCGGATCGACGGCGCGAGCTCGGGGGAGGCGCGCGCGAGCAGATCACGCGCCGCGTCTCCGAGGGACGAGAGGAGCCGGACGGCGACATCGCCCCGGCCGAGGCGCGCCGCGAGCGCATATCCCGCCGCGATCGAGGGTCCTCGCGCCGAGACGGGCGCGCGTGCATCCGAGAGCGCCACGATCGCGCTGAGCACGTGCTCGGCGGTGCGCGTTTCGAGCTCGCCCGACGCCACGAGCAGCACCTCGGCGCGCGCGCGCCACCAGTCGAGACGCGCGCCCGCGGTGAGGCTCGGCGTGTCCGCGAGCCGATCGAGATCGACGCACGTCTCCAGATCGATCGCCCCTTCCGCATGCCGCAGCAGCCGCGCGGAGGCGCGCAACTTGTCGTCACCACCCGCGTCTGCGAGCAGCGCTCGGGCTTGCTCGGCGGCGCGCTTCCCTTCGGCCGCGCCGCGCGTCGACACGTCCGCGATGGCCCAGAGCGCGTACGCCTCCGCCCGCGTGTCACGACCTTCCCGCGCCCGCGCGATCGCCTCCCGCGCGATTCGTTCTGCCTCGTGCGCCACGCCCGCCGTCGCGTGGGCCGCGGCGCGCGCGAGCAGCGCGCGGGCTGCGAGCGCCGGCCTGCCGAGGTGCTCCCACAAGAGCGCCGCGCGCCGCGCCGTCGCGATCGCGCCGCCGAGATCGCCGAGATCCACCGCAGCCGCCGCCTCGCCCGTCCGGTACGTCGCCTCCTCGACGACGGCCCCTGCCCGCGTCGCGTGCTCGACCGCCGCGGCGAACGCGCTCCGCGTGCGCGCCGGATCCCCCCCGTGCTCCACGTAGCCCCGGAGCGCCGCGATCCGCGCGTGCTCCTCGGCGCGACGTGCGATTGCCTCGCCGCGCGTGATCGCAGCGAGCGCGCGCTCCGTGTCGCCCTTCGTGGCCGCGACGAGCGCCGCGACCTCGTACGCGGGCACGATCGTCGCGCCTTGCACGAGCGTATCGGCCTCCTCGTAGCGCCGCTCGTCGAACGCGATCCGCGCCAGGATCGCGCGCGCTTTCCCGTCGGGATCCTCGCCGCGTCGATCCGCATCCGCCGCGATCTCCCGCGCTGCGCCGAGCTCTCCTGCGCGCCGCAAAATCTCCGCCGCCAGCGCATCCGATCCCTTCGCGCGGCGTTCCCGCGCGCGGAGCGCGAGGCTCCTCGCGCGGCCGAGCTCGCCCGACAGGCGCAGCGCGTCCGCGGCCGCCACGAGCAGCGACGCGGGCACGTTTTCCCCTCGCTCCACGCGCTCGATCGCCATCGGATCCGGCGGCACGGCGGCGATCGCGATCGACAGCCGCGCCACCTCCTCGATGTCGAACGGCGCCGACGTCGGACGCTCGGGCGTCGTCGCCGTGGGTGTTCGTCCGAGCGCAGCGCCCTCCACGTCTGCGAACGTCCATGCCGCGGGCGGAAGCTTCCGCGCGAGATCCACGAGCGCCGCGGCGAGCGACGCTTCTCCGATCTTTCCGAGCGGACCCGTCGGCCATGCCGCGGCCGGGCTCCCGACGAGCGACGTCATCCACCGCGCGATCCCCTCCGGGCCGAGCGGACCGATCTCGCCTGCGCCCGTGTTCGCGGAGGACGACGTCTCCTCGTCGACGAGCGATCGCGCGCGTCGCGCCCACGCGAGCGCGTCGCCGAGCCATGGCGCCGTCGCCGCGCCTGCCGAGGCGCGCGTCGCGAGCTCATCGCGGCGCGCAGACAGATACGCCGCACGCACGCGCCGCGCGTCGCGCTCTCCACGCTCTTCCCGCTCGCGGCCCGACCCCGCATCGCGCGCGGCGAGCGCGGCCCGCGCCGTCTCCGCGACCCACGATGCCGGCGGACGCGCGCCCGGGCTCGGCGAGAGCAGCGCCGCGCACAGCAGCGCGATCGGCTCGGGGAGACGCGCCGCCCGCGCGGCCTCGATCGGATGCTCGGCGGCTGCCACCGCGTCGTCCACGAGCTCCGCGAGCAGCGCGCCGAGCGCCACCAGATCCCGCGCGCGCGCGTCGCCCAAGTCGGAGTCTCCGCGCGCCAGATAACGCGGCGTCCCTCCTTCGATGCGCGCCGTGAACACCGGGCACGCGAGCCCGAGATCAATCACGTGCGCGCGCCCGCCCCACCCGAGCAGCACGTTCTCCGGCTTGATGTCGCCGTGCGCGAGCCCGACCTCGTGCAGATCCGAGAGCGCCTCGCCCGCGTCGCGCGCCACGGCGAGCGCGAGCGTCGTTCGATCCACGCCTGCCTCGCGCGCCCGCTCCCGCAGCGTCGCGCCTTCGACCCAGCGCAGCGCCACGAACGCGAAGCGCTCGCCGATTCCCTCGTCGTCCGCCTCGATCGCGCGCGCGACGTCGCCTTCCCGTACGAACCACCCGACGTCGACGAGCTCGGGCAAACGTGGCGAGAGCGCGAAGATCGCGTGCCTCGCTTCCCGCGCGATCGCCTCCCGCGCTGCCGCGTCGCGCGCGACCTTCAGCGCCACGAGGGTTCCATCGCGCCGCGCGCGCGCCCTCCACACCTCGCCTGCGCCGCCGCTCCCGGCCGGGGCGAGGAACTCGAAGCTTCGCTCCGTCAACTCCGATGACGATCCGTGCTCGTTCATCGGGAATCGAGTCTTCGACCTCTGCCCTCAGGTGTCAACGCTGGTGGCACGGGCGCTTCATCGAAGGGCCGCAGGGGCAGGGGAGGGGAGGCCGGGGACCACGAACGGAAGCTCAGCTCCCCCCGCAATTCGGCGGGGCAGCCTCGATGTCGACGCCGGCGTAACAGATGTCCTCGGGCCCTTTGCCGTACACCTCCGCCACGAACGCCGCGAGCGACGCCTTGTCGATGCACGTCGCCGTGTATGTCGCGCCCCACGCGGCCGCCGCGATCGGCGTGTCGAGATCCGCGTCGGGCGTGAGCACGAGCCGCGCCTTCGGCCCCGCGCCTGCCGACAGGCACAGCGGATCCGCCGCGGCCTCGTCGAACACCTCCTCGAGCGCCTCCACGACCTCCGGGCACGCCCCGTCGCAGCGATACGCAAGCACGACCGCGCCGTGCTCCAGGTCGTGGACGTACATCTCGCGCGGCACGGGCGTCGTGTACTTTTTGAACGCCGCCCACTGGCCCCAGTGATTCCCTCCACTCGGCGGGTTCGTCTCGTACGAGACGTCCGTGCAGAGCTCGACGTGGCTCGCCGACGAGACGGGGATGTTCGTCGTCTTCACCACGCGGCACGCCGTCTCCCCGGGCAGCGGAGGCGCGTCGGGCGTCAGCACCTCGGTTTGCGCCGGGCCCGTGGGCCCCACCGGCTGCGCGTCTTCGCCGCACCCCGCGACACCAAGCGACACCAGGACCAGCGCGCAAGTCAGCGCGTCACGCGAAAAGAACTCGGAAGACATGGCGTGAACCTACCACGCCGAAGGTGGTCTCTCAGGGGCAGGCCGGCGTCTCGGCGCCCGTGGTGATCCACGCGCTGAGCGCCTCCAGGCTCGCCTCGGGGGCGGCGTAGAGGTCATACGGGGGCATCGGCAAGCCCACCACGACCGACGCGCGGAGCCTGTCGATCTCGCCCGGCGCGAGCCCCTTCGCGGCATCCATGCGCGTGTAGATCGGGCCCGCCAGCATCTTGTAGAGCAGGTAGCTGTTGCCCGCGTTGCCCGGATCGACGTGCGGCATCGCCCGCCCGAAGCGGCGCGGCTTGAGATCCGGCTCGTCGGCTTGCTCGCCCGTCTGCGTCTGGTTCGCGACGCGCCCGATCATCGCCGGGATCCGCTCCACGCCCGAGAGATCGAGCCCCATCGCGGCGGCGCTGATCTCGAGCGGCCCATGGCAGCCGCCGCAGCCGACGATCAGGCTCTTCGAGACGGGGCACTTGTCGATGCAGAGCTGATCATTCACGGCACACGATGCCACGCACGCGCTCGCCGTGCAGAACAGCTCCTCGGATGCCGCGCGCCGCGCCGCCTCGTCGAGCGCCGGATCCATGGGCCCGCCGGCCGGATCCATCGCGGCCGTCGTGAACTGCAGGACCACGTTCGCCTCGAACGGCGCGCCGTCGAACGCGCGCACGCCGAACGGAGACGCCTCCGTCGGCGCGAGCACCGTCAGCCAGTACTTCGTGTCGGGCGCGAGCGCCGTCATCGCCGGCAGCCGGTACGTGATGCGCCGATGCACCGGATCGTAGCTGGGCTCCATGAACACCTGAAGCCTGCACTGCTGCAGCGTCGGCACGGGATCGGAGCTCGGCTGCAGGCAGATCGCTTGCCGGACCGCCTCGCCGGGCAGGAGGAACCGATCGAACGTGACGCGCACGCTCGTCGTCGAGAGCGCGACGCTCCCATCGGTGGGCGCGGGCGCGCTCGGCGTCAGCTTCAGCGTCGTCGGTTGACCGCCGGCGTCGAGCCCGGACAGCTCGACTTCGACCAGGTGGACAGGGGGGGCGTCGATGGCCTCGCGCTCGGGGCTGCCCACGTCACAACCGACGAGGGGCAGGGAGGCGGCGAGCAGAGCGGCGCGGAGGGCGCGCGGGGCGAAAGAAAGGCCTCTCGGGCCGATCAGCTCTCGGCGTAGGTCGAGAGCTGTTCGCGGACGACCTTCTCGTTGATGCCGGTCTGGATGTGCTCTTTCAAACAATCGGCCAGGGTGATGAGCAGGTCCTCGACCCCCTTCTCCTCGATGAGCTTCGCGAGCAATTGCCGCGCTTCCCGGCCGTCGTCCTCTCGGAGGAAGCCCCGCACGGTCTCCAGCGTGATTTCGCCCTGGAAGTCGAGGTAAAGATTGTCGAGCAGGTACTTGATCAGCTCCTTCACACCCGTTCTCCTTGACGACGCGCGCGACCACCGCGGGAGAGGAAGCGCCCCGTCGCTCTTCGCTATACCCGTCGCCAGAAGGGGTGTGCAAGGAATATGTAGGATGTTTCGGGAGCGCTGCTCCGTCCGCCTGCGCAGAGGCCCCGAGCGTGGGTCGGCACCGATGCTGGGATCTCATTGGCACGCCCTCACGAACGGGTCGTTCGACTGGTGACAGACGAGGCACGGACGCGGGTTTCTCGCGAAGGCCGCGCCGCACTTGTCCCGGAAGCCGATCGGGTGCGGGTTCACGCCGTGCCCGCCGGAGAGGCCCTTCGTCGCGTGGCACGTCGCGCAGTCACGCTCCGTGTGACAGGACACGCAGGCGTTCAGGTTCCGCATCGCCTCCCACGCGTGATGGTTCGGTCCGCGCGGCGCCGTCGTGAACTCCGCGGCGGGCGGATGGAAGCGGCGGCCCGTGAGGCGGTTGCCGCTGCCGGTGTCGCGCGCGACGCCGACGCGGCGGTGGCAGTCGCCGCAGAACGTCTGGGCCTGATGGCAGCTCGCGCAACGCGGGTTGTCCTGCCGCGCGGACTGCGCGTGGATCGAGAGCCAGTCGTTCGGGTGGACCTTGCGGGGACGGACGCGGCCGTCGTGGCAATCCGTGCACTCGTTCGTCGTGTGGCAGCTCCCGCAGAAGGCGCTGTCGTTCGCCGCGACGCTCTTGTGCCGCTCGATGAAGTCGGGCGTATGCGCCGCGTTGTGCATCCACTGCGGCGGCACGAGGTTGCCCGTCGTGAAGCTCGTGATCATGCGGCCGTCGTTCCGCGCCGTGTGGCACGTCGTGCACGCGCCCTTCGCCTGCCCCTGCGCCGCGCCGCTCATGTTGTGGCACGAGAAGCAGCCAGCCATGCGCGGGAGCTGATCCCGCGTCGCGAGCTCGAGCTCACCCACCTGCCCGTGGCACTGCCCGCACTGGATGTTCCGATCGAGGTGCTTCTTGTGCGTGAACACGAGGTTCGCGTTCGGCAGCACCATCGGCGCGACGGAGCCCTTCTCGCCCGCCTTGTCGCCGATGTGACAGAAGACGCACTGCCCGTTCGCGTCCGTGCCTGCCTTCACGTCGCGCAGGTCCGAGTGATCGATGTCGTGACAGGCGTCGCACTGCTCGGCCTTCGGCATGAGCCGATCGGCGACCTTGTCGCTCGTGAACGCGGCCGCGTGGCACGACTTGCAGGTCTGCTTGAGATCCTTCGTGTGCTTCTTGTGGTTGAAGCGGATGGTGATCGTCTGCGGCGGGTAGATCTCTTCGCTCGGCACGGGGGTCGCCGCGCTGCCCGGAGGCATGAACGCGAGCGGCGTCTCCGCGTCGTTCGGCATCGGGTAGAGGCCGCTCTTGTAGCCACCCGGAGGCGGCGCGGGCGGCGGCGCGGCGGACTCCGCGGGCGGCGCGTCGTCGGCGGCCTGCGCGGAGGCGTCGGGGCCCACGAGGCCGAGCACGAGGGCGGACAGGCATGCCACGAAGGCGAGCCATCCCGGCAGCGGTCGGCCGCTCGGCCTGCGCGTCTTGCGTGCGCTCACGGAGCTTCGCTTGGAGGCGTTCATCATCATCCGCCGAGCCTCAAGTTGAGGAGCGCCACGATGCGGAAGCGCTGCCCCACGAGCCGGTTCATGTCGTGCTCCCACTCGATCCGCAGGTCGGCCTGTTGCACGGGCCGGACGCCCGCGCCGAGGACGTAGCCGAACGACGTCGCGCCGCGATCGGGCCGCAGCGGGTCGTTCCAGTCGTAGACCGAGACGCGCCCGCCGACGCGGTAGCGCCCGCCGTCGAAGCGCTTCTCGCCCGAGAGATCCGCGCCGCCGGTGTGCCCACGCGCGCCGGCCTGCATCATGCCGCGCAGCCCCACCTCGCCCGTGCCGAAGCGATACCGACCCGACACGTTCGCGAGCGCGTCGATCGTCGTGGAGATCTCGCGGTTGTCAGGATCGCGGGTGAACGTCTTCGAGTTCGACGGATCGATCTCCTGGTCGCCGCTGCAGAGGCCCGAGGCCCTGCACTGCTCCGTGCCGAACGTCTCGGGATCGCCGTCGGCCATCCAGATCCGCACGCCGCCGTACGCCGAGAGATCGAGGCGTTGCGTCGGCGCGACCCAGACGCGCGCCGTCGCCGTCGTGATGGGGCTCTTCGTGAACCAGTTGAAGATCGAGTCCGCGTCGAAGGTCGGCACGAAGTAGTCGATGTCCGCGCCGACGGTCGCGCGTTTGCCCAGGTACGCCTCGACGCCGCCGTAATACGAGCCGACGATCTGGTTGTAGAAGTCGTACGTGACGCCGCCCTTGATCGCGCCGAGGTCCGACTTGTTCAGATCGAGCGCATACCCGAGCCGATCCTGCGACACGCGCAGCCCCTTCGCCGTGCGATAGCCGCCCGTCGGATCGGGGAACTGCTGCGTCACCGACGTGCCCGTGTTGTAGACGCGTCGATACGAGAGCCGCCCGTGGATCCAGCTCGGGCCGTTGCTCTCGAGCGAGACGCCGAACGCGGGCGCGGGCTGCGTGTACTGGTACGAAGGGAAATCCGTCACGCTCGGCTGATCGCCCGCGGTGCCGAAGCCCGCGTGGTTGCCACGCCAAACGCCTGGTCGCTCGTACCGCGACGTCGAGAGCGGCAGCCCCCCGCGTTGCTCGAGCCCGCCGTAGAGTTCGGCCTGCACGAAGTACGGCGTCGTCACGCGCGCGAGCGCGCCGTCGAACGACCACCAGCCGAGCGAGTCGACCACGTACTGCCGGCCCGCGCGGAAGCCGAGCCAGCCGTTCAAGAGGTTGCGGCCCTCGACGTACGCGTACATCAGATCGACCGGCGCCTGCTGCAGGCCCGGTACGAAGCGCACGCCGGGCCCCGCCTCCGTCAGGTAGCTCGTCTCGCCGCCGCGATCGGCGTCGCCGAGGTGGCCGTTGATCCCGAAGTCGGCGTCGAGGCGAACGCGCAAGACGACCGCGAAGTCGGCGCGCCCCGGGACGTGATCGCCCTGCAGGTTGTACACGCCGAGCGACAACGTCTGCATGAGGCGACGCCGATCGAGGATCGTGTCGCCCCACGGGCTCGCGACTTGGTACGCCTGTGCTGCCGTGTCGCTCTGCACCTCGAAGTCGAGGGCGCGCGCGTCACGCGGATGCGCGGTGATCGCCGTGGCAAGAGCGGCGAGCCCGGAAGCAACCACGCGCGGAAGGCGCGTCGATCGATGTCCCCTCACGCCTGGGATGCTCGCTTTCCGTCGAGTGGTGCCGGGGAGCGTGCGCGGATCACGCGCGGCTGCCGCGGGGCAGTCGACACACCTCAAACAAGTCGAGGCAGGAGGGATCCTCTTTCAGCGTGGCCCGCGCTGTCAACACGGACGAGGGGAGAGCTTGCTGCTCACAACGCGCCAGGGCGGCGCGCAATCCGCTACGCGTTTCGATCAGCCGAACCGGAGCGAACGCTTCACGATCTTGCCACCTTCGCCGACCGTGTAGCCGCCGGTATCGCCGAGCGCGTCGGCGACGGCATCCCTTCGATCCTCGGGGATCGTCCACCCGCGAACGAGCAGGCCTTCGGCGACCTTGTTCTTCACGCGGACCGACTCCTCGTTCACGAGCAAGTCGATCATTGGCTTGACGCTCTCGGACATCGCCTGGGCGAACGTCGTTTGCACCGCGTGGAACCGCACGGTCTCGTTGACATCTTCGAAGAAGCGCTCCACCGCCGCGCGTACGTCCTCGTGGACGACCTCTTCGAGCGCCTGAATGATCTGGATCTTCGGCTCGACGTTGCGCGCGTACTCGGTGTCGAAGCCCTCGAGCAGATCGAGCAGCTCCTCGCGATACCCGTCCTCGTCGAGCACGGCGTCGAGAACCTTGAGCGGCCACGTCAGCGCCTCGGCCCTCGTGCAGAACTCGATGACCGCGGGGACGACGTCCTTGCCGGCAGCGACGATGCCCCGGAACGCGAGGTCTTTCTCTTCTGCGTCCGTGATCGACGGATCGATCGTGAAGTTGAAGCGCTTGAGGAGAGCGGCGGCCGCCTCCGGCGTCTTCATGTCGACGAGGGCCTGGATGGCCTCCAGGCGGTCGTAGGTCTGGGCGCGTTTGTCCGCGACGACCTTGGCCGGCCCGGCGATCTTCTTGTCGACGGCGGGCGTGTTGCCCGACGGAGGCGCGCTCTTCGCGCCTTTGCTACGGAGGAAGTCGAAAATGCCCACCTCTACCTCGCGCTCCGGCCCGGCAGGGGTGGGGCTGGAGCAGGCTTCGCATAGGCCCTCGCCAGGGACAAAGCAAGTGCAAGGCCCCGTTGACGAGCGCGCTGCCCCTGCCAGCGGGGCTTCGAAAGCGCCACGCCCCGTGATGCCTGGGGCGTCGCGGAGCTCTTGGTCTCCGTCTCGCCCGCCCGCATCCCGGGGCGTGTCATCGGCTTGGGTGCAGCCGGCTTCGTCTTCGTCAGTCGCTGCTCTTCACCTTCATCGGAAGGGAGAACATCAGGTTGACGGAGACCATGCTGTTGAAGCGGAACTGACGGTCCTGGTTGTTGACCGCGGTGTCGGGGAAGGCCTCGTCGTTGCCCGAGCCAGCGTTGTCGAAGCCGGACGTGTTCCACGCGAAGGGCAGCGCCCTCCACTCCGCGCCGAAGCCGAAGAACGACGTCGGGTAGAAGTTCCAGCCGACGCCGAACGTGGGCGCGATGGCGATGCGGCTCTCGAGCTGGAACGAGCTCTGGGCCGCGCAGGGGCGGTCGGTGAGTGCGTTGCCGTCGTTGTCCTTGCCGCAGGGCGCACGCTCCTGCACGCCGATGACCGCCGGACCGACGAAGAAGCTGATGTCGGTGTCGACGAAGAGCGTAGCGAACAACGCCAGCTTCCCGCGGAACGGAACAACCGTGACCTGCGGGGCCGCGACCCACTGCATGCGGCCGAGCTGATCCTGGGCGAGGTTGCCGCGGGTCAGGTTGACGGCCGTCAGCTTGCAGGCTGTGTCGGTCGCCGTGTTCGAGTCCGTGGGGCAGTTCCGTTCGTCGATCGCCTTCACCTGCAGCTCGTCGGTGAGCGACGTCGTCGTCTGGATGCCGTAGCCGCCCCAGACGCCGAACCCGAGCCAGTCGGTCGGGTGGTACATCACGCGCAGACCGGGCATGATCGTGCGCTGGTACTCGTCGAGCAGGGTGAAGGACGCGCTCGGCGTAATCTCGATGCGACCCGCGCGATGCAGGCGCAACTTCCGCACGGCCGGGGCCCCCGCGAGGGGACCCGTGAGCTGAATCTCCTGCGCTTCGGCGCCCGCGCTCATGGCAAGCGCTGCACATCCTGTGAGCGCCGCGAGCATGCCCCTGCGGAGCAGGCGAGACGCGCAAAGGCTATTCACGAATCGACGCATCATGCATGTCCCCGTACTTGGCTGAATCGTCCCGGATGTTCCTTGCACGCCACGCTGCCCCTCGGCTCACTTGGGCAGCCGGTATTCCCAGCTAAACGGCAGGAAGACCGAAAAGCCGACCTGCGCCTGGACGTTGTTGGTGAAGCTCGTCTCGGGCGCGGTCCAGGTCGTCGGATCCTGCGCCTTCGGATTGCCGTTGGCGTCGTTGCCGATCGGGATGCCCGGGTTCTCGAGCTCGTCGAAGAAGATGTAGTCGCTGAGCTCCGCCACGACCGCAAACCAGCGGTTGAAGAAGATGCGGAGCCCACCGCCGACGTGGAACGACAGCCGAGGCTTGTACTCGAACGTGCGGTTGTCGGGATCGACGACGGCGATCGGACGCGTCGCGATCGCACCCACGCCGCCGAGCACGTAGAAGTCGTAGTGGAAGATGAAGTCGCCGAACCCGGCGAACTTGCCGTACGCAGGCACGTACGAGAAGTTCGCGTTCGCGTTCCAGGCGTACTCCGTGATCGGAATACCGACGCGCGCCGCGCGGCTCGTCTGGAAGTTGAAGTTCGAGGGCGAGTTCAGTCCGGCGTAGAAGTTGCCGTTGACCCCGACCGCGAGCACGTTCGTGATGTAGAAGTTGAGACCGAGCCCGGGCGCGGGGTGCGCGACGAACTGGTCGTTCATCGTGATCCCGAAGTAGGGCGTGATCTCGAAGCGGAACCGGCGCAGCGCGTAAATCTGCTGCACCGCGTACATCTCTGCGTTGATGTCCCGCTTCGCGGCCTCATCCATGTTGATGCTCGGGCAGGCCGACGGGTCGATCTTACAGATGTCCCCGAGACCTTCGCCTTCGCCGCCAGGAGTCTCGCCCTCGCCTTCGGCGCCGGCGCCCTCGCCCTCGGTGGGGGCTTCAGCAGGCTTCTCGGCTCCCTCCTCGTCGAGGTTGATCTCCTTCGGTTGATCCTTCTTCGGTTGCGCTGCCGCCGTCAACGGCATGGCCAGCAGCGCAGCCGCCACGAGGAGCCCCACGCGAACCTGGTTCATCGCCATCCCTTCCGCAGTCCGTGCGACGTGAGCATCGATCGGTCCGGTCCGTCCGTACAAGTCTAACTGCGCGACTTCATTCAAAAAAACGGTCTACCGACAAGCGGGACGGACTATATCACGCGTAAAATCTGGGAATCAACAACCAAATCGGTTTCTCTCTCGGATCTGGACCGGGCAGGACCGTCCCGACTGCTCGCGCAGCGACACGATCCACGCCCATTCCACCGCGAGACGCTCGCGAGCGAGCAAGAAAATCAAACGAAATCCACGTTTTTTGCGCCGTCCGTCCGAAACGTGCGCGACACGGCCCCGTCACCGATCCCGGTCGGAGCCCCGTCGCGCCCACTTCGTGCTCGCCGGCGCCGTGGTTCACGCCGCCGCGTCCGTAGACTCGTCCGCTTGACCGAGCAGCGCTTCGACAAACTCGTCTGCGTTGAAGTCACGCAGCTCGTCGGGACGCTCGCCGATGCCGATGTAACGCACCGGGAGCGCGTGCTCCGCGCAGATGCCGAGGACCACGCCGCCCTTCGCCGTACCATCGAGCTTCGTCAGCACGATGCCCGAGAGCGGCAGCGCCTCCTTGAACATCGCCGCCTGTTGCAGCGCGTTCTGCCCGTTCGTCGCATCGAGCACGAGGAGCGTCTCGTGCGGAGCTCCCGGCAGCGCCTTGTCGATCGTGCGCGCGACCTTCTTGAGCTCGTCCATCAGGTTCGTCTTCGTGTGCAACCGACCCGCCGTGTCGGCGAGCACGACATCCGCGCCGATCTCCGCAGCCTTCTGGATCGCGTCGTAGATGACCGCGCCCGGGTTCGCGCCATCCTTGCCGCTCACGACCTCGCAGCCGACGCGCTTGCCCCACACGACGAGCTGCTGCACCGCCGCGGCGCGGAACGTGTCGCCCGCGGCGAGCACGACGGTCCTGCCTTCGGCCTTGAGCTTGGTCGCGAGCTTGCCGATCGACGTCGTCTTGCCTGCGCCGTTGACGCCCACGAACATCACGACCGTGGGACGCGCAGGGTACTTGATGCCGCCGCCACTCCCGCCGAGCAGCTCACGCGCGCGACGACGCAAGGCATCCCAAACCTGCTCGTCCTTGACGAGCTTCTTCTCCTTGATGCCCGCGCGGATCTCTTCGAGCAGCGCTTCGGTCGTCTTCACGCCGACGTCGGAGGTGAGAAGCACCTCCTCGATCTGATCGACGAGCCCGGGATCGATCTCGCTGCGACCAACGAAGAGCGCCTTCAGGCGACCGAAGAAGCCCTCGGTCTCGCGCGCCTTCGTGAGGCCACGGCGCAGCCCCTCGACGTCCTTCTTGCGCGGAGCCGAAGGCGCAGGCGGCTCGCGCGCCGCGATCGACACGGGCTTGATCCCGCCTGCCTCCGCGGGCTTCGGCGCGGGCTCGGCCACCGGCGTGGGAGCTTGCACGGGCGCGGGCTCGGGCTGCTTGGCCTCGGGCTCCTTCGCGACGGGCGCAGGCTCGGGCTGCTTCTCCACGACGGCCGGTGCAGGCTCGGCAGCCGGCTTCTCCTCCTTCTTCTTGGCCTCCTTGGCCTCTTCGGCCGGCTTGGCCTTCGCAGGAGCAGCCTGCTTCGGCTCCTCCTTCGCGGGTTTCCCCGCGGCCTTGGCCGGCTCTTCACGCTCGGGCGCCTTTTTCTCCGGGAGCTTCTTCGGCTCCGGCGGCGTCTCGAGCTTCTTGGGCGCTTCCGGCTTCCTGATGAACAGGAAGTAGACGGCCAGCGCCACGACCACGAGACCGATGACGATGTAGAGGGGGTCCACGATGTGCGTTCTCCAGCGGTCCGCGAACTGGTTCGCGACTATATGGGACGGTACCCGTACGTCAACGTGTGTGCTCTGCGCGCGAGGGCAAAGGCAGCGCACGGGTGAAGATTCGGGGGCGGTTCATGTCATGCCGCCGGCTTTCGGCCGCCCCTGGGTTCGTCGTTGAGGAGCGACGCCTCGACCCCCTCGTCGACGACGGAGGAGCCGTAGGCGGCTTGCTCGAGGGCTCGCGCCCAGGACTCGATTTCCGCGTTGTTCGCGCGGAAAGCCGCCCGCCGTACGTGCCCGGGGGTCGGCTCGGGTTGCATGTCGAAGGGCGCTCCGGTGCGGCGCGCCCACTTCACGAGCCGCTCGAGCAGCGTGCGGCGGCGGGTGATCAGGGCAACGCGCAGCACCCCCGGCGGAGGGAGCGCCTGCTCGTACCTGCTGTGCTCCTCCGCTTCGATCACGAGACGCGCATCGCTGCGGTAGGGCACATCCAGCACGAAGCTTCCACGTTCGTCGGCGGTCGCGCGCGCGACGACACCGTCGCCTTGGAACGCGGGCGCCACCACGACGAGACGCGCGCCGGCGATCGGGGTTCCATCGTGCGCATCGAGCACCGCGCCACGATAACCACCCTGTCCGGTCGACGCTCGCACGACCTCGACACCGGCGCGGCCCGAGGGCACGGGATGCGCTTCGTCGTCTTCGTCTTTCTTCGGCGGCATGGGCGCGCGCCGCCAACCGAAGACGATCCACGCGGTCACCGCGAGCACCACGATGGCGATCAAAATCTGCCGCGCGACGCCGGGCCCCTTGACGTTCACGTCGACCTGGAGGTTCGCCCCGGATTTGTAGAAGGGCGCGGCGGGCACGTACCGAAGCGTCAAGGGTACGACGCCGGCGCGCTCGAGCGCGAACGACGCGATGACGTGCGCCTTCCCGCCTTGCACCGTGCCTGCGCCCACGCTCTCGCTTCCGCGCAGCGCCTCGACCACGCCGCCCGTCACTGGTCCTCGCGACGTCGTGACGTCCACGTCGATGCCGACGCCGTCCTCGGGATCCCCCGCGTCGACAGGATGCGCGAGCGCCAGACGCACCTCGGCGCGCCTCACGATCGGCTGTGTGGTCGTCGCCTTCGCGAGCGTCGCCGTGCCCTCGAAGCGCAGACGCAGCTCGCCCAATCCAGGACCGGGAAACGACGCGCTCGGGATCTCGAAGCGCACGCGCCCGTCGCCGCCTGTTTGCCCTTCGGCGATACGCTCGCCACGCTCGTCCTCGACCCGGATCGCGAGCCCCTCGCGCCGCGCTGTGTTGGAGCGGGACGAGCCGGTGCGATCGACGCGCAGCGATCCCGTGAGCAGGACGGTCTCGCGATCCAGATCGATCACGTCAGGCGCAGGTTCGAATCGGAGGATCGTTCGCGCGAGCGGTGCGTCGGCCGCATCGAGTCGGACCACGCTCTCGGCAGGGTCTCGTAGCTCGTCGCCTTCGAAGCGGAGCTTGATCGACGCCTGCCCGATCGGCGCACCGGCGCGCACGCAGAACGCTCCGCGATCGTCGGTCTGCACCTCGTACGCGTCCGTGCCGACCAGGCGAACCGAGCGTCGCGACCGTCGTGCGGTCGCGTCACACGTCGAGGGCGTCGGCAGATTGACGGCGGCGCCGCCCTCCGCGATCGCGCGGAGGGTGATCGTCGCGCTGGCCACGGCGGCGCCTGCGTCGTCGAGGAGCTCGCCTCGGACGATCGTGCCGGACGGCTCGATGGTCGCGGCTGCGCTGATCTGCGCGCCGCCTCGCACCTGGATGCGAATCGCGCCTCCGGATCCTCGTGTCTGCGCCGTGACGGGCGCCGAGAGGAGCAGGACGAGCAAGGCGACGAGCGTGCACAGCGGGCGCGACGAGGCTCTCGCCTGGGCACCTCGGCTGCGGGACATCCCTTTCCTATATGCGGGAACGCCCCGCGCGACCAGCGCTTCTGCCGATGTCATGGTCTGGCCGCGCGTTGAAGCGAGCTCGGGCGAGGCACGTCCAAGTCCTCACGGCTCCTCCGCGCGTGACAGCCGCGGCGGATCTCGGATGACCGAGGTCGCCATGGGTCTCTCTGGGCGGAGCAGAACGAGTCGTGCCGCTCTGCGTCGAGGTACGGGTGAGGTGCAGGATGAAGAAGACGGGTGATCGCGTGTTCGAGAACTCCACGACCTCCGAGCTGGCGCGAGCTCGCTCCATTCACACGCGGACCTCGTGTATCTTCGGACCTCGAATGCGAAAGAGCGTCCCCGTCGTCGCGGCCCTCTCGTTGTTCGTGCTGACCCCCGAGGTCGTGCGAGCGGATCCTCGCACCGGTTATCTCGTCCAGCAGCTCAAGACGAGTGAAGACTTCCGCGTGCGAACGCAGGCCGCGCTCGCGCTCGGCGCGTCGGGCGACGATGCTGCGGTCAAACCTCTCTGCGATGCGCTCACGGATGGCAACGAGTCGGTGAAGGTCGCCTCGGCGGCCGCGCTCGGCAAGCTCGGCAAGCCCGCGGGCCTGCCGTGTCTGCAGGCTGCGATCAAGAACGAGAAGGGCGCCTCCACGAAGACGCAGATGCAGAAATCGATCGACACGCTGAAGAGCGGCGGCGTGGCTGCGCCTCCTCCGCCCGGCCCCGACGCGAAGTACTACGTGGCGATCGAGATCTCGAACAAGACGAAGCGACCTGCGGCCGAGGTCGACGCGATCGTGCGCGCGGCGATGCAGACGAAGCTCCTCGGCAAGGCGGGGTATGCCGTCGCGCCCAAGGGCGAGACGGCTGCACAAGGCGGCAAGGTCGTCAACTCCAAAAAGCTGAAGGGCTTCTATCTGATCGCCAGCGTCGAGCCGCCGGTGTACGAGAATGGAAACCTCACGCAGATCGTGCGCGTGAGCATGTGGACTTACCCGGGCAAAGCGTTGCAGGGCGAGTTCTCGCCGAAGCTCACGCAATCCGACACGCCGAAGACCGACGTACAGAGCGAAAACGTGCTCATGAAGATGTGCGTGGAGAACGCCATCGACAGCTTCGCGAAGATCGTCGCGTCGATGTGATATCGCAGCGAGGGGGAGCGGATCCGGCGCGCCGCGACCCACTCGGGCAAACACCACGCGCCGTGGCAAGAGACGCGCAAGGTCCCCGATGAGCGAGGCTTCTGTCACCCCGCCCGCCGCCACGAGCGGCCGCCAGCAGCGCCGCATCCGCAACTTCCTGCTCGACAAGCGCTTCCAGCTCAAATACGCGGGTTTTCTCGCGGCAATCGCGCTTGTCGTCTCCCTCCTCCTCGGCGCGGTCCTCTGGTGGACGAGCAACAAGCTGATCGATCAGAGCCGCCAGGCCGTCGTGCAGCAGAAGGCGCTCGTCACCCAAGGACAAGAGACCGTCAAGCGCGGTCAGCTCGCGCTCGCCGAGCGAAAGAAGAACGACGAGCTCGTCAAGATGAACATCGCGAAGGCGTACGAGGATGCGCCCGAGCTCGCGAAGCAGTTCAACAAGGACGCGGAGAACGACGCTGCGAAGCTCAAGGAAGAGCAAGCGAGCCTCGAAAGGGACGCGGACTCGTTGAAGCAGCAAGCTGCCGAGCTCGAGCGCCAGGCCGCCGCGGTGGAGGAGCAGCAGCGCAACTTGATCCTCGGTCTCGTGCTTGCGCTCGGCTTCCTCGTCGCGTGCATCTGGAGCGCGGGGATCGTCGTCACGCACAAGATCGCGGGGCCCGTCTTCAAGATGAAGCGCATGTTCGGTCGCGTCGGCGAGGGCCACCTCGGTCTGCGCGAGCGCCTGCGCAAGGGCGACGAGATGCAAGACTTCTTCGAGTCGTTCGATCAGATGCTCGGCAATCTCCGCGCGCAGAAGACGCGCGAGATCGAGCAGATCGACGCCGCGATCGCGCGTGTGGAGGCGGACGCCTCGGGCGACGGCGTGGCGATGTTGAAGAAGCTGCGCGCCGAGATGCAGTCGCAGATCGACAACTGATGTCGTCACGATTCGCGGCGTCGATGGGATCCCTGTGGATCACGCGACGCCGCGCCTCACGCACTCCGATCAGAACGCTGCTTTGATGTGCTCGACGAGCGGCTCGCCTTCGGGCGTGAACGCGACGGCGACGGCGTCGAAGCGCATGCGCTCGATCCTCTCGTCGCGCGCAAACTTCGCAGTCCACAGTCGCTGTCCAGCAGCACGCAGGCGCGCGCGTTTCCGTGCGTCGATGCTGTCGAGCGCGCGCTGGTAACTTCGTGGCCCGCGCGTGCGGACCTCGACGACCACGATCACGACACCGTCGCGCACGAGCAGATCGATCTCGGCACGCCCCACGCGCACGTTGCGGCCGAGGATCGTGCATCCCGCGCGAACGAAGTGATCCGCGGCTGCGTCTTCGGCGCGCGCACCTGCGCGATGACGCGCATCGCGCGGCGACATGACTCGGACATCAGCAGAAGGAGATACTTCGGGAGAGGCAGGCGGGGGACGAGGAGGACGCGTCACGGGCGTGCGCGTCGCAGCTCGTTTCAGCTATCGGTCGTGAAGCCGACGCCCTTGCACTGGGTCGCGTTGTAGTGACCCTTGACCGTGCCGCAGGTGCCTTCGGTGACGAACTTCGTGTCCTGCTTGATGCAGTACTTGCCCGTGAGCAGCGGATCGCCGAGACCCACGTTGGGCCGGATCTGCTCGCACGAGTAGCCGGTCGGGCACTCGCAGAAGTTGAAGTTCGGATCCGGCGGCTCGCCATCGGCCACGCCGCACCGGCAGGAGCAGTACACGGCTTGCGCCGCGTCACGCTGCGAGTCGGGCGCGCACTGGCCGCAGACCTCCGCCTCGATCACCGTGTCGGTGCCGGGAATGCAGCAGGCCTTGTTCGCGTCGTCCGCCGTCGAACCGGCCGTCTGGCAGCCGTTCGTGGCGGCGCCGCCGGTCGCGGGCTTCGTCTGCCCGTAGGGGCAGCTCACGCGGCCTTGGAAGTGGTTCACGAGGCAGATACGGGTCTGGCACTGGAAGGAGCGCGACTCGATGTTCTCCTCGGTCACTTTGAAGCCGGCGAAGTCGGTTTTGTACTCGTCTTCGGGGACGCAGGGATCCCCGACGCCGCCGCTTTGACAGGCGACCGGGAGGCCGCCCAGGGCGAGTACGCTGATCAGACCAAGCATGCCGGACAGGATCGAACGGGTCATCAGATCGTGCTCCTTGGGCCGGGGCGCCCCTGCTCCATGAGGGGCGCGCGAGCGCCACGCGCCGCCCGTCCACGCCAAGGACAGCGAACGACGCCAGCAGCGAGGACGCTAATCGAAGGTGCGATGGACCGTCAACCTCTCGATGCACAACTCGACGGACTGCCGCCGGTTTTCGTCCATGGGGGTGTCGGTCCGGGGATGACGCGGGATCGCCCCGCGACACCGTCGCATCCTTGGCGTGCCCCAAGGCACTCCCTGGAGAGGTGTCGGAAGCGGCACGTGGCCTGCGCCGCGCCCGGAAACCGCCGCTTGACAAGCCAACCGTCATAATTTTACCATCCGCGGCCAGACGCAAGTATCCGCTGATTCTCATTGAAGTTTTTGGTCATCGCTCCCGGTCCCGTAAACGGGGAGCTGCGACTGCGAAGGGCCCCGTCCACTGCGGATCTAGCCGCTGACGAACGGTACCTGGGCCGGTTCGGGTCGCCTTCATCGACCTCCACCTCCGAACGACGAGGAACGACGAATGCGGAAAGGGCTGGCTACTCTCTGTCTTCTTGCTTCTGCCATGCTCGCGGCGCCGACGGCTTTCGCCCAGCAAGGCAAGGCTCCGGCGGCTCCGGCAGCCAAGGCTGGCGACGCCAAGAAGAATGACAAGAAGGCCGCTCCGAAGGAGATCGAGCTCGAGGACGAGGCCGACGGCCCCGTGACCGCGGGCCAGATGACCGAGGAAGCGGCGCAAGCGAAGCGGCTGTTCGACGCGGAGCGATGGAGCGAGTCCGCGCTCCTCCTGAAGCGTGTCGTCGACGGCGAGACGGGTGACGACGAGGGCAACAAGCAGATCGCGCAGTATCACCTCGCGATCGCGCTCTATCGCCTTCAGTTCTACCAAGCGAGCTACGCGATCTTCTCCGAGATCGCGGACAAGACGAATCACCTCAAGTTCAACGAGACGCTGCTCTGGTTGTCGAAGCTCGCCACGCAGCTCCCCGAGCCTGCGGACATCATCGAGCGCGTCGGCAAGTACAAGAGCGAGCAGGTCGCGCGGTTCAACAACCCGCAGCAGCGTGATCTCTACTGGCAGCTCAACTACCTGCTCGGCCGGTACAAGTACCGCAACCGCAACTACGAGGAGGCCATCAGCCTCTTCGAGAAGGTCGACGCGAAGAGCAAGTACTACGTTCAGGCCCAGTTCTTCACGGGCATCTCGAACGTGCAGCTCCGCAAGTCGGTGCCCGCGGTGAAGTCGTTCCAGCGCATCGTGCAGGCGCTCGACGAGGGCGTGGAGGGCGTCGAGGACGAGAGCCGCATGCGCGATCTCGCGTTCCTCTCGATGGCCCGCACGTACTACTCGGCGTCGGTCCGCCTCGACGACAACAGCGTTCCGAAGATCGACGGCAACAAGCTCAGCGCGGCCGTCAAGTACTGGAACCGCGTCGACGTGGGCAGCGAGTACTGGCTCGACGCGCTCTTCGAGCAGTCGTGGGCGTACTTCATGGCCGGCGATTACCCGCACGCGCTCGGCAACATGCACACGATCGAGTCGCCGTACTTCCCGAACGCCTTCTATCCGGAGGCGGACATCCTGAAGGCGGTCATTTCGTTCACGATCTGCCAGTACCAGGACGCGACGACGATCGTGGCGCGCATGCGGAAGCGCTACGAGCCGATCAAGAAGGAGCTCGAGGCGATCCTCAACCGCTTCAAGGGTGAGGACGCGGAGACGAAGTTCTTCGATTTCTTGAAGGACGTGCGCGCGGGCAAGGCGGCGCTTTCGCCGACGGTCAAGCCGATCGTCGAGAACGCGCTCTCGGATCGCCAGCTACTCCGCAACCTCGAGTACGTGCGCGTCCTCGACGAGGAGGACGCTCGGTACAAGAAGGCGCCGGCTGCGTTCCGCAACTCGCCCGTCGGTGGCGACGTGACGGACGCGCTCTCGCTCGCGCGTGATCTCGCTGTGCGCAACGCCGGCACCCTCGCGCGGGAGCGCTACCAGCGTTACCTCGACGAGCTCAACGAGCACCTCCGCGACGCCTCGAAGATCCTCATCGACATCACGGCTGCCGAGCGAAACAAGCTCGATCAAGAGGTCGTGAGCGGCCAGCTCACGAAGGAAGAAGCGCTCGTGTTCGGCGTCGTCAAGCCGGACGACGAGCACGTTCTGTGGCCGTTCAACGGCGAGTACTGGCGCGACGAGCTCGGGTTCTACCGGCAGGTCGTCACGTCGAAGTGCGGCAAGTAGCGGGAGGCCCGAGGGGGCGGCGACGTATCGCGCCGCCCCGGGGGGATTGCGGCAAAGCCGCCTCCGGGTTGCGAGTTATCAGTTGAGGAGATGACGACGATGAAGCAGTCCAACGTGAGTGCGCTGCGACGGCTCCGTTTCGTGACGGGCGCAGCAGCACTTTTCACCGCCGCCGTCGCGACGGGCCCGGCGTCGGCCGCCGATGAATGCATCACGCAACAAGCCAAGGACTCGCTGGCGCAGTGCCCCGGCGGGTCGCTAAAGCAGAGCGCTGGCAAGAAGCCGGCGATGAGCTTCAAGTCGGCGCCGCAGGGCGTTCAGCTGAAGAAGCGGGACGACCAGCTCAAGCCGACGAACCCGACGGCGTCGATGAACGCCGCGCAGCGCGACGAGCGTCGCAACCGGCTGGCAGCGCGCTCGCGCCAGCTGCTCATCACCGAGATCCAGGGCCTCGAGAGCCTCTTCTCGAACACCCCGAAGAACGCGCCCGATCGTCCGAAGCTGATGCGGCGCCTGGCCGAGGGGTACGTCGAGCTCGAGTCGGCTGCGTTCCGCGACAAGACCGAGCAGAGCATCAACGCCGACGAGGCGAAGCGCAAGAACCCCAAGGCGGAGAAGGGGTTCCGTGACGAGGCGGCGAAGGCCGACAAGATCCTCGTCGCCGCGCGGCAGCAGGCGATCAAGTACTACTCGCTGCTGAAGAACGGCTACCCGAAGTGGTGCCAGAGCTCGAACGCGCAGGATCCGACGAAGAGCACGGGCTGCACGGACGAGGTGCTTTACTACCTCGCGTACGAGTACGAGCAGGCCAACCAGCTCGATCAAGCGCGCAAGGTGTACTTCGAGCTGATCCAGAACTGGCCGCAGTCGAAGTTCATCCCGAACGCGTACCTCGCGTTCGGCGAGCTCTTCTTCAACGAGGCGCAGGGCGATCCCTCCAAGTGGCAGCTCGCGGAGCAGTCGTACCAGGAGGTCGTGAAGTACCCGCCGCCGGACAACAAAGTCTGGGGCTACGCGCACTACAAGCTCGGCTACGTGGCCTGGAACCAGGGCGAGTTCCCGAAGGCGCTCACCGAGTTCAAGAAGACCATCGAGTACGGCATGCAGTACCAGCAGCTGCCGAACGCGAAGGAACTCGCGAACTCCGCGCGGCGCGACATCATCCCGGTGTACGCGCTCGCGGCGGCTCCGAAGGCCGCGCACGACTTCTTCAAGCCGCTCTCGGGCGACACGGGCGTCAACAACGAGAAGACGCTCAAGATGCTCGATGATCTCGGCCAGAACTACCTGGACACCGGCCACTACAAGGAGGGCATCGAGCTCTACAAGGACCTCATGGTCCGCGATCGTGGCCCGAAGTTCTGCAAGTACCAGGGCCACGTCACCGAGGCCACGCTGGCCATGAAGTCCGGCAACAAGGACTCGATCAAGGCCGAGCTCGACCAGATGCTCGAGGTGCACAACAAGTTCATCAGCGAGGGGCACCCCGATGACATGAAGCTGAAGTGCTCGAACGCGACCGCGGGTCTTCTCACCGAGACCGCGATGGCGTGGCACCTCGAGGCCGTCGGATCGGGCGGCGTGCGCGGCACGGGTGACAAGAAGACGATGACGCTCGCGACGCTGCTCTACGAGCGTGTCGTGCAGAACTTCAAGCAGGAGCAGTTCGCGCGCTTCGAGTTCCCGCGCATCGTGAAGGAAGACTGGCCGAACGTCTTCAAGATCAAGTACGCGATGGCCGACCTCGCGTACTTCAACAAGGACTGGGCGAAGTGCGGCCCGGCCTTCGACTCCGTCGTCGCGGAGGATCCGAGCGGCCCGCTCGCGCCGGAGGCCGCGTTTGCCGCGGTGCTCTGCTACCAGAACATCTACACCGAGATGCACAAGGATGGCTCGGAGAAGAAGGGCACCGGCCAACTCCCGAGCGCTGCGGACGGTGGCAAGAAGGGCGACAAGAAGGCCGACAAGGCCAAGTGGGCCCCGAAGGATTTGACCGACAACCAGAAGGGCATGCTGACCGCGTTCAACCGGTACATCTGCTACATCAAGCCGCCGGAGAACGACAAGGAAGCCCAGGAGAACTACGTCGAGGTCAAGTACGCGCGCGCCCGCACGTACTTCGAGGCGCAGCACTGGGAGGAGGCGGCGCACGCGTTCCGCGACGTCGCGGTGAACCACTCCGACAAGGACGTGGGCATCTACGCGACGCAGCTCTACCTCGAGTCGCTCAACATCCTTGGCACGAACTCCGAGCCGGCGCGGCCCTCCTGCTACGACAACATGGCCGAGGACGTGCCCAAGTTCATCGACCTGTACTGCAAGGGCGGCAAGGAAAAGGAGAACGCCGAGCAGTGCGGGCTCCTCACGCGCATCCAGCGCGACATCGAGCGTCTGCGCGCGCAGAAGCTCATCGAGTCGGCGGACGCCGGTGGCCAGGGCGTCGACACGATCAAGATGTACGAGCGCGGCGCGCAGGCCTACATGGACCTGTGGAAGAAGTACGGCGAAGCGGCGTGCGAGAAGAAGGAAGCCTCCTGCGAGAAGAGCGAGGAGATCCTCTACAACGCGGCTCGCGCGTTCCAGGCTGCGCGCCTCATCGCGAAGTCGATCACGGCGCGTCAGATCCTGCTGAACCCGAAGTACAACCTCGACAAGACCGAGCTCGCGAAGAAGTCGATCTACGAGATCGGCGGTAACTATCAGGCGATCGCGGTCTACGACGAGGCGGCGAACTGGTACGAGCGGTTCTCGCGCGAGAACCCGAAGATGGACAAGGCGGCCGAGGCGCTTCAGGACGCCGTCGTGCTCCGTCTCGGTCTCGGCCAAGAGGATCAGGCGATCAAGGACGCGGACCTCTTCAACAAGAACTACGGGTCGCAGAAGCCGACCGAGGCCGCGAAGATCGCGTTCGCCATCGGGTCTCACTACATCGACAAGGAAGACTGGGACGGCGCGCGACGGCGGCTCAGCTCGGCGATGGGTCAGATCGATCGCAACGCGACGTTCGACGTCCAGATCCAGGCGCACGCGTTGCTCGGGCGGGTCTTCACGAAGATCAACAATCCGTCGAGCGCGACGCCCGAGTACAACAAGGTCCGCGGTTACTGGAAGGATCCGCAGGCTGCGCTGAAGAAGCTCGATTCGATCGGCGGGGGCGACGAAGAGAAGATCCGTCGTCTCGGCAAGTCGCTCACGGCCGTTGGCGAGGCGCTCTTCTTCTTCGCGGAGCTGAAGCGGAAGGAAGTCGATAAGATCAAGTTCCCCGAATACAAGGGATCTGGTCAGCGCGACGACGTGATGAAGCACATCCAGACCAAGGTCATGGACTGGATCAAGAAGAAGCGGCCGGCCATCGAGGAAGCCTCGAACGAGTACGTGAAGATCGTCAACCTCGAGCCGCTGCCTCCGCCTCGCTGGGTCATCGCCGCCGGTTCGCGCGTCGGTCAGATGTGGAGCAAGTTCGTCGCCGAGTTCCGTGCCGCGCCGATCCCGAAGGAGTGGAAGGGCAACGGAATGGTCCCGGGTACGGACCTCAGCTACGCCGAGCTCCGCGGCGAGTACTACGCGAAGCTCGACGAAGCGAGCGAGCCGCAGAAGCTGGCTGCGAAGGCGGCCTTCAAGAAGTGCCTCGACTACTCGGTCAAGTATCAGTTCTTCGATGAGTACTCGCGTACCTGCGAGGTGTGGTTGTCGAAGAACTACGGCGCCGAGTACCACCTCATCGACGAGTTCCGTGGTTCGCCGTCGCGGGTGAACTCGGGCCTCAGCGATCGCGCGCAGCCGGTGAACCTCGACGGTACGGCGTTCGCGCCTGCGAGCGATGCACCGCCGGCGGCGGAGAGCAAGCCTGCGGCGGCGCCGGCGACGGGCGACAAGCCCGCCGACGCGAAGCCCGGCACGTCACCCGAGAAGGCCGCCATCGAGGGCGCCACCACCAAGAAGAACTAAGGGAGCGAGCCATGAAGAGGTTTTCGATTCTTGTGGCGACGGCTGCCCTCACGGCCGCGGTTGGTTGCGGCGGTGGGGGAGGGGGAACGGGCGGCAAGCCCGCGGTGGATCCCAAGACCGGCGCGGCGATCGTCGACAGCAAGGGCAACGCGGTCTCCGTTGCTGCGGCGAACAAGTACAAGGACGGTCTCGAGGCCTTCAACAAGCACGACAAGGCCCGTGATTGGACCGAGGCCACTTGCCAGGAGGCGGCGGCGATCTTCCTCGACGCCGCCGACGAGCAGAGCGGCAAGACCCTGGTCGAGGCGATCTACAACGCGGGCGTTTCGCACCAGCGCTGCAAGCAGGACGCGAAAGCGAAGGAGTATTTCAAGAAGGCACTCGACGCGGATCCCAAGTTCCACCGCGCGCGGGTGCAGCTCGCGATCTACTCCTTCGCCGAGTCGCAGGAGAAGGCGATCGATCAGGCGATCAACGAGCTTTACCAGGCGGCGGTCGTCGACGCGCGGTTCCAGAACGTCGAGGGCCTCGTCCAGCTCGGCATGTTGCACATGAAGCGCAACAACACGCAGGCGGACAAGGACGGTCGCACGGACCTGCAGAACGCGAAGCGCTACGCGCAGAGCGCGCTGGCCGTCGATGACGGGTATCTGCCGGCGTTCAATCTGCTCGCGCTGATCTACATGGAGTCGGCGAAGGTGAAGGCGGGTCGTTCCTCCAAGAAGGGCGTCGCGACGAACGTCAGCAAGGAGAAGAAGATCGACACGCAGGCGTTGGATCTCGCGGCTCTGGTCTGCTCGCAGGCCATCCGCAAGAACCCGAACTACGCGCCGATCCACAACACGGCCGGCATGATCCAGGTCGAGCTCAGCAACCTGAACGGCGCCGTGAGCGCGTTCAATACGGCGCGCAAGCTCGACCCGACCTTCTACGAGGCGCAGATGAACTTCGCCGCCGTGAACCTGAGCTTCCGCGGGTTCGCGCAAGCGGAGGAGGCGTATCGCGCCGCGCTGAAGATGCGGCCGAGCGATTACGACGCGCACCTCGGGCTCGCCCTCGCGCTTCGTGGTCAGATCGACGATACGAACTTCGACAAGATGGTCGCAGCGGCCGCCGCCGAGCTGGCAGAGGCGAAGAAGCTCGCGCCGGAACGAGCGGAGACGTACTACAACGACGCGATCCTCACGCAGGAGTACAAGGCGAAGTCCGGTGGCAAGGACGCCGAACCGATGCTCCTCGCGGCGAAGCAGCTCTTCGGCGAGTTCATCGCCAAGGCTGGGACCGCGCCCGAGTATGCGGATGCGGTGAAGCGCTCGAAGGAGCGCATGGAAGAGATCCAGCAGATCATCGACTTCAACAAGCAGACCGAGGCAGAGCGCAAGGCGGCCGAGGCGGAGGCGAAGAACCGCGCCGCCGAGGCGGAAGCCAAGGGCACCGAAGAGGGCGGCGAGGCGAAGCCGCCCGAGGGTGGTGCGCCGCCGCCTCAGTAAGGGAATGGCCCGCGGTGTCCAGGATGACACCGCGGGCTTTTTTTGATCCTCCGGGAACCTTGGGTCGTTCGGGATGTCTTTTCAGGCCAGGTCGAGAGAGTCTCGAACGAAACCTGGCTCGGATCCCGTTGACCGCGCCCCTTCGGGGACGATACGATGTGACTGAAAATACGGCGAAGACTGGCGAGGAGGCTTGAAGATGAAGAGGTCAACGCGTTTGGGTGCTGCGCTGGTCGCTGGTGTCGGCGTTCTTCTCGTGTCGTCGTTTGCGTTTGCCCAGGGCAAAGCCGGCGCCGGTGGGAAGAAGGACGAGGGGTACGGATACGAGTTCACGGACGATCCCCTCAACGCCGGTGGTTTCGGGCCGACCGACGCGACGATCCGCGTTCGTCCCGGCCCGGTTCGCACGACCCTGATCCGTCCGCGCACGTCGTTCGTGCCGGAGATGCTGAAGTCGGTCGAGAATCTCTGAGGAGACTCGGGGACTCGTGCGGGGGGTTCGGGCTGCGGTTTCAAGCGGACGCGGGGAACGCGATCGCAGGGCCGCAGCGATGAATCCAAGGGCTCCATCGCCTTTTTGGGAAGGCACACGAGTCCCTGAGTAATATTCGATGCCCCGAACGCGGGGTTTCTGGTCGCCTCGGGCGACGACGAGACGCAAAAGGCAGGGAAGGCTGGCTCACGATGGAAGGCAAGCAGAAGGTCGCGCTCACGTTTGCGCTCTACCAGAATGAAGCGCTCGTGCGTCGAGAGACGGTGACGCAGGACATCGTCAAGGTTGGAAAGGACCCGAAGAGCCATCTGCGCGTCGACGACGAGCTGGCCTCGCGCATGCACGCCGTCATCGAGGTGGCGTCGCCCGAGGACATCACGCTGATCGACCTCGGCAACGAGCCGGGGACGCTCGTGAACGGCGCCCGGGTGAACAAAGTCAAGATCAAGGCCAACGATCAACTGCAGATCGGCGGCACGAAGATCGTGCTCGAGAAGGCCGAGCCGGTCGCGGTCGCGGGTGGCGCGGCGAAGGCGCCCGGCAACCCGTTTGGCGCGGCTCCGGCGGCGAACCCGTTTGGCGCGGCTCCGGCGGCGAACCCGTTCGCGGCGGCGGGCGGCAACCCGTTCGCGGCCGCTCCCGCGGCGGCGCCGAGCCCGTTCGGCGGCGGCGGCGACCCGTTCGGCATGAACAACCCCTTCGCGCAGCCGAAGCCGCCCTCGCACGATGATGTGCCGCACGATGCGCCCGAGGGCTCGTACACGTATCAGCTCGTCAAGAGCGGCCCGGACGTCCCGAACGAGGAAGTCGAGACGCCCTCCGCGTCCGTTGAGGTGATGGTCTTGTGGGATCAGATGGTCCTGCATGTCTCGCACCTGACGCCGCCGCGCTCCTTCTACGTGGGCGAGGAGGAGAGCAAGAACTTCAAGTGCGATTACTTCGTGCCCCAAGAGAAGATCGGCACGACGCGCGCGCCCGTGGTGCTCGCGGATCGCGGCGGGTCGGTCTCGGTGGTGCTCCTGCCTCGCGCGAAGGGCACGATCGAGCTCGCGGGCCAGCCGAAGATGACGGTGCAGCAGGCGATCGACAGCGGCAAGACGCAGCCCTGCTCGGAGCTCTCGGGCGCGTTCCAGATCGCGCTGCCGCCGGGCTCGAAGGCGCGCATCGACGTGGACGGCCTGATCTTCCAGGTGTCGACGGTGAACGCGGGCCGCGTGGTCGCTGGGCACGTGCAGTTCGACACGCAGAACTACCTCTACCACGGCCTGTCGATGGCCGTTCACCTCGGGCTCCTCGCGGCGATGGCGTTCTTCATGCCGCCGCTCGGTGCCACGGACGAGGACGGGGTCTCGGACGATCAAAAGTTCATGATCCAGCAGTTCCTCAACGCGGCCGCCGAAAAGGAGATGGAGGAGAAGGAGACCGAGCAGGTCGCCGACAACGCCGCCGACAACAAGGAAGGCGGCACGGGCACGCGCGCGAAGGGTGAAGAGGGTTCCATGGGTAACCCGAACACCAAGTCGTCGGGCAACCGGTACGGCGTGCAGGGCCCGGCGGACAACGCCGATCCGCATATCGCGCGGCAGGCCGCGCTGCGTGACGCGGCCGAGTTCGGCATGATCGGTCTGCTCAACTCGGGCGCCGGTGGTGATCCGAACGCGCCGACGGCGCCCTGGGGTCGCGACGATTCGCTCGGCAACGATGCGCTGTCGGCCCGCGGCAACATGTGGGGCGACAACATCGGCGACTCGTTCGGCGCGGGCGGCCTCGGTTTGTCCGGTATCGGCGAGGGCGGCGGTGGCCGCGGCGAGGGCATCGGTCTCGGCTCGATCGGAACGATCGGGCACGGCGCGGGCACGGGCACGGGCCAGGGCTTCGGCTCCGGTCACGGCCGATTGTCGGGGTCGCACCGCACGAAGCCGCCGCAGGTGCGCATGGGCGCCACGAGCGTGAGCGGTCGTCTCCCGCCCGAGGTCATCCAGCGTATCGTGCGTCAGAACTTCGGTCGTTTCCGCCTCTGCTACGAGAACGGCCTGCGGAACAACCCGAACCTCCAGGGCCGCGTCGGGGTGCGTTTCGTCATCGGTCGTGACGGCGCAGTCTCGAACGTGGGCAACGGCGGTTCGGACATGCCGGATGGCGGCGTGGTGTCGTGCGTGGTCCGCGCGTTCTACGGTCTGTCCTTCCCGCAGCCGGAAGGCGGTATCGTGACGGTCGTGTACCCGATCATGTTCAGCCCCGGCGGCTGACGTTCGATTGGGATCGTGGAGTGATGCCCCGCGGGTCAGAAGCCCGTGGGGCATCGTGTTTTTGTCGACGACCATCGGCGCGCGGGGGAGCGTCGGGGCCTCCCGAGTGCGGCCGGACGCTTGGCCCGTTGCTTTGGGAGATGGGCACAATCCAACTGGACTTTCGGCGCGCCATCCGCCTATTCTCGGCGCGCAAGAGAACGTCTCGTCCTGTGCCTGGGCGGCAATTTGGCTGCAAGTTCGAGGACTTATGTGCGTGCTTGGTGCGGTTGGGGCTGCCGTGGCCCTCTACGCGCGCGGGTGACGCGAGGAGCGGCGGAGCCGGCTCCGAGAGAAAGGTGAGCGAAGCAATGAAGCTTGGCGCAATGGTGATGGCGTCCTGTCTCGTGGTCTCGAGCATGCTCGGGCTGGGCTGCAGCCGGAACCGGCAGGAAGCCGTAATCCTCGCAAACCAGGCGGACAAAGAGGTCACGCTGAACCCGGATGGCGCTGCCACGAAGTACGAGCAGGCGACCAAGCTCGATCCCACGAACCATCGGATCTTTTACAAGCTCTCGATGGCCTACAAGAAAAAGGAGGAGTGGGACAAGACCGCGTCGACCTTGAGCCGCGCCACGCAGCTCGCGCCGAAGTTCGCGAACTACTGGTTCGAGCGCGCGTACGCGCTCGAGATGCAGGCGAAGAAGAAGACGATCTCGTACGAAGAGTCGAAGGAGCCGTACCAGAAGTGCATCGAGAACGATCCGAACTTCGCTGACTGCTACCACCAGCTCGGCAACGTGTTCCTCTGGACCGACGACGAGCAGAAGGCGCTCGAGAACTACACCAAGGCGGTCGAGCACAATCCGACCGAGATCCGGTACTATACGGCGCTCGCGGATCTCTACATCCGCCTCGGGTACACGAAGGAGGCCGAGCAGGTGCTCAAGGAAGCGAAGAACTTCGCGAAGCCCGGCGACAAGACTCTCTTCGGCGTGCACGTGCTGCTCTCGCAGGTTCACCAGGATCGCGGGTCGCTCCCCGAAATGGTGACGGAGCTCGAGGCGGCGAAGGCGGTTGCGGGCAACGAGGGCCCGGAGTCGGTGCAGATTCTCTTCAGCTTGGGCAGCACTTACGCGCAGCTCACCCCGCCGAGGACGCAGGAAGCCGTCCAGATGCTCAAGGGCTTCACCGCCCGAGCATGCAAGGGCGCGAAGGCGGCGAGCTTCAAGACCGAGTGCGAGACCGCGCAGACGCTGGTCACGCGGCTCGGTGGCAACTAGTCGGGGGCGCGGTTCGTCGACGTCGTTTGCAAGGCCTTTTGTAGGTCAGGTCAGGGGCCGAGGAATCCATGGATCTTGCGCAGCGTCTCAAGCATCTCGAGTCGGTTCGTGAATGGCAGGGGCTCGCTGAAGAGCTCGAAAAGGGGCTCGCCGGTGAGGCGGATGCCACGGCGAAGGCTGGTTACCACCTGCGTCTTGGGCGGCTCCTCGAGGAGAAGTTCCTCCAGGGTGTCAAGGCGCTCAAGCATTTGCAGGACGCCTTCAAGCTGAATTCGACGCTCACCGAGGCACTTCGCCTCGCGCGGCTCGTGTACTGGGACCTTGGCAAGATCAACATGGTCCAGAGGCTCCTCGAGCTTGAGCTGAAGGGGCTCGGAGACGGCCCCGAAGCGACCGAGCTGCTCCTGGAGCTCGGGGACGTGTACTGCGACATCGGCGACAATGAGAAAGCCGTGTCGACGTATGCGCGCGCGCTCGGTACGTCCGGGGGCACGAGCGAGGAGGCGCGCGCCAGCCTCGCCGACGCGCAAGTCGAGCTGGAGAGCTGGGAGGCGCACGTCGCAGAGCTCCTGCAGCGCGCGAACGACGCGTCGCTCGACGGGGCTTCGCGGGCGCGCCTGTTCCTGCGGGCCGCGCGTCTCGCGCGTCGCTTCGCGCCGGCGGAGGTCGATGACCTTCTCGCGAAGGCATACGAGGCAAACCCGCTCGATCGGCAAGTGGCAGCCCTCTACGAGGGGATCCTCGTGGAGGAGGAGCGCTCGCAGACGCTCGTCGACGCGCAGCGCCGCGTGCTCGATGCGATGAGCGGCCGTGGTCGCGCCGAGGCAGCGCTTCGGTTCGGCACGCGCTGGGCGACGCGCCATCAGAACCCGGAGCTCGGCTCGAAGCTGCTCGAAGAGGCGCTCGCGCACGATCCCGAGGCCGAGGGCGCGTTCACGTACCTGCGTGATGGTTGGGGTGCCAAGGAAGGCGATTGGGAGCGCGTCGCGGCGCTCGCCGAGAAGATCGCTTCGGACGGCGGCAACGGCTCGCCGTTCATGCTCGCGCAGGCCGGCGGGATCATCTGGCAAAAGCTCGGCAACGTGATGCGCGCGCGGCCCTGGTTCGAGAGGCTCTCGCAGGTCGCGCCGCAGCACCCGACGCTGCTCGCGTTCGAGACGCAGATCGGCGAGCGCCTCGGCGCGGCGACCTCGGTGCCCGCGGCTTCGGTGCCTGCGGCTTCGGTGCCTGCCGTGTCCGAGCCTGCGCCGTCCGCCGCTGCGCCCGAGGTGGAGACCGAGGTGTCCACGGAGGTCGTCGAGGAGGAGGACGCCGTCGACTGGGCGAAGATCGAAGAGCTCAAGTCGAAGGCGCAGAAGCAGGAGCAGGCCAAGCGCTTCAACGAGTACGTCAAGACGCTCGTCGAGCTCGCGGAGGCGGTGCCCGACGCGGCGGACAAGATCTCGTACTACCTGCAGGCCGCGGAGCTCTACACGGGCAAGTTCTCGAACGCGGCCGAGGCCGTGAAGTGCTTCGAGGCGATCCTCGTCATCGACGGCGAGAACGCGCAAGCGATCGAGTACCTGCAGCAGAGCTACGAGAAGCGTCGCGACTGGGAGAAGCTCATCGGGCTGAACCGGCGCAAGGCGCAGATGATGCCGCCGGGGCCGTCGCGTGCCGAGAAGTTCCTCGAGATCGCGAAGCTCGCCACCGAGCGCGTCAAGAAGCCCGAGGTCTGCGTCGAGCTTTGGGATGAGGTCCTCGCCGACGATCCGGAGAACGTCGAGGCGCTGAATGCGCTGTCGGGCCTCCACGAGCGCTCGAAGGACTGGGACAAACTCGCCGTTGTGCTGCAGAAGCAGGTCGAGATCACGGCTGACTTCAAGGCGAAGGAGGCGCTGCTCGGCAAGCTCGGCGCCCTCTACGGCGAGCGCCTGAACAACGACGACGCTGCGATCGAAGCGTGGGAGCAGCTCCTCACGCTGAACCCGAACGAGCGCAAGGCCCAGGAGGCGCTGAAGAAGCTCTACCTGAAGGTCGCTCGCTGGGAGGACCTGCAGCGGTTCTACGAAGAGCAGGGCAAGTGGGACGAGTTCATCCGCGTTCTCGAGTCGCAGGAGGCGAAGGAGACCGAGGACAAGAACAAGATCAGCCTGCTCATGAAGACGGCCCAGCTCTGGCTCGACCAGAAGGGCAAGTCCGATCGGGCGATGAAGGCCTACGAGAAGGTGTGGACGATCGACGCCGGGTACCTACCAGCGGCCGAGGCGCTCATCCCGCTCTACACGCAGGCCAACAACGCGAAGGGGCTCGCGGTCGCGATCGAGGTCAAGCTCGCGAACGATCAGGACGCCGACACGAAGCTCGCGCTCTACCGTGAGGTCGCGGGCCTCTACGAGGCGAAGCTCAAGGAGCCGCAGAAGGCGTTCGAGCGGTTCCTATCCGCGTTCGAGCTCGCACCCGGCGACGAGCAGTGCGTCGAGGATGTGGAGCGCGTCGCGCGCACGACGGGGAGCTGGGACAGCCTCATCGCGTCGTACGGCAAGACGATCGCGCGCGCGGATGAGGATCTGGATCGGGATCTCGGGATCGCGCTGCGGCTCCGGCTCGGTCGTGTGCTCGTCGACGAGGTCAAGCGCGTGGACGACGCGCTCGCGCAGTTCCGCGCCGTGTACGACACGGACAGCGAGAACGCGGCGGCGATCTCGGCGCTCGAGCGCCTTTACCGCGACACGGGTCGGTTCACGGAGCTCCTCGAGATCTACAAGCGCAAGCTCGAGCTGGCGCAGGACACCGAGGAGACGAAGAGCATTCGCTACGCGATCGCGCAGCTCTACGTGAACGAGATCAAGGATCCGGCGAGCGCGATCACGACGTACAACGAGGTGCTCCAGGACGATCCGGCCGACGCGCCGGCGCTCGAAGCGCTCGATACGCTCTACCGCGAGCAGGAGCAGTGGGAGAGCTACGTCGACGTGCTTCGTCGGCGCATCGAACTGAACCTCGGCGACGCGATCACGGTCGACCTCAAGTACCGGCTCGGCTCGACGCTCGAGAAGCTCGGTGATGCGCACGGCGCGCTCGAGAATTACCGGGAGATCCTGGTCCTCGATCCGGCGAACGACGGCGCGCGCATTGCGCTCGAGAAGCTGCTCGAGAACGAGGAGCTCCGCGCCGAGGCGGCCGGGATCCTGCAGGAGATCTACGAGACGCGCGGCGACTGGGAGAAGCTCATCCAGTCCCTCGAGATCCTGGCGGCCGCGGAGGCGGACGTCGGGACGCGCGTGAACCTCCTGCGCAAGGTCGCCCGCACGGCGGCCGAGCACCTGACGGATCTCGCGCGGGCGTTCGAGGCGCAGAGCCGCGCCCTGAAGGACGATCCGTCGAACGGCGAGACCCGCGGCGAGCTCGAGCAGCTCGCGGCGCAGGCCGGTTCGTGGGACAAACTCTTCGCGGTCTTCAGTGAGATCGCGGGGGGCCTGAGCGACGAGCGACTGGCGCGCGAGTACTGGATGCGGCTCGCGGGCATCTCGGAGAAGCTCGGCAAGATCGAGGACGCGGCGAACGGCTACAAGCGCGTGCTTGAGATCGATCCGGCGGACGGCGAGGCGCTCGCCGCGATGGACGCGCTCTATCGCCGCACCGAGCGGTGGCAGGACCTCATCGAGGTTTTCCGTCGTCGCATCGCGCTCGCGCCGGAGTTCACGGATCGCGAGGCGCTCTTCGCGCAGATGGCCGAGGTCTACGAGGAGAAGCTCTCGCAGCCCGGCGACGCGATCGCGGCCTACCAGGAGGTGCTGCGCGAGGATCCGACGAGCAACGTGGCGCTCGCCGCCCTCGACGGGCTCTTCTCGCGGCAGAGCATGTGGGAGGACCTCGCGGACAACCTGGAGCAGCAGCTCCGGTACGCCACCGAGGACGAGCAGCAGATCCGGCTCATGCTCCGCCTCGCGGCGCTGCGCGAGTCGAAGATGAACCTGCTCGAGACCGCGATCGAGGGCTACCGCCAGGTCCTCGAGCGTGAGCCCGCGAATGCGGAGGCGCTCGGCGCGCTCGAACGGCTCGGCAAGCTGCCCGAGCACGAGGTGGCGATCGCCGAGATCCTCGAGCCGCTCTACAGGGCCTCGGGCGATTACATGAAGCTCATCGGCGTGCACGAGGTGCAGGTCCGACGGAGCGACGATGTGAGCCGCAAGGTGGAGCTGCTCCATCAGATCGCGACGCTCTACGAGGACGCCGGCGGTGATCTGAACTCGGCCTTCGACACGTACGCGCGCGCGCTCGGGCACGACCCGGCGCTCGATACGACGCAGCAGGGCCTGGATCGACTGGCGCGCGCAACGGGGCGGTTCGCCGACCTCGCGCGCGTGCTGGAGGAGCTCGCGGCGCAGCAGCAGGAGCCGGAGCTTTCGAGCCAGCTCTACACGATGAGCGCGCGCGTCTATGAGTCGGACATCGGCGACATCGAGAGCGCGATCAAGCACTACCGCAAGGTGCTCACGATCGACGCGCGCAACCTCGGCGCGGCCGAGGCGCTGGAGAACCTCTTCAGGGCCGCGGATCGCTTCGAGGAGCTCTCCCAGATCCTGCAGCAGAAGGCCGACATTCTCGACGAGCTCGGCGAGAAGAAGGGCGCGCTCTTCCAAGCAGCGTCGATCGAGGAGGAGATCCTCCAGCGGCACGACGCGGCGATCGCGGTGTACGGCAAGATCCTGGAGCTCGATCCGGAAGATCTCGGCGCGATCGATCAGCTCATCAAGCTCTACCTCGGTTTGTCGCGGTGGGCCGACCTTCTCGCGGTGTACACGAAGAAGGTCGATCTCGTCGGTGATCCCGAGGAGAAGAAGAGCATCTACTACCAGATGGGCGCGGTCTACGAGAGCGAGCTCAAGGACGTGCCGGCGTCGATCGACACGTACCAGCGCGTGCTCGAGCTCGATCCGGACGATCAGCAGGCGCTCGGTCGGCTCGACGTGCTCTACCAGCAGGCCCAGAACTGGCACGAGTTGCTCGGCGTGCTCGAGCACCTCTCGCGCATCTCGGCCGATCCGGCGGAGCAGATCAGCTACAACTACCGAATCGCCGAGCTCTACGAGAAGCACCTCGGCGACGTGCAGCGCGCGATCGAGCTTTATCGCGATCTCCTGCAGGTGATGCCCGATCACGAGCCCACGCTGGTGGCCCTCGAAGGCATCAAGAGCAGCGGCGCGACGGCGGCGCTCGAAGCAGCCCTCGTGCTCGAGCCCATCTACGACACCGCGCAGCAGTGGGACAAGCTGATCAGCGTCCTCGAGGTCCAGGTCGCGAAGGCGGACGATCCGTACGCCAAGGTGGAGCTGCTCCACCGCATCGCGCGCCTGCACGAGGAGATGCTCGGCAACCACCAGGCGGCCTTCGACACGTACGCGCGGGCGGTGACGTTCGACATCGCGAACCAGGATTCGCTCGGCAACATCGAGCGGCTCGCGATGTACGTGACGCGGTGGAAGGACGTCGCGGCGCTCTACGATCAGGAACTCGGCAAGCTCGGTGAGCAGCCGGATCAGTTCGTCGAGCTCGGTCTTCGTCTCGCGGGGATTTTCGAGACGCAGCTCGAGGACGTCGACAGCGCGGTGGCGCGTTACCGGCGCGTGCTCGAGGTCGACGCGGAGAACTGGACGGCGATCTCCTCGCTCGACCGGCTCTTCACGATGACCGAGCGCTGGACCGATCTCGTGCCCGTGCTCGCGCGTGAGGCCGAGTCGTCGCCGAACCCGGAGGACGCGCTCGAGTTCAAGTACCGCCTCGGCCAGGTCCACCAGCTCCGCTTGAACGATCTGGCGGCGGCGATCGGCGTCTACCGCGAGATCCTGAACGCGGCGCCCGATCACACGGCAACGCTGGAGGCTCTCGAAGGGCTCTTCGCGGCGGGCGTGAAGCAGCTCGAGATCGGCGAGATCCTGGAGCCGCTCTACCAGTCGTCCGGTGACTGGGAGAAGCTCGCGGGCGTCCTCGAAGCGCAGCTCGCGCACCTCACGGAGCCCGCGGATCGGCTCGCCATGTACTACCGCATGGCGGAGATCCACGAGGAGCGGCTCGTGGCGCTCGACGGCGCGCTCGGCGTGTACGTCCGCGCGCTCAAGGAGTACCCGGCGGACGAGAAGACGCTCGAAGAGGTCGAGCGGCTCGGCGGTTCGACGGACGGCGGCTGGAACACCCTCGGCGACGCGTATGCCGACGTGCTCGGCCTGCACGGCGACAAGGCGGTGCAGACGAACATCGGCACGCGGCTCGCGCGCGTGTTCGAGGAGGAACTGCGCGACATCGAGAAGGCGGAGCAGACGTACCGCTACGTTCTCGGCGTCGATCCGCTCGATCCGAAGGCGCTCGCCGAGCTCGATCGGATCTACACGGGGCTCGAGCAGTACGCCGACCTCGCGGGGATCCTCGAGCAGCGGGTCAAGGTGCCGATGGAGCCGTACGAGCACATCGAGCTCTACGGCCGCCTCGGCCAGGTGTACGAGGAGCAGCTCGGGCAGGTGGACGACGCGATCCGCGCCTTCCGTCGGCTCTTCGACGAACTCGACCCGAACAACGAGGCCGCGATCTACGCACTCGAGCGCCTGTACGGCAGCAAGGGTTCGTGGACCGAGCTGATGGGCGTCTACGAGCGCGAGCTCCAGATCACGGCGAACGAGGGCGACGTGCGCGCGAAGATGGCGCGCCTGCTCTCCGAGCCGGAGATGCTCAACAACATCCCGGCCGCGATCGACATGTGGAAGCAGGTCCTCGACATCAAGGGCGAGGACACGGAGGCGCTCTTTGCGCTCGCGAACCTGTACGAGCGCGAGCAGCGGTGGGCGGAGCTCTGCGAGGCCCTCGAGCGGCAGTTCGACGTTGAGCCGACCGACGAGGCACGCGTGGCCGTGCTCCTCCGTCGCGCGAAGCTCTACAACGACAAGCTGACGCGCGACGACCTCGCGCTCGACGACTACAACCGCGCGCTCGACATCGAGTACGCGAACGTCGAGGCGCTCTACGCGATCGCGGACATCTGGCGGAAGCGCAACGATCCGAACGAGCTCGTGAGCATTCTCCACCAGACGGTGGATCGCGCAGGTTCGGTGCTACCGGCCGAGAACGTGGTGGCCCTCTACCGCGAGCTCGGGACGACGTACCAGAACGTGCTCGTCCAGGCGTACGACGCGATCGACGCGTGGCGGAAGCTGCTCGCGGTCGATCCGCGCGACTTCGAGGCCATGGCGGCGCTCGAGAACCTGCTCCGCGCCGAAGAGCGCTGGGTCGAGGTGATCGACGTCAAGATGGGCCGCGCGGCGGCGTACGAGGACGGCGCGGAGAAGATCCGCGAGTACCTCGAGGTCGCCGACATCTGGGAGCACCAGGTCCAGGACAAGGACAAGGGCACGCCGGCGTACGAGAAGGTTCTCGAGATCGAGCCGACGCACGATCGCGCGTACCTCGCGCTCGAAGAACTGCACTCGGCCGCGCATCGCGCCGAGCCGCTCATCGAGCTGTACCTCGCGCGCCTCGACTCGCGCGAGGACACCGACGAGAAGACGGACATCCTCCGCAAGGTCGCGCGCGTGTTCGAGACCGAGCTCGAAGACCGGATGCAGGCGTTCGACGCGCTGCTCACGGCGTTCGAGCTCGACTTCGACAACATGGAGACGGTTCGTTACCTCGAGCGCATGGCGCAGGCGACGAACCGCTGGCCGGAGCTTGTGCAGACGGTCAACGGCTGGCTGCAGGCGCTGAACCCGGACCGGGATCCGCTCCGCACGATCCGGCTCTGCCTGCACCTCGCGAAGTGGTACGCGGAGGACCTCGGGCACCCCGAGTACTCGCAGCCGTACTACGGCAAGGTGCTGCAGATCGACCCGAACAACGTCGACGTGCTGCGCCAGATGGCGAACTTCCACAAGAAGGGCGGCCAGTGGCAGCAGCAGGGCCAGATGCTCACGCGGGCCCTCGAGATCGCCGTCAAGGACACCGATCGCAAGGAGATCCTGACGGAGCTCGGCGAGGTGCTCGAGAAGAACGCGGGCGACGTGGAGCAGGGCCTCTCGTTCTACAAGCGCGCGCTCGACGTGGACGCGTACCACCTGGCGGCGCTCGAGGCGCTCGACCGCATCTACACGGATCGCGGCCTGCTCCCCGAACTGGTCGACATCCTGACCCGCAAGGGCAAGGCGCAGACGGAAGCCTCGCAGATCGCGGCCACGAAGCTGCGTTGCGCGGGCCTCTACGAAAAGGACCTCGGCCAGATCGAGAAGGCGGGTCAGGTCTACCGCGAGGTGCTCGAGGTGGACGCGGCCAACCTGCTCGCGATGCGCGGCCTGGAGCGCGTCTACAACCAGACGCACCAGTGGCCGGATCTCGTGGGCGTCCTCGAGATGCAGCTCGACGTGGTCACGACGGAGCGCGAGCGCATCGACGTGCTGCTCAAGATCGCGAAGATCCAGGAGGAGCAGTTCCTCAAGCCGGATCTCGCGGCCGCGAGGCTCGAGCAGGTCGTGGACATCGATCCGCACCACGAGGCGGCGCTCGACTCGCTCGAGCGTTGCTACCGCCGGCTGCGGCAATGGCACGACCTCATCAACACCTACGATCGCCACATCAACGCGACGATCGATCGGCAGAAGAAGATCGATCTCTGGTCGGCGACGGCGAAGGTGTACGCCGAGGAGGTCCAGGACTTCGACCGCGCGATCGACGCGTGGCTGAACATCACGGACCTCGACGACAAGCACATCCCGGCGCTCGAGGCGCTCGCGAAGCTCTACGAGAAGCAGGAGGATACGTCGCGCGCCATCGACTACATGACGCGCGTCGCCGACCTGACTCCGGACGGCAAGCAGCGCGTCGAGATGTATTACCGGATCGGTAAGCAGCTCGACGAGAAGATCGGGGATCGGATCGCGGCGCGGGATCGGTTCGAGATGGCTCTCGATCTGGATCCGGCGCACCTGCAGACCCTGGCCGCGTTGCGCGTCATCGCGATCGACTCCGAGGATTGGGACACCGCCGCGCGGTACCTCGATCAGGAGCAGATGAACACCGAGGCGCCGCGCCAGCGCGCCAAGCTCCTCGTGGAGCTCGGCAGGCTGCGCGACGATCGGCTCGGCGAGCACGATCTCGCGGTGCAGGCGTACGAGCTCGCGCTCCAGAGCGACGGCGACAACGAGGACGCGGCGATGCCCTTGCTCGCGGAGTACGTGAGCAACGAGAAGTGGACGAAGGCGGAGCCGCTCGGCGAGATGCTCGTCCGGAAATCGGGCAAGCGCGAGAAGTCCGAGCAGCACCGACTGCAGAACACGTTCGGCAAGGTGCTCGTCGCGATCGGGAAGAACGAGCAGGCGCTCAAGGCGTACCAGGCTGCCTACGCGATCGACATGACGAACCGCGAGACCATCGAGGGCCTCGCCGACGTCTGCTTCCGCTTGGGTGACTGGGCCGGCGCGCTGACGAACTACCAGAAGGTCCTCGGGACGACGGACGAGGCCGAGACCGAGGCGCGCGCGAACGTCTACTACAAGCTTGGCCTCATCAAGCAGAACCAGGGCCAGGCGAAGCAGGCGATCAACAACTTCGAGAAGGCCCTCGGCGTGGAGCCGGCTCACCGGCCGACGCTCGACGCGCTCGTCGGCGTCTACGACGGGTTGAAGGACTGGAAGCAGGTCGCGCACTACAAGCGCCAGATCCTCGACAACATCATCGACGGCGCCGAGCGCTTCAAGCTCCTCGGCGAGATCGCCGATACGTGGGAGAAGGATCAGAACCCGACGAAGTCCGTCGAGGCGCTCGAAGAGGCGCTCGATCTGGAGCCGCAGAACCACGTTTTGCTGCACCGGATGCTCACGCTGTACCAGAAGGTCAGTCAGTGGGAGCAGATGGTGGACACGCTCCAGCGCATCGCGGACCTCGAGACGCAGCCCGGTCGCAAGTCGCGCTACTTCTTCACGATGGCGCAGATCTACCGCGACAAGCTCGAGGATCTCCCGCGCGCGGTGGACCTGTTCAACGACGCGCTGGATCTCGATCCGGCGTTCCTCGACGCGTTCGAGCGCATCAACAAGATCCTTACGTCGCAGAGGGACTGGAAGCAGCTCGAGCGCGCGTACCGGAAGATGCTGCACCGCGTGGCGGGCAAGGGGAACATCGACCTCGAGTTCACCCTCTGGCACGCGCTCGGCCTCATCTACCGCGATCGCCTCGAGGACGTGAACGCGGCGGTCGAGACGTTCAAGATCGCCGCGCGCCTCAAGCCGGAGGACCAGCAGGAGCACCAGATCCTGGCGCAGCTCTACACGGGCCTCGGGAACACGGAGGAAGCGATCTCCGAGTACCAGTCACTCGTGAAGATCGACGCGACGAACGCCGACTCCTACCACGAGCTCTACCGGCTCTACGTGGAGCAGAAGGCGTATGATCCGGCGTGGTGCACGGCGGCGGCGCTCGCGTTCATCCGCAAGGCCGACGAGGACGAGCAGCGCTTCTTCGAGGACTACCGTCCGCAGGGGATGCTGCAGGTCAAGAACCGGCTCGACAACGAGCAGTGGCTCCGGAACCTCTTCCACGAGGAAGAGAACCTCTACATCGGCAAGATCTTCGAGATGATCGCCTCCGCGGCGCTCAAGGCGAAGATCGCGACGCTGGAGGCGAAGAAGGAGAAGCCGGTCCTCGATCCGCGGTTCCGCCAGGATCCGGCCACGTCGACCGTCACGTTCGCCCGTACGTTCGGCTGGGCCTCACAGGTGCTCGGGATCCCGTGCCCGGCGTTGTACGTGCGCAGCGACGTGCCGGGGGCTCTCGTCGCCGTTCCGGCCGAGCCGCCCTCGTCGGTTGCAGGTCAAACGGTCTTGACCGGGTTCTCGCCGCAGGAGCTGACGTTCATCATCGGCAAGCACCTCGCGATGTATCGCGGCGAGCACTACATCAAGACGCTGTTCCCGACGGTCACCGAGCTGACGGTGCTCCTCTTCGCGGCGATCAAGCTCGTCCAGCCGGACGCGCCTTCGCCGGCGGACATCGACAAGCAGGTGCTGGCGACGGCGCAGACGATCCGCCAGTTCATGCAGCCGATGCAGATCGAAGGTCTGCGGATGGTCGTGAAGAAGTTCGTGGCGGACGGGGCGAAGGCGAACCTCAAGCGGTGGTCGCAGTGCGTGGACATCACGGCGAACCGCGCTGGATACCTGCTCTGCGGCGACCTCGAGATCGCGAAGAAGATCATCGCGGCCGAGCCGCAGCAGCCGGGTGATCTGCCGCCGCAGGAGAAGCTGAAGGAGCTGCTCCTGTTCTCGGTGTCGGATCAGTACTTCGCGCTGCGGCAGCAGCTCGGCATCGCGATCGGCGGCGAGTAACCGCTCTCGGCGCAGACAAAAGCGAGCCGCCCTCCTCGGAAGGGGAGGGCGGTTTCGTTTTGTGCACCAATGGCTGCACGGAGAGGTGCTGGCAGGCCCCTCCCGTTGGCATCGACCGCATCGCGGTTGGTGCACCAAGGGTCCAGGGCTGGCCCTGGTCCGGGTCGAGGGGTGGACAACTCCGGGGTTCGGGGCGTAGCTCGGCTTGCCGAGCGTAGCCCCATCGTTGACCAGACGGGTCCGGGGTGAAACCCCGGCGCCACGCCGTGAAGTCCCCCTAGCTTTCGGACAGGGGGAGGGCGAGGACCTGCTCGATGGGCTTCGTCACGCAGCCGTAGGCTTCGGCGGCGGCGAGCAGGCCTGCGTTGTGCGGGAGGTTCACCAGGAAGGCGCGCGCGTAGGGCGTGCCTTCGAGGCCCTTCAGGCGGCGCTCGAGGTGCGGGACGGCGCGCTGGATCGCGTCGCGGGCGCTCTTCAGGTCGCCGATGTCGACGTACGCGTCGTGCAGCGTCAGGTAGATCGAGGCCTCGTTGAGCAGGCTCGGCGCGCCGGATTCGACGAGGCGCGCGGCCTCGCAGGCGAGCTCGATCGCCTGGTCGGAGTTGCCGAAGCGACGCTCGGCCTCGGCCCAGAAGCCGAGCGCGACGGGCAGGACGTCGCGGTTCTGCGAGGCGCGGTAGGCCTCGGTCGCCGTCTTGAGCAGCGAGCGCGCGCGCGGGATGTTGCCCGCGCCGTCCGTGCGCAGGAGCTCGCAGCCGCGGTAAAAGAGCGTGCCGAGCGTCACGCGATCCTTGTGGAACCAGGCGACGGTCGCTTCGTCGGCGCTCGTGCGGGGCTCGGTGAGGGCCCCGTCGAGGCGGCTGTCGGGGCCGAACGTCGCGGCCCAGCAGAGCAGGTTCATCTGCGCGTTGCGCACCGTGCCAGGGCTGCCGATCGCCGAGGCCTTCGCGAGGCCCGCTTCGAGCTGGTGCAGGGCCTCGTGGCGCGCGCCGATGGTGGTCAGGGCGAAGCCGACGTTCGTGATGAGCATGGCCTCGCGCTCTTGCAGGCCTGCGCTCTTCGCGGCGCGGGCCGCGTTGCGCCGGGCGTCGAGCGCTGCGCCGAGCTGACCTTGCGTCTGCCGCACGACGGCGAGGGCTTGCCAGGCGTCGACGGCGGCCCAGTCGATCGATCGGCGCTCGGTGAGGTCGAGCAGGACGCGCGTCTCGCGCTCGGCGAGGTCGAGCTGGCCTGCATAGGCGTAGAGGTTTGCGAGCGATGCCGAGCAGCGCGCCTCTTCCTCGACGAGGCCGAGCGTCGCCGCGCGATCGCGGCACTGGATGAGACGCGCTTCGACGTCGAAGCCGGCGCCGAGCACGTAGTCGTACCGGACGCGCGCGCCGAGGGAGCGGATCTCGCTCTCCTCGTCGAACACGTTTTCGGCCATCGCGTCGATGGCCTCCTTGCGCTCGGAGGACTTCGCGTCGAGGCGGCTGTGGGCCTCGTCGAGCAGCACCGCGCGGCCGAATGCGGTTGGTTTGTCCGTCGCGAACATGAGCGATCGTTCGGCCATCTTCACGGCCTCGCCGAGCGAGTTCGTAGCGAGGGCGCGCCGCGCGGCGGTCTCCCAGTAGACGGCGGCTTTCTCTTGCTGCGCGCCGAGATCGAAGTGCTGCGCGACGGTCGCGGCGTCCTCGCCCATGTTGGCGAGCCACGCGGCTGCGGCGGCGTGGATCTGCTTGCGGAGCTCCTCGTTCGCCGAGGCGTAGGCGACGTCGCGGACGAGGGCGTGCTTGAAGAGGAACTCGCGCGTGCCGGCGAAGCGGCTCGCGCCGTGCTCGACGAGCAGCTCGGCGGCGATGAGTTTTTTCAAGGCGCCGTCCGCGTCGGCTACGCCGACGGCGCTGATGCCCGAGTCCCACACGCTCAGGCCGAGGACGCTCATGCGCACGACAGCTTCGCGCGTCGCGTCGTCGAGCGCGTCGAGGCTGACCTGGATCGCGGCCTCGATCGTGGCGGCCGTGGTGACGTCCTTGCCCGCGGCGATGACACGCGCGAGCTCCTCGGCGAAGAGCGGCGAGCCCGCGGCTTGCTCCGCGACGCGGTTCAGCACGGCCTCGTCCGCGCCCTCGCCGATGATGGCGCGGGCGATCTCGCGTGTGGCCTTCTTCGACATCGGGCGCAGATCGATCCGCACGTGATCCCGGCCGACGAAGCGTTGGCCTTGATCACGCCAGAAGCCTGGTCGCATGACCATCATCACGAACAGGGGCAGGTTCGTGGCGCGGCCGAGCAGGTGCTCGATCCAGGAGATGCTCTCGGGGTCGGACCACTGCGCGTCCTCGAAGAGCAGGACGCAGGTGCCGCTGGAGGCGGCGCCGAGGGCGAGCTCGGTCATCGAGAGGTAGAGCGAGTCGCGGGCGCCGCGCGGATCGAGGCCTTCGTCGAAGGGCTGGTTCGCGAGCAGGCGCGAGAGCAAGGTGCTGTCGCCGCTCCGGAGCTTGCGCACGCGCAGGGCCTGCTCGACCTGTTCGAGGCTCGCGCCTTTCGGAAGACCGAGCATGGCGCGGAGCGCGTCGGTGGCGACGCCGAGGGCCTGGGCGCGGCCGAAGGACTCACATCGCACGCGGACGAGCAGCGGGGGTTCGTCGCGTGTCGTGATGCGGTTGACGAACTCGCGACCGAGGCGGCTCTTGCCGATGCCAGGCGGGCCCGAGATCGTGACGATGATCGGCGTGCCATCGTCGACGCAGCGCTCGTACTGCGCGAGCGCGTTGATGAGTTCGGCTTCGCGGCCGATGAACTGTTCGGTTTTGCGACCCTCGGGCTTGGCGCGCGCGCCGACCTTGAAATGGCCGCCCGGGACCGAGTCGAACTGGAAGAAGCCCTTGTCGAGGTCCTTCGTGGTGCCGTCGCAGAGCAGGTTCGCCTCGCCTGCTTTTCGCGCGAGCGCGCTCGCGCGATCAACGACGTCGCCCGCAGATTTGACGCGATCGAGCCGCGTGCGGCCCGTGGAGACGCCCACGCACGCGCCGAGCTCGGCGAGCCAGCGGCCGAGATCGAGGGCGTTCGTGGCCTCGTCGCCGTGCGACTGGCGCATGCCGAGGTGCGCGACGATCGAGTCGGTGCCGAGGGGCAAGGCGTCGGCGCCGCGCTCGCGCAGACGTTCGAGGAGCTGCAGGCGTTGCTCCTTGCGCGAGCCGACCTGCAGCGCGACGAGCGTCGTGACGAGCCGCGTGTTCATGGGCGGCGGCTCGGTCGAGGTGGCGAGCGCGCGCGCGACCTCGGGGACGGATGGATCACGGCAGAGCGCGTCGAGCTCGAGCGCGACCTCGCGCGACGACGTCGGGCGATGCTCGCGCTCGGACATGAGCATGCGCGCGACGAGCTCTTCGAGGGCCTCGGGGACGTCGAGGAGCAGCTCGCTCAAGCGGGGCGCGGGCGTCGTGGCGAGCAGCGCGATCGTGGCGATCGAGTTCGAGCCGATGTGCGGGGGCCTTCCCGTGAGCAGCTCGAAGAGCGTCGCGCCGAGCGAGTAGATGTCGCTGCGCGCGTCTGCGATGGCGTCGCCGCGGGCCTGCTCGGGGGCCATGTACGCGGGGGTGCCGACGAAGATGTCGTTGCCGGTCAGGCGCATGTCGCGCGAGGTCGCGACGCCGAAATCGACGAGCTTCGAGGTGAGCTGCTCGGGGACGGGCTCGCCGTCGTCGCGGGTCCTGCGCGTCGTGCGCGTGGAGACGGGGGGCGAGTCGGGATCGGGGAAGCGGCTCGAAAGGACGAAGATGTTCGAGGGCTTGATGTCGCGGTGGACGACGCCGGCGTCGTGGGCGGCGGCGAGCGCGAAGGCGACCTGACGCGCGATGTCGAGGGCCTGGCGCATCGTGAGCGCGGCGCGGAGCTGGCGCGTGAGCAGGTCCTCGCCTTCGAGCCACTCCATGGCGATGAAGGGCGTGCCTTCGTCGAACTTGCGGCCGAGCGCGGCGGTGTAACTCGAGTCGAGGGCGCCGTAGGCCACGACCTGGACGATCCCGGGATGATCGAGCTCGCTCAGGATCTTGCCCTCTTGCAGGAGGCGGGTGCGCTCGCCGGGATCGGACTCGCCTGCGGCGATGATCTTCAGGGCGACGCGCCGCTGGGAGACCGTGTCGAACGCGCGGAACACGATGCCGACGGCGCCACGTCCGACCTCGCGCTCGACCTGAAATCGCCCGGCGATGAGCTGCTGGGTGCGTGCCATGCCTTGCTCGGGACTCCCTATCGCCGGTTGCCGGCCGAGGGTGTACGTAGGCCCGTGGTGCGCGGGCCCGCCCAAGGGTACACAATCGGCGCACGAGCCAAAAGGCGGCAGGTGCACCCGAGAGCGCGCTCGCTTGACGGTCTCGGGCCGAGCCCCTAGCCTCTCGGCCACGTGCCCGCCGGATTCGGGTGAACCGGCGAGCGCAGGAGACGCGAAGAGGAGCTAGCGCATGCTCGAGCGGGTCGCGGTCCACCAGACGAGGCTCCGCACGCCGGGCCTCGGCCTGGACGCGCGCGGCGTGGCGCTCGGCGCGAAGGGCGTGGTCCTCCTGCCCTCGATCGATCGGCTCGTCGCGTTTCTCGCGCTTTACACGAGGCAGGGTTCGCTCGCCGACATCCTCCGGTCGCTCGCGATCGAGGTCGTGCGCTCGAAGCTCGGGGCGCGCGAGGTGACGCTCACGTTCGCGGCGGAGACGAGCGATCGCATGGACCGGATCGCCGAGATCGCGCGCCTCGCGGGCGGATACACGTTCACCGGGACGAGCCGTCACTTCGTCCAGTACCGCGACGCGGCGGCGCCCTTCGGCTACGACGTCGCGCAGATCAGCGCGGGCGACGCGACGCTCTGGCTCTACCACAACACGTTTTCGCAGAGCTACGAGGCGGAGCGGAAGGTCGACGTTCGTTCGCTCGTGCTGCGCCTCGAGCCGCACGCGGATCCCGCGACGGGGCGCGAGCCCGGGCCGCGCTGGCTCGCCGCGGAGGCGGGGCTCGGGCCGGCGCTGATCCACTACTTCGTGCGCTCGGGCGTCACGGCCGAGGTCGGCGTCGCCGAGTGGCCGCCGGCGTCGAGCTTCGATGATGGGCCGGTCGTCCGGTACCTGTTCCGTGTGCCCGAGCTGCCCGAGCGCATGATCCCGCTGCTCACGCGGACGCCGGGCCTCTCGATGTTCGTCCCGGCCGCGCCGGGCACGGCCGTGGAGGTCGGGTTTCGGCACCCCGTGAACCTCCGCGCGTGCCCCGTCTTCGCGGAGACGGGCCTCGTTCTTTTCCGTGGCCACGGGCTCGATCCGCTGGAGATCCCGAAGCTGCCCGCGCTCGGCGACGTGCGCGCCTTCGCCCGCATGGAGATGCGCAAGGACGTGGCCGCGGCGCACGCGAGCGCCCAGCCGACGACGTCCGTCTCGGTCGCGCTGCGCCTCGTGCCCACGCTCGATCCATGGCGGCACGTGACCGCGACCTGGGTCGAGGCCGAGGACCTGCCGGTGCTGCGCCGCATCGCCTATGCGCTCGGGCCGGAGAGCCTACGCGCGGCGCGCGTCGCGTTCACCGAGCGCGGCGCGATCGTCCGCCATCCGACGGGCATCGAGGGCATCCCCGTGGGGCAGTTCTTCCGCGAGGTGCACAAGCAGCTCTACGTGCCCGCGGGCTACGACGTGGTGCCTGCGGTCGCGCCCGACGTGCTCTATCGCTCGCTCGGGGCGCCGCCGGGGCAGGTGCTCTTCATCGGCCGCGACGGCGCCGTGCTCGGCGTGCCCGAGGAGGGGTTCGTCTCGCTCGAAACGGCCGTGCTCGAAGCGCAGGCGTGGCTCCCGCTCGCGGCCGATCGCTTCGCGGACGCGCTCTCGTCGGCGCTGGCCACGGAGCTGCCCGAAGTGACGCTCGGCGGCGTGGGCCTCCGGCCGCTGCGCGACGTCAATGCGGGCGACGACGGCGCACTCCCCGCGCTCCCCGGGGGCGCGAGCGGCGGAGGCTAGCTTGGCGAGCGACGACGAACGGTTCGAAGAGCTCGTCGCGGGGATCGTCGCGCCTCTCGTTCTCGGCGGAAAATTACGCCTCGCGCGCCCGTTCGGGCAGGCCGGGACGAAGCTCGGGGAGGGGAGGCACATCGTCGACGCGGACCTGCGCGCGCGCATCGACGTCGCGCGGGTGCGGCGCGCGCGGCTCCTCGCGCCGGTCGACACGTTGCCGAATCTCGACGAGCACGAGTGGGCCCTCGCCGCGGCGCTGAACGACGTCTTGCAGGTGACGAACCACGAGCTCGGCGGGCTCTTCACGAAGGGGCGCTACATGCGCCTGCTGCGGAGCGTGTTCGAGTTGTGTGGCCACGTTCCGCCGCCGCGCGACGTCGGCGCGGCGCTCGCCCGCCACGCGACGTTCGCGCGCGTGATGGAGCTCAACCGCGCGGATACGTCGGTGCGGTGGTGGACGGGCTCGGCGAGCTTCCGCGGCGTGCCTCCGCCGAAGCGGCTCCTGATGTGGCAAGGCCTGCGGCGCGTGCACGTGGAGACGCAGCGGGTGCCGCTGCACGAGATGTGCGACGGTCTGCCGTCGGCGGTCGCCGAGGGCTATCAGGCCGTGCTCGGCGTGTGGCTGTCGCGCTCGCCGCTCACGGACCTCGGCTCCATCACGCGCGCCGCGCCGGTGTTCGCCTGGTCGCCCGCGTCGATCGCGCTCGTCGCGGTCCCCGCAGGTCGGATGCTCGCCTTCCGCGTGCTCGCGCGGCAGCGGGCCGAGCACGTGAGCGCCGTGCTGGAGAAGGCGCGCGCGGCGCTCGACGGCGGGCTCGCGGCGCATCGAGCGGTGGTGGAAGAGTTTTCCCGGGAGGTCGTGAGCGCCTTCGAGGCGATGCACGCCAAGCCGGAGAAGCGCGCTGGATCGGGGGCCTCGTCCTCGCCGCGCACGTGATCGTTGGGCGTCAAAGGATTAGAGCCACGGCTCCAGCAGGGCCGCGACGCGTGCGCCGAAGGGGCCCGGGGAAGGGGGCCTGAGCCGCGCTTCGAGTGCGCGAGCGTCGGCCTGGGCGCGCCCACGGGATTCATCGTTCGCGAGGGAAGCAGCGGACGCGGCGAGCTCGCGGGCCGTGCATGCGTCCTGGAGCAGCTCGGGGGAGGCGCGGCGGCCGAGCAGGACGTTCGGCAGGCCGATGTGCGGCGTGCGCACGAGGCGGCGCGCGAGGGCGTAGGTGAGGGGATCGACGCGGTAGCCGATGACCGTGGGCAGCCCGGCGAGCGCCGCCTCCAGGCAAGCCGTCCCCGAGGCGCAAAGCGCGAGGTCGAAGGCCCCGAGCAGCGGAGACGCGCCATGCTCCGCGTCGGCTTCGGTGATCCCGACGCCGGCGCGTCGAGCCGCCCGTTCGAGCTCGCCACGGGCACGCGCGTCGAGCCACGGGGCCACGAGCACGCGTGCCTCGTCCACGTCGCCGCGCGCCGTGAGCATCGAGGCGGCCTCGCAGAAGAGCGGCGCGAGGCGCGTGATCTCGCCGGCGCGGCTGCCTGGGAGCACGGCGACGGCGCGTCCGGCGCCGAGCCCGATCCGCGCGCGCCCGACCTCGCGGGGCAGGCGTGGCACGTCGGCCGACGGATGCCCCACGAACCGAGCGTCGTACCCCGCGTCACGCCAGAGCGGCTCCTCGAACGGCAGGACGACGGCGAGCCGATCGACGGCATCGTGGAGCGCGCGGATCCTCCCCGCGCGCCAGGCCCATACCTGCGGCGCGACGGCCCAAAGGACACGTGTCCCGCGGCGCCGGAGCGCCCGCCCGAGCCGCGCGTTGAGCTCCGTGAAGTTCACGAGCAACGCGGCGCGCGGCGGATCTTTTCGAATTCGGTCCACCAGCACGGCGAGCGATCGCCCGAGCGCCGGCGCTTTGCGGAGCACGTCGAGCGTGCCCATCGCGGCGACGTCCGACGTATCCGCGAGCGTCTCCATGGCCTGCGCCCTGCAACCACGTCCCCCGATGCCGAATGCGCGCACGGCCCGACCGAGCGCGCGCAGCACCTCGGCCGCGATGCGATCTCCCGAGGCCTCGCCCGCGACGACGAGCAGCGGCGCGCCGGCCCCGCTCACGACTCCTCGCGCGGCGCGCTCCCCGGTGCCTGCGCGGAGGCCTCGCCCGGCGCCGTGAGCAGCGACGCAAGGCGCTTACCGTACCGCTCGACCCGCTTCGCTCCGAGCCCCGGGATGGCCGCGATCCGCGCCAGCGTCGCCGTGGGATCTTCCCCCGCCGCCGTGAACAGGATGCTCGCGACATCCTGCGCGCAATGCCCTGGGAGCACGGCCTGCTCGTCGATGTCGCGGCGCTTCGCCTCGGCGCGCCGGAACGCGCTGATCTTCGCCTCGATCTCCCGACGCCGCGTGATCTCCCTCCGATCGATCGGCGCGACCTCGAAGAGCGCTTGCTCCTCGGGCGGCACGTTCCCTTCGGCCGCGCCGTGCGTGATCGCCTCGAGCCACCTCGCGGCGTGCCTCCCCGCGCGGCCCGAGAGCGCGCCGGGCACGTGGCCGAGCTCCGGGATCGAGGTCGGACGCTTCTGCGCGAGCTCGATCAAGATCTCGTTCGTGACGATCTTGAACGGCGGCACGTCAGCGGCCTCGGCGATCGCCTCGCGTGCGGCGACGAGGCCCCGCAGCACGGCGCGGCCTGGCCGATCGAGCTTCTGTGCGCCCTTGATCCGCACGTACGAGGGACGCGTCTCCCGCGGAGGCGCGAGCGCGGCGCGGAGCTTGTACGTGCACTCCTCCTCGATCTCGGCCTCGATGTCGATCGCCGCCGCCTTCGCGGCGAGCGCGCGATCGAGCCGCAGGAGGTACGCGACGTCGTCCCCGAGGTAACGCCGCTCCGCCGGTGAAACGGGCCTTCGCGACCAGTCGTGTTGCTGAAAGCGCTTGTCGAGGACGACGCCGAGCTCCGCCGCGAGCACGGACGCGAGCCCCGTCGCCTTCTGGCCGAGGAGCCGCGCCGTCACCGAGGTATCGCGCACGCGCGCGAGCGGCGCGCCGACCTCGGCCAGCATGCGCGCGTCGAACGTGAGATCGTGCAGCACCTTGATCGGCCCCTCGGGGCCGAGGAGGGGTTCGAGCGCGGCCGCGCTCGTCGCGAGCGTGTCGACGATCAGGACGACCGTCGAATCCCCTTCCTCCCAGGCGATCTGCGCGGCGCAAAGGCGAGGGCGGTAGACGAAGAGGCCGTTCGCCTCCACGTCCACCGCGATCGACTTGGCCTTCATGGCGCGCTCGATCGCGCCTCCGAGCGCGCGTGCCTCGTCGACCCAGACGACGTCGTACGGCGGCGCTTCCAGGCTTGTCATGGACGCGTGCGCTCGGCGCGCCGCTTCGCCGCGAGGCCGAGGGCGAGGGCGAGGGCTGCGAGCGCGCTTCCGCCCGCGGATCGAGGCGCGCCAGGGGCCGTCGTGCAACAGCTCCCGTCCTCGGGCGTGATCTCAGGCGGATTGCATTGCGACTCGAAGCCACGGCGCGGCGTGGGATCGCAGGACGCGGGGATCGGATCGCCGGGCGGGTAGGCCGCGCAGATGCCCTCAATGTCGTCGTTCTCCAGCGATCCCAGCTCCGTCGAGCCCGGCATGTAGTCGGCGAACATCGTCGCGGTCCCATCCGCGGAGTGCGAAAGGCCCAGGAAATGGCCCGTCTCGTGTGTTGCGATCGAGGGCAGATCGTAGAGGACGTTGTCGATGCCGGTCGTGAACTCGACGTTCGCCCCGTTGAGCTCCATGTCGGCGTCGTAGATCTCGCCGGTATCGACGTTGTACGTGACGGTGGTCAGCGCGAGCGTGCTCCCCGCGCCGGCGTGCGGCCACACGTCGTCGTGGAAGAGGATGACGTTCGCGTTGCCCGCCTTCTTGTTGTACTCGTGCGCCTTGCACTCCACGGGGCCTAGGTTCACGACCTTGATGCGCGGATGTTTGCCGTCGCCGCAGTCCGCGTCGGTCCACTTCTTGAAGGAATCGACGAAGATCTGCGTCGCGTCGTCGAGATCGATCTGCACCGACGCGTCCTTCTGCATGGAGAAGCCGACGCACGGGCTCTTCCAGAAAAGCTCGACACCGCAGTCGGTGGGGCGCACCGGCGTGCAGCGCGCGCCGGTCCCGATGCCCTTGCAGCTCGTCGTGCGGCAGTAGGCCGAGGCCGTCGGCGCGAGCAGCAGCGTCGCCGCGACGAGCGAGAGCCCGGCTGCGATCGGCGCGATCCTTCCCCGGTTACTTGCGTTCACGTGGTGCACGCTTCACCTCCTCGATGACCACGAGCGCGCGCGAAAGCGTCGCCCCCACGAGAACCTCACGCGCCCCGATGCTGGGCCCGGTCCGCGGCAGCATCGTCCCTGCGTCCGGGCTCGGCGCGAGCTTCGGCACGCCCTCCTCTGTGAGCACGCGGTAGTGCCCCTGCGCCATCGCCGTCACCACGACGGCCGTCGGCGTTTTGTGCAGAAACAAAAGCGAGCGCTCCCCGGGCGGGATCACGGCTTCGCCCGAGACCCACTGCCCGACGTCCCCCACGACCCCGCCGAGCGTCCGCACCCACACCTGCGTCCCCGGCTCGCCGACCACGGAGCGCTCCACGTCGAGACGCGTGTACGTGACGATCCGCCGCCCGTTCGGCGTGTCCTCCCACATGCTCTGTCGCTCGGCCGCCTTCGCGACGACGACGAACGACGAGCTCGTCACGAGCTCATCCAGCGAGACGACCACCGAGACCGCCGCCGCAGCTTCTTGCGGGCCCGTGTGGGGCGAGTGTGGCGATACGAACAGCGCCGCCGGCAAGGCGATCGACAGCGCAAGCATGGAGGCTCGAACACGCATGCAGGCAACGATACCACCATCGCTGCGATGACGCTCCACGTGGGGGCGACGCGCGCGCTCGTGATCCTCGTGCCGTCCGGACACGCGAGGTTCGCCCCCTCCAAAAAACGAAGCGCCGCGGTCCTCGAACAAGACCGCGGCGCTGCATCCCTCTCAGGCGCGGCCTTCCGCGCTCGGAGAGCTCCCTACCTACCGATCAGCCGCGCCTTCGGCGGCGGATGAGCGCCGTCCCCGCCGCGAGCGCGAGGAGGAAGCCCACGCCAGGCGTCGCATCGTTGCCGGGCCGCGCGGCGCAGAGGCCGTGGCCCGTCAGGATGGTGCCGTCCACGGCGTCGTCTGCCGGATCGAGCGGATCGCTTTCGCCCGTGTCGACCACGCCGTTCTTGTTCTTGTCCTCTTCGCCGTCCTTGAGGCCGCCGTTGTCCGTGTCCGCGTCGAGCGGATCGGTCTTCGTCTTGCCCATGTCCGCGTCGGGGATGCACGTCTCCGCCGCCGCGTTCGTGGCCGGGTTCGAGCAGCCGAGACCGAGCTCGGTGCCGTCGAAGAGCCCGTCGTTGTCGCTGTCCGGATCGAGCGCGTTGATGAGCCCATCTTTGTCCGTGTCCTCGCCAGGCTTCGGCTCCTGACCGTCGGGCACGCCATCGTCGTCCGAGTCCGCGTCGTTCGGGTCGGTCCCGAGCTCGGCCTCCTCGTCGTCCGTCAGCCCGTCGTTGTCCGAGTCCGTGGGCGGAACGACGTTGTCGTCCTGCGGATCGTTCGGATCCCGCTCGTTCGGATCGACCACGCCGTCCTTGTCCGTGTCCTCGTCGCCGTCGGAGACGCCGCCGCCGTCCGTATCGGCATTCACCGGCGAAGTCGTCGTGGCGCCGTTGTCCCCGTCGGGGACGCAGTTGCCCTTGCTCGTGTCCGTGGCCGGATTCGAGCAGTCCTTGCCCATCTCCGTGCCGTCCTTCAGCCCGTCGCCGTCGCTGTCCGGATCGAGCGCGTTGATGAGGCCGTCGCCGTCGGTGTCGTCCGTCGGGTTCGGCTCCTCGCCGTCGGGCACGCCGTCGTCGTCGGAGTCCCCATCGTTCGGGTTCGTACCGATCTCGGTCTCGTAGTCGTCCGTCAGCCCGTCGCCGTCGTTGTCGAGCTTCGTGCTGTCGTCGCTGCCGTTGTTCGGATCGATCTCGCCCGGATCCACCTTGCCGTTGCGGTTCACGTCCTCGGAGCCGTCGGAGACGCCGCCCTTGTCCGTGTCCGCGTCGAGCGGCGAGGTCGTCGTGCTGGGATCCTCGTCCGCGATGCACTTGCCCTTGCTCGTGTCCGTGGCCGGGTTCGAGCAGTCCTTGCCCATCTCCGTGCCGTCGAACAGGCCGTCGTTGTCGCTGTCCGGATCGAGCGCGTTGATGAGCCCGTCGCCGTCGGTGTCCGCGCTCGGGTTCGGCTCCTGCCCGTCGAGCACACCATCGTCGTCCGAGTCCGCGTCGTTCGGGTTCGTCCCGATCTGCTCCTCGAGATCGTCGCTCAGGCCGTCGCCGTCGCTGTCGGTCGGCGCGTTCGAATCGTCTTGCGGATCGTTCGGATCCCGCTCGCCCGCGTCGATCTTGCCGTTCAGGTTCGTGTCCTCGTCGCCGTCCTTGACGCCGCCGTTGTCCGTGTCCGGATCGAGCGGATCCGTCGTCGTGCTCGGATCGGCGTCGGGGCGGCAGCTCTGCGCGTCCGGATCCGTCGCCGGGTTCGTGCAGTCCTTGCCGAGCTCGGTGCCGTCGAAGAGGCCGTCGTCGTCGCTGTCCGGATCGAGCGCGTTGATGAGGCCGTCGCCGTCGGTGTCGACGTTCCCGTCCGGCTCCTCGCCGTCGGACACGCCGTCGTCGTCGGAGTCTGCGTCGTTCGGATCCGTGCCGTTCTGGGTCTCGACGTCGTCGGGGATGCCGTCGCCGTCGGAGTCCTGGCAGCCGACGTCGGTCACGCCGTCGCAGTTGTTGTCGATGCCGTCGCCGCAGACCTCGGGCGTGGGCATGCCGGGGACCGCGTTGCACGCCGACACGCCCATCGCGTTGCATGCGAGGACGCCCGACGCCATGCAAGCGCCGATGCCGTCCGAGCACGCCATGCCGACGTTGAAGCCGTCATCCGTAACGCCGTCGCAGTTGTCGTCGATGTTGTTGCAGGTCTCGGTGCCGGGTTCGCCCGAGATGGCGTTGCAGGCCGAGGTGCCGTTCGGCAAGCACGCGAAGGCGCCCGAGGTCTGGCACGCGCCGACGCCCGCGGAGCACGCCATGCCGACGTTGAAGCCCTCGTCGATGGTGCCGTCGCAGTCGTTGTCGAGGCCGTCGCAGATCTCCGCGCCCGTGGGCACGCAGGTGCACTTGTTCGTGGCGACGTCACACGACGGCGTGGCGCCGCCGCAGTGCGTGTCCGTGACGCATTGGACGCAGGTGTTCGGCGTCGCGGCCACGTTGCAGGCCGGCGTGGGCGCCATGCAGTTCGCGTCCGACGCGCACTGATCGATGACGATCGGCGTCGGCGGCTCACCGTTCGTCGGCCCGTTGCCGTCGGTCGGCGTCTCCTCGGCCGGCGCGCCTTGCTGACCCTCGGCCGTGATGATCGCCTGGTTATTGATCGTGCCCGTCGCGTCCGGGTTCACGGTCACGCGGAACTTCACGGTCGTCGTGTCGTTGACGAGCATCGTCCCGCCGGTCGTCCCGTTCGCGCCCGTGCCGAGCCGTACGACCACCGTGTTCGTCCCGGCGATGTACTCGCCCTGATCGTCGGCCGTCGCGTCGGTCTTCGTGCCCATGTTCGGCCCTGCGGACACCTGGATCGAGCCCGGCACGTACGTCACGCCCATCGGGAGCGGATCGGTCAGCACGGTCTTCACCGACGTGTCGTTGCCGGTGTTCGTCACGACAACTGTGTACTCGACGGTGTCGCCCGGCAGGAGCGCGTCGCCGTTGAGATCGACGGCCGTTTTGAGCGACGTCTGGAAGTCGGGCTTGAACGTGGGGATCGAGGTCACGAACCCGGCGAGCCAATACTGCTCCTGGGTGCTCGTCGCTGCGATCGGCGCGGACTGCTGGCCTGCCGAGAGCTTGCTCGTGATGTCCACGATGTCCATGTCCATGCCCGAGAGGCTGCCGGCCGTTCCGGTGAGCTGGGGCAGGTCGCCGGCCACCGTGACCGGGAGGCCGAGGTTCGAGCGCGTGCGGTTGAAGAAGTTGGTCTCCGGGTTCAGCGCGTTCGAGAGCGGCGGTGCGGCGCCGAACGAGAACGAGTCGCCAGTGAGCGTCGTGTCGCCCTCGAATGCGACCACGCCGAGCCGGGCATTTGCGAACGCGGGCGGGACGAGGAAGCCCGAGAGCGTCACGTTCTGCGGCGCGCCGTTGGCCACGATGTCGAGTCCGTCGAAGATCGCCAGGTTGCGCGGCGGATCCGAGGCACGCTCGTAGAGCACGATCATGTACCAGCCCGCGAACGTGGTCTCGTCGTCCGCCCCTTGGCCGACTGGGTTCTCGACGTCCACGCCCGAGACGCGATACGCGCCGGAGCCTTGCTGCTGCACGAGCGCTGTGATGTCGGCGACGCTCTGGTAGGCGTTGTTCGTCGCTGTCGTGTAGCTCTGGATCGACGTCACGTTCTGGCTGAAGCCGCCCGGCCTGTCGATCGTGGCTGTGGTGTCGGCCCCCGAGGAGCTGCGCGTCGCGCCCCAGTAGAGGTAGGCGTGCGTGACCGTCGCGCCGGCCGGGATCGTGAGGAGCGCGGTGCTGCGCGCGTTCGCGACCGTGATGCCCGTGTTCGCCTCGGCCTGCCCGGCGCCCGGCGACTCCGAGCGCCACAGGATGTCGACGCCGCTGTCGGTCGTCGCGTTGTTGCCGCACGCCCCGACGGTGCCGACCACGGGCGCGGGCGGGTTGCCCGCGCAGTCGTAACCGAGCGTGTTGCCGATGAGGAGGAAGTCGCCCTTCTGATCGACCTGCACGCGCAGGTTCTGCGCGGCAGCCGCGTCACGGGCGCAGATCCCGAGCGCTGTCACGCTCGCGAGCCCCGCCAAAAGCCAATGTCGTCTCATGTCCTAGGTCCCTTGTCGCAGTCCATTCGGTGTCCCAACGGAATGCTCGGCGGCCCGAACGACCGCCGTTTCGTGAGTGGCGCGGCCTCCGAAGCCCGAGCGCCAAGCGGATCTCGACCCGCACCTCGCAGGAGCGCGCCGAGGCGGTGAAGACGAGGTCGCGGAGGCCCTTTCGAACCTCCGGACCGGTCGCGTCACGGAGCGCCCGCTTTCGCGGACGCCCCGCGTTCGTCACTTCTTGGTGGGAGCCGGCGCAGCCTTCTTCGGGGCCGCAGGCGCGGGAGCCGCGCCCTTCGGGGCCGCAGGCGCGGGAGCAGCGCCCTTCGGCGCGGCAGGCGCGGGAGCCGCGCCCTTCGGGGCCGCAGGCGCGGCGCCCTTCGGGGCAGCACCCTTCGGCGCGGCGGGCGGCGGCGCGGGCGGCGCGACGGGCTCGAACTTCTTGATCGAGCCGTCCTTCATCTTCTTCTCGAGGATGACGAACTGCACGCGGCGGTTGGCCTGGCGGCCCTCCTCCGACGCGTTGTCGCCCACGGGCCGATCCGGGCCGTAGCCCATCGTCGACATGCGATCGGCGCTCACGCCGCGCTTGGCGAGCGCAGCCTTCACCGCGTCGGCGCGCGCCTGCGAGAGCTTCGTGTTGAGCTGCTTCGAGCCGCGGCTGTCGGTGTGGCCCTGGACCTCGACCTTGAGGAGCTCCGGGTGCTCGTTGAGCACGGCCGCGACCTCGTCGAGCAGCGTATCGCTGACCTTGCGGATCGTCGCCTTGGCCGTGTCGAACTGCACCTGCTGCAGGATGATGACCTCGGTCTCGGTGACGCGGACCGCCTTCGGGCAGCCGTTCTGCTTCGGATCCGGATCGGGCTTGCCCTTCTCGTTCGGGCAGGCGTCCTTGTCGTCGCGGATCGTGTCGCCGTCGGTGTCGCCGGGGCAGCCGTTCGTCGCCGGATCGCTCGTCTTGATGCCGGGGATGTCCGGGCACGCGTCCTGCGCGTCGTAGACGCCGTCGTTGTCCTTGTCGGGCGGGCAGCCGTTCTTCTTCGGATCCGGATCGGCCACGCCGGGCACGTCGATGCAGGCGTCCTGCGCGTCGAGGATGCCGTCCTTGTCCTTGTCGGGCGGGCAGCCGTTCTTCGCGGGATCCGGATCGGCCACGCCCTTCACGTCCGGGCAGGCGTCCTTGTCGTCGTAGATGCCGTCGTCGTCGCTGTCCGGCGGGCAGCCGTTCTTCTTCGGATCCGCGTTCGCCACGCCCTTCACGTCCGGGCAGGCGTCCTGCACGTCGAGGATCGTGTCGTCGTCGCGATCCGACGGGCAGCCGTTCTTCTTCGGATCGGAGTGCTTCACGCCCTTCACGTCGACGCAGGCGTCCTCCTTGTCGACGATGCCGTCCTGGTCCGTGTCCTTCGCCGACCACTTCGGCGTGTACGCGAGCGAGCCGACGACGCGGAAGTCCGGCGTACCGATGCCGGAGGCGAGACCGGGGCCGGCGGCGACGCCTGCCTCGAAGTTGTCCGCGAAGCGGTACTTCGCGCCGACGAGCGCCTCGGCGTTGAGGCTCTGCCGCGTCGTCTCGCGCATCGAGGCGACGACGTTGAACTCAGGGCCGATCTGGAAGTTTCGCTCCTCGCCGAAGAGGAAGCCGATACCGCCGCCGGCCACGAACGTCGTGCCGAGCAGCACGTTGTTGAAGTAGTTCTGGTCGGGGCGAATCTCCGGGCCGATCGCGACCGAGTACACGAACCGGTCGTGCTTGCCGCCGACGATCACCTGCGGGAGGCCGCGGACGTTGTTGTCCGTCACGAACGCGCCCGTGCCCGTGGGCACCCAGACGTAGCCGCCGATGGCGAGCTGGAAGAGGCTGTCGTAGTCGCCGAGCACGCGCAGGCGGAGGCCGAGGCGCAGGTCGCCGAAATCGGCGCCGCTCGGCGAGGTGATGCCGAGCGAGTTCGTGGGGTTCTCGCCGTTCTGGTAGAGGGCGACGGGGACGTCGACGTTGACGAGCAGCCGTTCGAAGAGCGCGAACGACCCGTTCAGGTGCAAATAGAGCTGGTTGCTCACGACCGAGCCGAGCGACTCGTCGTCGCTCCGGCGGCGCAGCACGAGGGGGTTGTGCGCGTAGTCGACGATGAGCGCGGCGTGCGGCGTGAGCTCCCCGTTCACGAAGGGCGACTGGACGCCGAAGAGCCGATCACCGGCCGCGGAGGGGTAGAACCGGTTGATGGCGAGATCGTCCGCACTTGCCGGCGCGGCGATGCCCGCGATCGACCCCAGCGCCGCCGCGCAGAGCAGCCACCTATATCCCTTGGAAGTTCGCATCGCGTGATTGACCTCTCGAATTTTCGTGTCGGAGTCCGCCAAAGGAATGCTCGACGGAGGACGTCGCCCTGGAGTGACCCGAGGATGTCCACCGCGTCGCTCGTGTGTCTTCGGCGGCAGCGGACACGGGACCTACCTATACACGGACTGTGCCGGCGACGGACCACAAACGATCGGCCGAAATCACGTTCGTCGACCGTTCCAGTGAGGCCCGTCGTCCGCATCTGCGCGCCTCAACTGAGGTCTCGGGTCCTCGATCCGGCCGCGCCACACCCCGCTGCGGCATGCACCGTTACGCAACGATCTGAAACCAGACGTGTTTTCATTGGTTCTCCTGGTGTTTGGCCCGACCACCCCGATCGTCCACGCCGCACGCGCTCCACACGGGATCGTTGACAGCGGAATCGGCCCGGCGACGATACGTCTGTGCTTCTCTCGCTCCTCCGCGCGCCGGCCGCGGCTCTGGTCCTCGGCGCCCTCGCCACGGCCCCCTTTCAATGCGCGCGGGATCCCGACCCCGAGAAGGCCTTCGAGGAGCCTCCCGAGGCCGCGCTTTATCAGCTCGCCGAGCAGTTCCGGGAGCGGGGCGACAAGGAGGCGCGCATCACCACGCTGCGCTTCCTCGCCACCCGTTACCCGTCGACCCGCCTCGCGGAGCGCGCGCGTCAGGAGCTCGCCGAGCTTGGCTCGCCCGTCCCTGCTCCCTCCCCCTGAACGGGCCTGGAAACGCGGGAAGCGGGCGTGCTCGACGCCCTTCGCGGGCGAAACGTGCTAAGCGCAGCCGACCATGTCAGGCCGCGAATCTTCCCGGAAAAACCTCTTCAAGACCGTAAGGCCCGAGCTCGATTTCCCGAGGGACGAGGCCGAGATCCTCGCGTTTTGGAAGAGGGAGGGCATCTTCCAGAAGACGCTCTCGGCCGAGACGCGCGCCACGGGCCCTTCGAAGGGCACGTTCGTCTTCTACGAAGGCCCTCCCACGGCGAACGGCATGCCGCACAACGGCCACGTGCTCACGCGCGCCGTGAAGGACGTGTTCCCTCGGTACAAGACGATGCGCGGCTACGACGTGCCGCGCAAAGCGGGCTGGGACACGCATGGCCTGCCGGTCGAGGTCGAGGTCGAGAAAGAGCTCCGGATCCACGGCAAGGCGGACATCGAGAAGTACGGCGTCGAGCCCTTCGTGGCGCGCTGCATCGAGAGCGTCTTCCGCTACACGGACGCGTGGGAAAAGCTGACGGACAAGATCGGCTTCTGGGTCGACCTGCCCGACGCGTACGTCACCTACCACCGGAGCTACGTCGAGAGCGTCTGGTGGGCGCTCGCGAAGCTCTACGAGAAGGGCCTGCTCTACCAGGGCCACAAGGTCGTCTGGTGGTGGGCGCAGGGCGGGACGGCGCTCTCCAGCGCCGAGGTCGGTCAGGGGTACAAAACCGTCGACGACCCGAGCGTCTTCGTGGCGTTCCCATTCGTCGACGACCCGTCCACGGCGCTCTGCGTCTGGACGACGACCCCGTGGACCTTGCCCTCGAACATGTACGCCGCCGTGCGCGCGGACTTCGACTACGTGGTCGTCGACGCGGGCGATCGGAAGCTCGTCGTGGCCGCGGGCCTGCGTGAGGCGCTCGCGAAGAAGCTCGGCAAGGACCTGCCGGTTCTTTCGACCACCAAGGGCTCGGCGCTCGTCGGCAAGAAATACGTGCCGCCGTTTGGCCTCTACGCGGCCGAAGCCTCGGCGTACGAAGCCGTGCACGCGGTCGTCGCGGCGGATTTCGTCACGCTCGACGCGGGCACGGGCATCGTCCACGTCGCGCCCGCGTTCGGCGAGGACGACTACGGCGCCCACCGACAGCTCCTCGCGACGGGAAAGACGCCGAAGGATCCGTTCTGCGCCGTGAAGCCCGACGGCACGTTCGTCGACGAGATGGGAAAATACGCGGGCCGCTGGGTGAAGGACGCCGACAAGGACCTCCAGAAGGACCTCGCGCAGGCGGGCAAGCTCGTGCACGCGGAGCAGTATCGCCACGAGTACCCGTTCTGCTGGCGCGCGGACGACGACCCGCTCATCCAGTACGCCCGCCCGGCCTGGTACATCCGCACGACGGCGCTGATCCACAAGGCGATCGAGAACAACCAGACGGTCAACTGGCTGCCCGAGCACATCAAGACGGGCCGGTTCGGCGACTTCTTGGCGAACAACGTCGACTGGGCGCTCTCGCGCGAGCGCTACTGGGGCACGCCGCTGCCGATCTGGGTGAACGACCAGACGGGCGCCATGGAAGCGATCGACTCGGTGAACACGCTGCGCGCGCGGCCCGGCAACAACGTCGCCGAGGTCGAGCGTGAGCTCACGGGCGCGCACCCGAAGACGGCCGAGCACCTGCTCGTGCACAAGCCCTGGATCGACAAGATCACCTACCAGAAGCCCGGCGAGCCCGGCACGTACCGGCGCGTCTCCGAGGTCATCGACTGCTGGTTCGACTCGGGCGCGATGCCCTTCGCGCAGTGGGGATTTCCGCACGCGGAAGGCTCGAAGGAGAAGTTCGACCGTGCCTTCCCGGCCGACTTCATCAGCGAGGCGATCGATCAGACCCGCGGCTGGTTCTACTCGCTGCTCATGATCTCGACGCTCGTCTTCGACGAGGAGACGCAGAAGTCCCTCGGCCTCTCGCGCATCCGGAGCTTCCCGCACCCGTACCAGACCTGCGTGGTGCTCGGGCACGTCGGGGATCGCGAGGGCAAGAAGGAGAGCAAGTCGAAGGGGAACTACACGCCGCCGGAGGTGATCCTCGAGCGCGTCCGCATGGAGTTCGCGGTCTGCTCGGACGTGCAGGATCCGCTGAAGGATCAGCCCGTGCAAAAGGGCGTCGCTCGCATCGCGCGCGAGGATTACGAGGGCCTCGATCTCCAGGGCGACAGCGCCAAGGTCAAGCTCTACCGCGCGGACCGGCCGAACGAGGCGCTCGAAATCACGCTCCGGCCGACGTCGGGCATGGGCAAGTTCCCGCGCCGCGTCATCGTGATGCACACGTCGGACATCGAGGCCCTCGGCCTCGCGCCTGCGCCCGAGCCGCTCCGCGTCATGCCGAACGACGTGCCGCGCCTCGCCCAGAACCTCCGCGTCTTCGTCGAGGATCCTTCGACGCCCGCGCCCGGCGCCGACGCGTTCCGCTGGTTCTTCTACGCGTCCTCGCCTCCGTGGACGAACACGCGCCACTCGCTGACGAACGTCCGCGCGGTCCAGAAGGAGTACGCGATCAAGATCCGGAACGTGTGGTCGTTCTTCGCGATCTACGCGAACATCGACGGCTTCGATCCGGCCCGCGGAAACCCCGACGCCCGCGGTGTCGCGCCCGCGGATCTCGCGAAGAGCGAGGGCTACCGGCCGGCGCGCGAGCGCAGCCTGCTCGATCGGTGGCTGCTCTCCGAGCTCGCCCTCACGACGCGCGAGGTCACGCAGCACCTCGACAACTACCGCTTGTACGAGGCTGCGCAGCGGCTCGTCGACTTCGTGGACGCGCTCTCGAACTGGTACGTCCGGCGGAGCCGCGCGCGCTTCTGGTCGCCCGCGGAGAACGTCTCGGCCGAGGCCCTCGCCGACAAGCGCGACGCGTACTTCACGCTCTACGAGGCGCTCGTGGCCATCGCGCACCTCACGGCCCCGTTCACGCCCTTCCTCGCCGAGGAGCTCTACCAGACCCTCGTTCGTGGCCCCTGGGCGAGCTCGCAACCCGAGAGCGTGCACCTCGCGAGTTACCCTGCGCCCGACCTCGCCGCGATCGACGAGGGCCTCGCCGCCGAGATGCGCGCGGTCCGCGAGCTCGTGAGCCTCGGCCTCCAGGTCCGCACGTTGAACAAGCTGAAGGTCCGCCAGCCCCTCGCGCGCGCCGACGTCATCGTCTCGAACCAGGGCATGCGCCGCGCGCTCGCGCAGCACGAGGCGCTCATCGCCGAGGAGCTCAACGTCAAGGAAGTGCGCTTCCTCGAGCCGGGGCAGGAGGGCGAGGCCGTGCGGTACGTGCTCAAACCGAACTTCCGCGCCCTCGGGCCGAAGCTCGGCAAGAAGGTGCAGCTCGCCAAGCAGGTCCTCGCGAAGGCCAACGCCGCCGAGCTCCGCACCGAGCTCGTCACGCGCGGCGCGATCGAGATCGACCTCGACGGCGAGAAGGTCTCGCTCGGGCCCGAGGAGATTGAGGTCGTCGTCGAGGCCGGCAAGGACTTCGCCGCGGCCGGCGGCAAGGCGGGCGTCGTCGTCCTCCACACGGCGCTCACGGACGCGCTGCGCGACGACGGCCTCTCCCGCGAGATCCTCTCGCGCGTGCAGGGCCTGCGCAAGGACCTCTCCCTCGGCTTCACCGACCGCATCGCGCTCGCGGTCGAGGGCAGCGAGCGCGTCCTGCGCGTCACGCGCGCGGCCCAGGACGAGATCGCCCGCGAGGCGCTCGTCCGCTCGTTCGAGATCGGCGGCTCCACGGTCCGCGGCGAGCGTCGCGAGCTCAACGTCGACGGCGAAGCCCTCGTCCTGACGCTCGCGCGCGCCTAAAGATCCCCGAAAAAAGCCCCACGAAGCGGGCCACCGCGGCTCGCCTCGTGGGGCGTGGGGAGGTTCCCGACAAACTCGCTCAGCGGTTCTGGCTTCCTCGGCCGCCCTGCTCCTGGCTACCGCCGGACGCCCCTCCGCCCTGCTCGCCCTCGGCCTGCTTGCCTTCCTCGACGAGCTCGCGCACGCGCTGGCCGCCCATCCGGCCGGCTTCCTCCACGGTCATCGAGCCTTTCTCCTCGGTGCCCTGGTTCCCCTGGTTCTTGTTCTGTGCCATGACAGACCCTCCTTCCAGCGGACGAGCACCGGGGAAAAACCCCGCCGGCCGCATCGCCGCTCCCTCCCAGCACGTGGGGCCAAGCAGGTCCTCGTCGAGGGGTCCGCGGACGATTGGTTTGTCCGAGAGCCTATGGCCGCGCCGGCCCGTCACGCCTTCGTTTCGGGCAGATAACGCGTTCGATTTCGCTCGAACTCGTCCTGCGCCTCGGCGAAGTCGTCGCTGCGCCCGATGTCGAGCCAGTGCCCGCGGAACGGGTGCGTCTGGATGGGCACACGCGCGGCGAGCAGCGCGTGCATGAGCTGATCGAAGCCAAACGGCACGCCCTCCGGCACGAACCGGAGCAGCGTCTCGCGGCTCATCGCGTAGATGCCCATGCTCACCCAGAACGAGTAGGTCGGTTTTTCCCGGAACCCGGTCACGGCGCCCTCGGGGTCGAGCTCGAGCACGCCGAGATCGATCTTCGTGGCGCGCTCGAACACGCAGACCGTGAGCGGCGCGTTCGCCTCGGCGCTCCTCCGGGAAAGCTCGGCAAAATCGAGGTCGCAGAGGATGTCGCCGTTCATCACGAGGAAGCGCTCCGGCAGCTCGTGCGCGATCGCGCGGAGCGGCCCGATCGTGCCGAGCGGCTGCTCCTCGCGCCGGTACGAGAGCTCCACGCCGTAGCGGCTGCCGTCGCCGAGCACGGCCTCGATCAGGCCGGCCTGATGGCCCGTGCACAACGTCACGTCCCGCGTGCCGTAATACGCGAGCTGGCGGAGGAGGATCTCCACGATGGTCTGCTCGCCGATCGGCATGAGCGGCTTCGGGATGAGCGCCGTGTACGGCTTGAGGCGGCTGCCCTTGCCCCCGGCGAGAACGATGGCCTTCATCGCCGGCGAACGTACCACGCGAGGGCGTTTACTGACGCGGAGGCGCGACCTCGCCCGAGGGATCGGCCGTGAGGCACCCCTCGTCGAGACCGAGCTGGCAGGCCTTCGTGAAGAGCGTCGTCGCGCGGGCCGGATCCTTGCGCACGCCGTGGCCGCGGTTGTAGAGCCGGCCGAGCTCCAGGCAGGCCTCGGCGTTGCCACGCTCGCAGACGCGGGTGAAGAGCGTCGCCGCGAAGACCGGGTCGACGCCGACGACACGCCCCTCCAGGTAGGCCTTGCCCGCGGCGAGGCAGCCGCGGTTCGCGCCCGCGTCGCAGGCCTTGCGGTAGAGCGTGACCTCCTCGGTCGGGTCGTCCTTCAGCGTGCCGTCGTGGTAGAGATCGCCGAGCTTCATGCAGCCGCGCGCGCTGCCGCTCGTGCAGGCGCCACGGAAGAGGTCGACGGCCCGCGTCGGGTCTGTGCGCACGACGTCGCCGCGCAGGTACATCGCGCCGAGCGTGACGCAGTCCTCGACGACCGCGTCGTTGCAGCCGTTCGTGCAGCCCACGAGATCGTTCTCGGCGCACGGCAGGCGCAGCTTCGGCGGCTCGGGCGCGGGCGCGACGGGCGCGGCCGCGGGCTGCATCTCCCCCATGTCCTCGGTCGCGAGATCCTCGCTCGACGGGGCCTTCGGCGCGGGCGCGGGGCCGCAGGCGGCGAGCGCGAGCGTCCCGAGCGTCCAGAAGGCGGCGCCGTGGTGGAATGGGCGCATCCAGGAAGGATGACACACGGCTCGCCCTCGCCGGTGTTTTTCCTCGTTGCGGACGTCCAGGGCGATCGGGGGCCGTTTCAGCGGTCTTTTGGCCTCGGCGAGGACGGTGTAGGAAAGGTGCATGGCGCCCATCTCCCTGCGATCCTCGCACACGCTCGACGAACCGAAGCTCGAGGCCCTCGTCGAGCTCATGTACCTCGCCGCGTACGCGGACGGCGTGTTCGGCGCGGAGGAGAAGCGCCATTTCGCGCGGAGCGTGCAGTCGCTGACGGACCGCAAGGTGCTGCCGGATCAACTGGAGCAGCTCATCACGCGGCTCGACGCGGCGCGGAAGGCCTCGGGCACGGCGGCGCTGCTCGAGGGCGCGCGCCAGACGCTCGGCAGCCCCGGGGCCTGCCGCGCGGCCTTGAGTCTGGCGATCGGCGTGATCACGGCCGACGGCGCGATCTCGAACGCCGAGCGCGCCATGATCCACGAGATCGGCACGGCGCTCGGGCTCGACCGTGAGGGGATCGAGGAGATGGTGCGCGAAGCGGAGGGCGGATGACGCCCTGCGCCGCCCTGGGCGTCCATGATGCAGAGAAGACCCGCGCGGCCTGATTCTTGTTAAATTGAAGTCGCGTGAACTGGTCGAATCAAACCGGCTCGCATCAGATCCCGTTTCCGGTCCCGGGGACGACGCTCACGTCCACGCGCGGCACCTACGTCGTCGGCGCGCTCATCGGCGACGGCCAGTACGGATCGGTCTACGAGTGCATCGGGCCGTTCGACCAACGGTATGCGCTCAAAATGTTGCGCCCCGCGAACAAGTCCTACCAGGCGGTGAAGGACGAGTGGGCGCAGGAGCTCCGGCGGCTCGAGCAGTTCCGCCATCCGAACATCGTCTACATCCACGACGCGTTCGAAAATAACTACCTCTTCTACCTCGCGCTCGAGCGGTGCGACACGAGCCTGCGCGCGCTCCTCGGACGGCCGTTCTCGGACCTCTTGCTCGTCGAGCTCTGCCGCCAGCTCCTCATGACGCTGCAGTACCTGCACGACAGCGGCGTCGTGCACTCCGACCTCCACGCGGGCAACGTGCTCATCTCGCAGCTCGATCGATCCCCGATCGTCAAGCTGACCGACTTCGGCGTCGCCCATCAGCTCCAGGGCAACACGCGCTGGTTCCGCCCGCAGGTGGCGAACCCCAAGATCCTGACGCCCGAGCTCGTCACCGCCGGATACACGACGACGCAGAGCGACCTCTACCAGTTCGGGCTGCTCATGTACCAGATGCACACGGGCCAGCCCGCGATCGAAGTGGACGTCGCGTACCCGGAGATCACGCGGCAGATCTCCGAGGGCGCGCCGCGCAAGAAGGCCGAGGGGCTCGGCACGCCCGTCGGCAACGTGATCGCCAAGCTGCTCCGGCGCCGCGACGCCTACCGCTACCAGTCCGCCCGGGAAGTCTGGGAGGACCTGCGCCAGGTCGCCTGGCGCTAGCGGTTTACTTCTTGGGCGCGACCTTCTTGGGCGCGTCCTTCGTTTCCTTGCCGGCTTCGCCTTTGCCGTCCGCGGGGCCGCCGCTCGGGGAGATGACCTCGACGAGCTCCACGTCGAAGACGAGCGTCGCCTTGCCGGGGATCTTCGGCGGGCGCCCGTCGTCGCCGTAGCCGAGCTTCGAGGGGATCGTGAGCTTGCGCTTGCCGCCGACCTTCATGCCGGGGACGCCCTCGTCCCAGCCCTTGATCATCTCGCCTTTGCCGATCTCGAACTCGATCGGGTCCTTGCCGATGGAGCTGTCGAACACGAAGTTCGTCTTGAGCAACCGGCCCGTGTAGTGGACCTTGACCTTGTCGCCTTCGCGGGCCTCGGGGCCCGTGCCGACGGTGATGTCTTCCTTGATGAGGTCCGCGGGCTCCGGCTTCTCCGGCTCGCGCGGCGCTGCAGCGCGAGGCTCCGCGGACGGCTCGGGGACCTTGTTCTCACAAGCAGCGGCGGCGATGCCGAGGGCGACGACCGCGAGCGAACCCAAACGACGGATGGCCATCATGGGCCCCTCCTATTCGACGAATGCCGCACGAGCAAGCGCCCCGCGCCGAGAGCCCGCCGAGCGCGCTTCCGGTCGTGGTACGTTCCGGGGAACACGGCCGGCGCGCGGACTGTGCCCGGCCGCTCGGCGATGGCAGGCATGACGACCGCCCTTCCGCAGACGCCGTTCGGCTCGACGGGGCTCCGGGTCTCGCCGCTCGGGCTCGTGGGCTCGGGCGGCATCGACGCGGACACGGTCGAGCGCGCCTTTCACGAGCTCGGGGTCAACTACTTCTTCGCCTCGCCGCTCTGGCCCGCGCTCTCGGCCGGCGTGCTCCGGCTCGTGCGCGCAGGGCACCGCGATCGGATGGTGATCGCGTGCGGCGCGTACGTGCCGATTGGCGCGCTCGTGCCGCGGGAGTGGGCGCTCGTGACGCGCGGGATGGGCGTCGGGCACGTGGACGTGTTCCATCTGCTCGGCGTGCGGGCGCGGCTCTGGGCGGCCGGAGAGACGTGGCCCGCGATGCGGAAGCTCCGGGCCGAGGGCAAGGCGCGGGCGCTCGGGATCGCCTGCGACGACGGCGCGCTCGCGGCGTCCCTCTGCGACGAGCTCGCGCCGGACGTGCTCACGATCCGCTACGAGGCGTCGCGCCGCGTGATCGAGTCCGAGCTCTTCGCGACGCTCGCGGGCAAGCGGCCGGGCGTCGTGGCGTCGCCGCCCGCGCAACGGGAAGCGGGCGGCGCGCACGTGCGGTTCGCGCTGAGCCACCCGGTGGTGGACGTCGCGCTCTGCGCGCCGCGCACGTTCGAGGAGATCGCGGAGGCGGCGGCGAGCGCGCTGCTCGGCCCGCTGCCGGCACCGTAGGACCTCAAAACGGTTTGGGGATGCTCTTCTTCGTCGTGCCCGTGGGCCGCGTCGGAGGGGAGGTCGTGCCGGGCAGGTTGACCGTCGGGCGCGTGGGCGGGCTCGTCGACGTGGTCGTCGTCGGCGGCTTGGGCGTCGTCCCGGTCGTGGTCGTGGTCGGGATCTGCGTCGGCGGCTTCGTCGTGCTCGTCGACGTCGCGGTGGTCGTGGGCTTCGGCGTCGTCGTCGTGGACGGGGTGTGCACCGGCTCGTTCGTCGGGACGGGCGCTTCGCCCGTGGCCTCGGGCGGCGGCGTGTCTCCCATGGCGGGAGGATCGGACGCGACGGACACGGCGCTCGGCGTGGGGACGGGCGCGAGCGGGACGTCTTCGTCGCTGCTGCTGGGGCTGCGGCCCAACATGAAATAGGCGCCGAGTGTGAGGCTGCCGATCACGAACGCCGCGCCGAGCCCGATGGCGACGAGCGGCGGGCCGCCGCTGCCCGACGAGACCGCGCGGACCGGCGGCGGGGGCATGCCGTACGCGGGCGGCCCGCCCATGCCTGGGCCGGGCGCGCCGTAGGGCGCCGGACCAGGCGCGGGAGCGCCGTACGGGGCTGGCGCGCCGTAGGGAGCCGGTCCAGGGGCGGGAGCGCCGTACGGGTTTGCCGCGGGCGGCGCGCCGTAGGGCGGAGCGCCCGGCTGGGTGCCCGATCCCCCGCCGAAGGGGGCGCCTGCCGGAGGCGCGGCGGCCGGGTGGGCGGGGCCCTGCACGGGGGCGGCGTCGACCATCGTGGCGGGCACGGGGGCGCCTGCGAGGGGCGCGGGGGCCGAGTAGACGGGGGCTGGCGCGACGCCTGGGCCTTCGGGGCCGAACCAGGGCTCACCGACGATCGTTTTTCCGGGACCGTAGGGCCCGCCCGGCGGACCACCTTGCTGTTCGCTCATCTCGCCGACGTTCTCCTGGGCCTACGAGCTGTGCGCTGCGCTCGGGGACGAAATCAAGGGTTTTGCCCGGGGATCGGGATCCGGATGCGGGGCCGACCGCTCCCGCTCGTCGAGGGCCGCGGCGTGGGCGTGGTGTTCGTCGGCGTGGCCGTGGGGGCCGGCGTGGTGTTCGTCGGCTGCGCCGTCGGCTGCTGGCCCGGCATGGGGAAGGGGAGCGGGATCTGCGTGCTTCCCCAGGGGAGCGGGATGCCCGAGCCCCACGGGTTCGGGATGCCCGTCGGCGCCGTGCTCCCCGAGGCCGAGGGTTGCGGGGACGTCGTGGTGCCCGTGCCGGTCGTCGGGGGCTTCGTCCCGCCGACCGTGGTCGTCGTCTTCGGCACGGTGGTCTGCGGGGACGGCTGCGTCGGCGTCGTGTTCACCGGGCCCGTCGTCTGGACGGGCTGCGCGTTAGGATCCGAGGAGACGACCGTGGTGGTGGGCGGCGGCTGCAGCGCGACGGGGTCGTTCCCCTTCTCCTCTGTGCTCGTGAGCTTTTGCCCGAGGTACACGCCGCCGACGACCACGCCGGTCACGGCGGCCGCGAGCAGGAGCATCAGCACGACCGACGATCCGCCGCTGCGCTTCTGCTGGGCTTGATGCGTGGCCCGCGCCCCGATCGGGTTCATCGGGGTGGTGGGCCCGTAGCCGGGCGGCGCGGAATATCCGTTCGCGGGCGGGTATCCCGGCGCCCCGCCGTAGTTCGTCTGCACGGGCCCGTAGCCGCCGGACGGGAGGGCTTGCCCGACCGCGGTGCCGCCGGGCCGCGGCGACATGTCGTACCCTCCGGGCGGGGCTGTATGCGAGGCGAGGGGCGCGGCGGGGGCCGTGGCGTCGTACCGAGGGCTCGGCGTGAGGCTCGCGGCCAGGGGCTCGCCGATCGACGTGTGGGGCCCGCGGTGCGGCGCGTCGAACCCGCCGAGCGGCGTCGCGCCGACCTGGTACGGCGGGAGCGAGGGCTCACTCACCCCGGGCGGCGGTTTGTCGTCGGTGGGGGGCAGCGTCTTCGGGATGGGCGAGGCGCCCGTCTCGCCGGGCGTCACGGCGGCCGCGGGCGAGACCGCGGGCTTCGGCGTGACGGAGCCGGGCATGGGCGTGGCGACGGCTGCGCCGGCCGCGCCGCTGCGCGTGCCCATGGCGAAGGGCTCGAGCGCGCTGCGGAACTCGGCGACGGAGTTGTAGCGATCGGGGGGCTTCGGCCCCATCGCGCGGTGCACGACGCTCGCGAGCTCGGGCGGCACGTGGGGCGCGAGGTCCGTGAGCTGCGCGATTTGCCCGGTCAGGTAGGCCGAGGCGATCTGGTGCGGCTCGTCGCCGCCGACGGGCCTTCGACCGGCGAGCATCTCGAAGACCATCACGCCGAGCGAGAAGATGTCGGCGCGCGCGTCGACCGCGTCGGCGGAGTAGGCCTGCTCGGGGGCCATGTACTCGGGCGTCCCCATGATCACGCCGGGCCGCGTGAGGCCACGATCGAGCTCGCCCGTGACCTTGAGCTTGGCGATGCCGAAGTCGAGGAGCTTGAGGAGCGGCTCGCCCTTGGACCCGCGGGTGATCATGACGTTGTCGGGCTTGAGATCCCGGTGCACGACGCCCGCGCGATGGGCGGCCTCGACGCCGTCGAGCATCTGGCTCGCGTACTCGAGCGCGTCGGCGTACGAGAGCCTCTGGCCTGCGTGGTAGAGTTCCTCGTAGAGGGTCTGGAGGGTCTTGCCCTCCAGGTACTCCATCACGATGAAGGCCTGCCCGTTCGCGTTCTGATCGACGTCGCTGACCCGCACCACGTGGGGGCTCTGGATCTGCGCCGACACGCGCGCTTCCTGAAGGAAGCGCTGCACGAGGCCTTGGCGTCGCGAGAGCTCGGGGTGGAGGAACTTGAGCGCCACGGTGGTGCCGAGCACCTCGTGACGAGCCTCGTAGACACTACCCATCCCGCCATCGCCGATGACGCGGACGAGCCGGTACTTGTTGTTGATGACCTGGCCGACCTGAGGGCGCATGGGGACCTGTGCGGCGCTACTTTGGACGCGGGAGAGTGTCACAGCCCTATGGACGAACGACAAAGAATTTCGTCCTGTCGAATGACGCGGCGTGATCCTGCGCTCCCCGTGCGAGGGACCGGCAGGGCGGAAACGGGGACGCGCGCGGAAATCCGGGACGGCCGGTGAGGGCAGGGGCCCGGTCGCGGCGCGCGCGGCGGACATCGGCCCGAAGCCCTCGGCGCCGCGTGTTGAAAGCTCTCGTACAAGGGCGTGGGTGGGTATACGGAAGCGATTATCGAAGTGACGCCGGGGCGGAGCGGTCCCCGACGTCCACCCGGGCGCCGATCGCGTCCCGGAGCGCGTCGCCGAGCGGGTCGAGCACGTCCTGGGCGCAGATCATCTCGGAGCCCGCGGGCAGCTCCCCCGAGAGGAGCCACGCGCCGAGGTGCGCTTCGTCGCGCAGCACCGAGATCACCTCCGGCACGCCGTCCTTCATCGCCACGAGGGCCCCGAGGCTCGGGCCTTCGTGGAGGAGCTGCGCTTCCACCGCCGCGAGCCGCGCGACCGCGAGCCGCGGACGCTTGCGCGCGAGCGCCGCCCGCACGTGGATCCGCAGCGGCAGCTTCGTGTTCTTCTGGGCGCGCGGGAGCCTGTCGAGCGGCAGCGGCACGAGGCCGTCCGACGTCCGCAGCACGTGCCGGAGGCGGCTCCCCGCGGGCAGCAGCGCCACGCCTTCGAGATCCTCGTACGCGATCTCCACCGTCCCACCACGCACGAGCGGCAGCGCCGGGACCGTCAGCGTACGCAGCCCGAGCACGATCGCGAGGTCCTGCCGAGCGCCGAAGCGCCTCGCCAGCACGGCCGCATAAATCCCGCACGCGAGCAGCACCCCGCCGAACCCGGCGAGCGCGAGGCCCATCTTGCCGCCGCGCGTGATCCCGGCGGCGAGCCCGAGCGCGAAGCCGAGCACGAGGAGCACGGCGAACCCCCAAAGCGCGCGGGATGGGTTTCGCAGCGGCACGCGGAGCTCGCGCCCCAGACCCGCCGCCCCGAGCTCCGCGCGCTCGCGCCGGAGCTGCTCTCGTTCTCGTACCTTCGCCTCGCGTCCTTCCATCGTTCGTCGCTTTCCTCCCGGAGCCGCCCGAGCATGACCGAGAACAGCCGCGAAATGGAGCGACGAAGCGAACGCGGCGCCGCAAAAAATCATTCGCGGTTCAATGCCGTGCCCGCTCGGTCGGACGTAGTTCGTCCGCTGACGCACCGTGTCGGTCGTTATGCCTTTGATACCCGGCCGAGTCGCATTACGAGCGCAGGCATGCGTTCAGCGATTCTGGGCGTCGGCCATTACGTGCCGACCAAGGTGGTGACCAACGACGACCTCGCTCGCATGATGCCGACGAGCGACGAGTGGATCCAGCAGCGCACGGGGATCAAGGAGCGCCGCTTCATCGAGCACGACGGCATCGGCGCGAGCGACCTCGCCGTGCCGGCCGTGCACATGGCCCTCGAGCGCGCCGGTCGGAAGGTCTCCGACGTCGACATGATCATCTTCGCGACCCTCAGCCCGGATCACTTCTTCCCCGGCTCGGGTTGCTTCCTCGGCGAGAAGCTCGGCCTGCCCGGCGTGCCCGCGCTCGACGTGCGCAACCAGTGCTCGGGCTTCCTCTACGGGCTCAGCGTCGCGGACGCGTGGGTGCGCGTCGGGGCGTACAAGAACATCCTCGTCGTGGGCGCCGAGGTGCACTCGACGGGCGTGGAGTTCACCGAGCGCGGCCGCGACGTGGCCGTGCTTTTCGGCGACGGCGCGGGCGCGGCCCTCGTGGGCCCGAGCCCGTCGGACGATCGTGGCCTCGTCTCGATCCACCTGCACGCCGATGGGACGGGCGCGAAGGATCTCTGGATCCCCGCGCCCGCGTCGAAGCACATCCCGCGCATCACGTACGAGATGCTCGACAAGGGCGAGCAGTACCCGAAGATGATCGGCAAGCAGGTCTTCCGCTGGGCCACCGAGAAGATGCCCGAGGTGAGCCGCGAGGCGCTCGCCGCGGCCGGCATCGACATCAGCACCATCGACCTGTTCGTCCCGCACCAGGCGAACATGCGCATCAACCAGTACGTGGCCGACAAGCTCGGTTTGCCGCAGGAGAAGGTCGTCCACAACATCGAGCGGTACGGCAACACGACGGCCGCGACGATCCCGATCGGCCTCAGCGAGTCCGTCGCCGAGGGCCGCATCAAGGAAGGCACGACCGTGCTGACGGCCGCCTTCGGCAGCGGCTACACCTGGGGCGCGGCCGTGCTCCGGTGGTAAGAAGAGCCCGATGATCGCTCCCCCCCTGCTCGACGCCATCGTCGATCGCGCGCTCGAAGAAGACCTCGCCGGTGGTGATCTCTCCGGCGAGGCCTGCGTCGACGCAGAGACGCAAAGCCACGCCGCCGCCGTCGCGCGCAAGGCCGTCATCGCCTGCGGCGCGGAGGTCTTTCGTCGCGTGTTCACGCGCGTCGATCCGCGCTGCATGGTGGAGACGCTCGTGCCCGACGGGAAAGAAGCGCCCGCCGGCACGACGCTCTGGCGCGTGCGCGGGCCGGCCCGCGCCGTGCTCGCGTCGGAGCGGACGGCGCTGAACCTCGTGCAGCGCATGACGGGCATCGCGACGGTCACGCGCCGCTACGTCGACGCGGTCCCGAAGGGCGCGCGGACGCGCATCACCGACACGCGCAAGACCACGCCGGGCCTGCGCGTGCTCGAGCGCTACGCCGTCCGCATGGGGGGCGGAATCAACCACCGCAACGACCTCGGCAGCGCCGTGATGATCAAGGACAACCACATCATCGCAGCCGGCGGCATCTCGCGCGCCGTCGAGCGCGCGCGGGCGCACGCCCCGCACACGTCGCGCATCGAGGTCGAGGTCGACTCGCTCATGCAGCTCGAAGAGGCGATCGCAGCGGGCGCGGACATCATCCTGCTCGACAACTTCTCGACCGACGACGTCACCCGCGCCGTCGCGCGCGCAAAAGACCTGTCGCCGCGGCCGATCCTCGAAGCCTCCGGTGGCATCACGCTCGAGCGCATCACGGAGCTGGCGCTCGCCGGCGTCGACGTGATCAGCGTCGGCGCTCTCACGCACTCGGCGCCCGCGGCCGACATCGGGCTCGACTTCCAGCTTTGAGCGACCTCGATCCTCTCCGCATCGAAGCCGAGCTCGAACGGCTCGGCGCGAGCATCGGCCGGCCCGTCGTCGTCGCCTCCGTGACCGCCTCGACGAACGACGACGCGCGCCGCGCCGCAGCCGGAGGCGCGCCCCACGGCTCCGCCTTCCTCGCCGACGCGCAGACCCAGGGCCGCGGCCGCAGCGGCCACCGCTGGCACTCGCCGGCCGGGGAAAACCTCTACCTCTCCGTCGTCCTTCGCCCCAAGCTCGCCCCGCAGGCGTTGCCCCCACTCGCGCTCGTCCTCGGCGTCTGCGTCGCGCGCGTCGTCGACGAGGTGCTCGGGTCGAGCGCAACAAGCGTCGCGCACGCCGGCGTCAAGTGGCCGAACGACGTGCTCGTGGACGGCAAGAAGCTCGCGGGGTTGCTCGTCGAGACCGCCCTGCGCGGCGGCAAGATCGACGCCGTCATCGCAGGCATCGGGCTCAACGTGCACGCCGCCTCGTTCCCGGAGGAGCTCGCCCCCCGCGCGACGTCCCTCCACGCGCTCGGCGGACGTAGCCTCGACCGGTCATCGATCGCCGCACGTCTGCTCGCAGAGATCGGCCACGTCGCGCGCATGTTCGAAGCCCACGGGCTCGGCCCCTTCCTCGCCGAGCTGGAGGACCGCGACGTGCTCCGCGGGGTCCCCCTCGACGTCTCGGGAGTCTCGGGCACAGCCGCAGGCATCGATCCCGAGGGCTACCTCCGCGTGATCGGGAGCGACGGTACCAAGCACCGGATCGGCTCCGGGAGCGTCACGACACACGGCCCCCTCGGCTCGCCAGGCGCGCGGATTCGCCGCGGGCCTGGCGCCGGCGAAGCCGCGGGGTAAGAACGTCCCCCCCGGCCGTGAAGGAAGACACCCTCGTCATCCACGAGATTTATTCGAGCATCCAAGGCGAATCGACGTTCGCCGGGCTGCCGTGCACGTTCGTGCGTCTGACCGGCTGCAACCTGCGTTGCGCCTGGTGCGACACGACCCAAGCCTTCTACGGCGGAAAACGAATGCCACGCAGCGAGGTGCGAGAGAAGGCGCTCGCCTTCGGCACGCCGCTCGTCGAGCTCACAGGCGGCGAGCCCCTCCTGCAACCCGGCGCCATCCCGCTCCTACAAGATCTCTGCGACGCAGGACGTACGGTCCTCGTAGAGACGAGCGGCGAAGCCGACGTCTCCCGCGTCGATCCCCGCGTCCACAAGATCATGGACCTCAAAGCCCCCGGCAGCGGCGAGTCCCACCGCAACCGCTGGTCGAACCTCACGCACATCACCCCACGCGACGAGATCAAGTTCGTGCTCTCCGATCGCGTCGACTACGAGTGGATGCGCAGCGTGATCCACGAGCGCGAGCTCGCACAGCTCGGCTGCACGCTGCTCGCCTCCGCCGTGTGGGGCAAGCTCTCGCCAAAAGATCTCGTGGCCTGGGTCCTCGAAGACGCCCTGCTCGTGCGCGTACAGGTCCAGCTCCACAAGGTGATCTGGGGCGCGGACACGCAAGGCGTGTAGCGCCGCGCCGAGGAGGGGCGCCGCGCCGGGGTTTCACCCCGGGCCCCGTCTGTTCAACGATGGGGCTGCGCTCGGCAAGCCGAGCTACGCCCCAAACCCCGGGGTTGTCCACCCCTGGACCCGGACCAGCGAGGCGCTGGACCCGGGTCGATGAACTGCGCGATGCGCAGTTCATCGAACAGCCAGGGTCAAGACCACAGGCGACCCTGCCCATCGAGACAGCAGCGCTGACGGCTCGACCGGCAACGTGCCCGTCGCCAGCTCGACACACACGTCCATGGTCTTGCCACCGGCCCGTTGGAAGAACTGCGCATCGCGCAGTTCTTCCACCCTCGGTCCAGGCCGTGCCTGGTCCGGGTCCCGGGGCGGACAGCCCCGGGTGGGGTCTGGGGCAACGCCCCAGCGCAGCGGCCCCAGGGGTCGTTCAGCGCCGGAGCGGGCTGTTCCGGAACCGCTCGACCAGCGCGTCGAGTGCCGCTTGATCTCCCGGGCGAGCGCCGCGCTTGGCGGCTTCCGCGAGGTCCGGCGTTGATGCGTGATCCACCATCAGCACGGCTTTTGTGATGGCCACGCGTGCGTCGCCTTCGTAGCGCAGGTACGAGGCCACGAGTGCGCGTGCTGCGGTCGCGCGTACGACGGCTTCTTCACCGCTTGCTGCGATGATGGGCGTCTTCCAGGCCCAGGCCGAGCCTACGTCGCCGAGGGATCGGGCTACGAGGATCGCGGTCTCTGCGTCTGGGTGCGCGAGCAGCGTGGAGGCGAGCGCCTCGGCCACCACGAGCCTTCGGCAGTCGCCCATCCCTGCGAGCACGCCCTTCTGCTTCGGGCCTTCTTTTTTCGCCAGGGCCACGAGCTTCTGCGCGGCTGCGTCCGTGCCGAGCTTGCCCAGCGCCGAGGCCGCGGCGCGCACGAGATCCGTGTGCATCTCGGTCGTGTCGATGATCGCGAAGAGCACCGGCGCGGCGCGGCCGTCTCGGAGCGAGCCGACGGCTTCCACGAGGCCTACGCGCCATGCGTGCCATGCGTCGTCGGGCATGTCGCCGCGGGGCTTTGCCTCGATCGCGAGCTCGTTCAGCATCGGCAGGAGCGCGTCCTTGCCGAGGCCCTTCAGGATGGCTGCGACAGGCACATAACGACCGCGCTTCTGCGCGTCGAGGGCGGGCATGTCTTCCCGCAGCCGCGCGAGCGTGTCGAAGGCGGCCGGGTTCTCGCGGCGCGCGACGCCGATCGCCTGGACGAGCGTCGCCCGATCCTGCGCGGCGAGCCGCTCCGGCCCGATCCACACGCCATCGGCCGCGTTCGCCGCTCCCGTGAACGCCGAGAGCATGAGACCTGCTGCGACCAGGCTGATCCCCAGGATACGTTTTGCCTTCATAGAGCACCTTCCCACCAGGGGTTCGCTTCCGGCACGACCCGCGTCGTGTTCGACCCGCAATGCACCTCTCCGTCGTTGCGGTGATAGAGGTTCCAGTTCTCGATGAAGCTCACCGTGATGCCGTAGGGCTTGAAGGCCTCGACGAGCTGCGCCTCGAAGATGTCCTGACCGTTGATGTTCGGGCCGTGTGGCTTCGGCGGGCCGAAGACCGTGTCCGAGAGGTAGATGCCGTTCACCGTGCCCGGCTGGTAGGCGACCGAGTAGCCCTGCGCCGGCTGATGCAAGAACGGGATGCGGATGATCTCGGCGTCCGTGATGCCCGTCTCCTGCTTCAGCACCTCGAGCTGCTCAGCGACCTCGACCGCGGACGACGCGCTCTCGTTCATCACGTCGGGGTCGTTCAGCACCTCGTCGATCGTGACCTCCGCGGGCGAGTTCCCCCACCAGTATTTGCCGATGAACATGCGCACGCTGCCGTGGCCGGCCGCCTTTGCTTCCTCGAGCATCGACTTCGCGAGCCCCGCGTCGTTCAGGCCGAGCGCCCAGCCGCGCGGCGTGTTGGCTTTGACGAACGTCGTCGTCTCGTCGACGTGCCCGACCAGCAGCCACTCCGTGCTGATGTTGATGATGGGCTGCGCGTTCTGCGCGCTCACCATGCGATCGAAGCTCTTGTCCGGATAGTACGTGGGCGTCGAGCCGCGCAGCACCCGCCCGTTCGGGTAGCTCTTCCCGTCGTGGGTGTAGGGCGGCACCGTCTCCAGGTTCCCGAACGAGTTCAGCGAATCCATCCCGTTCGAGTGCTGCGGATCGAACTGCGCGAGGGCGCCGATGTCCTTGCCGCGGAGCGCGAACACGATCCGCCCGGCGCTGCGCAGGCTGCCCGTGTGGTTCGCCGAGCGGACGTTCACGTGCATCACGTGTTGCTTGCCGCCCGCGCCGGGCATCGAGGTGTACGCGGTCTCGAAGTAGTCCTGCGTCCACTGATCCGAGTTCGCGTACTCGTAGAGCGGCTCGGAGAGACCTGCGGTCTGCATGGCCGCCTTCAGGTCGTTGCGGAACGCGGTCGACGAGGCCTCTCCCTGGACGTTCGCTGCGTAGATCGTGCGCGCCGGGTGGAGGTGGTGGCGGAAGAGCACCGGCGCCACGCGGAGCCGCACGGAGTCCTTCTCCTCCGGCATCGGCGCGCCCGAGGGATCGGTGCCCGTCACCGTCAGCGAGACGTCGACGAACCCGTCCCACACGGCCGTATCGCGCGTGATGTCGCGCGCCTCGATCGCCAGCTCGACGCCGGCCGCGAGATCCGCCTGGCCGAGCTTCGTCGCGGGATCGAAGAACTCGAACGCGCCGGCTTCTGTCTTCCGGAAGAGCCGCACCTGCTCCGGCGCGCTCACCGTGATCGTGCCCGTGGCGTCGGCGTAGGCCGCCGGCCACGGCGCGGCCACGATCCGCGCGAGGTCGGCGAGATCCTCCTCGCCGTTCACCACCGTATCGGCGGCGTCGTTGCACCCGATGAGCTGCGCGTCGTTCTGACCGCCCGCGGGGCACTGGTCCTCATCGTCGTCGATGTTGGCGAGGAAGATCGCGCCGTGCGCGGCGTCCCACGTGTCCTCGCCTTGATCCTCCGTCGGATCGTTGAAATCGATCGTGCCGTTGCGGTTCACGTCGGCGCGCAGATCGACGGGGCCCGTGGGCCCGCCGCCGCCTTGCCCCGAGCCGCCTTGCGCGGCTCCGCCCTGTCCCGCGCCGCCTTGTCCTGCGCCGCCCCCGACGCCTGGGCCCGAGCTGAGCCCGAGATCCTCGTCCGCTCCGCCGCACCCGGCCGCGAGCGCGGCTCCGGAGAGCGTCGCGGCGCACAGCCACGTCCATCGTCTACGCATTCGTTTCACCTCGAACGATTGTCCGTCCTGCGTGAGGCATCGATGTAGGCCGGCGAATGCCTCGCCGCAACGACCGAATCGTTACGAAATGTGTCCGTTCACGTGACGTAGGAATTGTTCGCCGAGTGTGCTCTCGACGGGAAAACACGCGCCGTGGAACTCACGCCGGCGTTGCAGTCTGTGCGTCTTTTTCCCCGCGGAAGTAAGCCTCGGCCTTCTTGGGATTGCAGAGGAGCAAGAGCGGGATCGCCACGACCTGGACGAACGCGGCGATGAGGATCGCGCGCGAATACCCCATGCGATCTGCCAACCATCCGCCGTACCACGCCGTGAACGAGTAGCAGAGGTTCGTCATGGCCATGTAGGCCGTGAAATGGGTCGCGCCGAGCGCCGGGTTCGAGATCGTCATGAAGAAGCCGAGCGTCGCCGCGCTGTACATGCAGTACGCGAACTGGTGCGCCACCTGGTACGCGACGAGGAAGCCGAACCGCGGCCAGAGCTCCGGGTGCGCCCCGAAGATCGCCATCACGAGCCCGATGAGGAGCATGCTCACGGCCATGATGCTCCGCTTGCCGAAGCGATCCGCGAGCGCGCCCCCGACGAGCGAGCCCACGACGCCCGCGGGCGCGTCGAAGGTGCTGAGCGCCCAGAGCGCCTCCTCGGAGAGCCCGAGGTCCTTGCGGTAGAGGCGCGTCGTGAAGGTGCCGACGAGCGCGAACCCGGCCGGCGCGCAGAAGCCGATGAGGAACCCCCCGAGCCCCGGCCAGAACCGCAGCGTACGGACGAGCTCCTTCACGTTCAGCCGCTTGCCCTCCGGCGCGAGCTCGGCGCTCTCGCTGCGAGGTCGCTCCCGCACGAGCAGCGGCACCAGCATGATCACCCACACCGGCAGGGCCATCGTGACGAACGTGGCTTCCCATCCGATGTGCTTCGCGAGCTTCGCACCGCCGGCGCCGATCGCGACGCCGATGATCTTCGCGGCCCACATGATGCTGTTGGCGCGTCCGGTCTCGTCGGCCGGCAGGATGTCCACCGCGAGCCCGTCCGACGCCACGTCCTGGAGCGCGGCGAACGAGTTGTGGACGAACAAGAGCACGTTGATCACGCCGAGTCGGTTCGGATCCGCGGCGGCGAGCGCGAGCAGCGGCAGCCCCATCAGGAGCTCGGCGAGGAGGATGAACGGGCGCCGCCGGCCGAACCGGCCGCCGCGGTACCGATCGAGCAGCGGCCCGAGGAAGACCTTGAAGCTCCAGGGCAAGTAGGCGATCCCCATGACCGTGCCGAGCGCCTCGTTGCTGAGCCCGCGATCGATCAGGAAGACGCGATAGCCACCCGCGAGAAACCCCCAGGGGATCCCCTGCGCGAAGTACATCAAGCCGAAGAAGACGAAGCGGAGGATCCGGCTGTCCGCGAGCGTCTTGCCGCGTGGCTTCGGCGGAGCGGCCGCCTCGGGAGCAGCGTAGAGGTTCTCGGCCGGCTCGCTCATCGCGCCGAGGCTATCACGCCTCGTCGTCGCCCGAGGTCTCCGGGGCGGAGCGATCCCGGAGCCGCGGGAAGAGCGTCGCGCGGATCGACGCGGCCGGCTCGCCGAAGAGGGCTTCGAGGCGCGTGTACACGACGCCGACGAGCCGGCCTTTCGGCGGCCGAAGCGCGGCGTGCACGAACGTCACGTCGATCGTGATGCCCGCGTGCGCCGAGGCGTCCGCCGCGAGCTCGCTCGCCCGTTCGTGGCCACGCGCGCGGTCCTTCGTCGTGCGGATCCGGAGATGCAGGCCCGCGCGGAGGAGCGCGTGGTAGCTCGCCATCCACGCCATCCACGGCTCGATCGCGCCGCCCGCGCGGGCCGCCCGGAGCGCGGCGAGGCGCGCGTCGACGACGTCGAGCGGCAGCGTGTCGAGCTCGTGCAGCGCGCCCGGGAAGCGCTCGGCGAGCGCCTTGAACACGGCCCGTGCGGGTAGGGGCTCGCCGCGATCCCGGGCGCGCCGGAGCTCCGCGATCTCGGCGTATTTGCCTTCGAGCGCGGCGAGCGCCTCTTGGCTCGGCGCGGACGTCTTCACAACCAGGCGTACGGGAAGGCCGTGACGTCGCCGATCGCGCGCGCGCCGAGGCCGAGCGCGATCAGCCGATCGATCCCGAGCGCGTTGCCGGCCGCGGGCGGCATGCCCTCCGTGAGCGCCGCGAGGAAACGCTCGTCGATCGGATACACGGGTTTGCCCTCGGCGCGCCGCTGCGCCTGATCCCGTTCGAAGCGCGCGCGCTGCTCGACCGGATCCGTCAGCTCGCCGAAGCCGTTGCACACCTCCACGCTGCCCACGTAGAGCTCGAAGCGCTCGGCGACACGCGGATCGTTCGGGCAGAGGCGCGCGAGCGACGCGAACGGGGCCGGGTACTCCACGAGGAAGACCGGCCGGCCGAGGCGCGCGAGGCTCGGCTCGACGTGCTCGACGAGCAACCGAAAGAAGCGGTCCTCGTCCTCGCTCGCCATCGTGATCGCCTCGTCCGCGCTCGTGCCCGCGTAACGCGCGAACGCCTCGCCGACGGAGATCCGCTCGAACGGCGCCGCAAGATCCACGCGTGTCCCCTCGACCTCGATCACGTGTGTCCCCGCGAGCTTCGAGACGACCGACCGGACGAGCTCCTCCGTATCCGCGACGACCGCGTCCATCGACGCGAACGCCCGGTACCACTCGAGCATCGTGAACTCGGGGTTGTGGCGGCTGCCGATCTCGCCGCGGCGATAACACCGCGCGAGCTGAAAACAGCGCGGCACGCCGCCCGCGAGCAGGCGCTTCATCTGGTACTCGGGCGACGTGATGAGCCAGAGCGGGCGACCTTCGGGACTACCCTCCACTCCGAACGCATCGAGGTGCAAATCGAGGCCGGGGCAGGGGACCATCGAGGGCGTCTCGACCTCCAGAAATCCCCGGCGCACGAAGAACGATCGCACCTCGGCGAGCGCCTCCGCACGTGCCCGGAGCGCGCGCCCCACGCCGCGAAACACGAGACGCTCGGTCTCCGTCGCCGGCGCCTCGCTCGCCGCGCCCCGCGAGACGTTCGGCGTGTGCGGCGTGTGCCGCTCGATCACGCGGCCCCCGGCGAGCTTCCCCGCGACGAACGAGGCCTCGACGATCGCGAGATCCGCCGGTGCGAGAGAGCCCTCCGCGAGCGTGATCGTCACGCGCGCGAACGCGTCGGCGAGGACGATCTCGTCGCCCACGACGTCGAGGACGCGGCCCGCCACGCGGATCGGCCCCGGCGCGCCCGCGAGCGTGTCGAGATCACCCGGGGCGAACGGCGAATCTTGAGGTTCGGTCACGTCGGCACGCGCGGGGACTCAGCCTCCGCTGCCCCCGGCGCCGCCCATCCCGCCCGTGCCTCCGGCGCCGCCGGTGCCGCTGGCCATGCCGCCGGTGCCGCTGGCCATGCCACCCGTGCCGCTGGCCATGCCGCCGGTGCCGCCCGTACCGCCGGTGCCTCCGGTGCCTCCGCCCGCGCCGCCTGCGCCGCCGACGCCGCCGGTGAGCGCCCCGGGCGTGCATGCGGGCTCGTCACTGCCCGTCGGCGGGCAGCAGATGTCCGAGGACCCGAGTAGCTCGGTCTTCGACACGCATACGAGGCCGTCCTCGCAGTCGCTGTTGTTGTTGTCGATGCTGCAAGCCTGACCGACGCTCTGGTTCGAACACGCGGCGAAGGCGAGGCCCGCGGCGAGCGTGACCAGGACGAACCCCGGGAAGATACGGCGTGAAATCACGCCGGCTCTCTTATCATTTTTCCCGCGCCTGCTCCGGTCCCTCGTACGCCGCCTTGTTCTTCGCGTCGATCGCATCCACGAAGAGGCTCATGTACCGGCCCGCGCTCCAGAGCGAAAAGACGAGCGACGTGTAGATCAAGAGCCGCCCGACGTGCACCAGATCGACGACCCCGAAGTCGAAGATGCCGATCGTGAACCCGTAGGGGTAGCCGAGGATCAGGCACACGATCCCGATCATCTGCAGCGCCGTCTTCGTCTTGCCGCCCTCGCCCGCGGCGATGATGATGCCCTCGGACGAGGCGATCGAGCGCAGGGCCGTGATCGTGATCTCGCGCGAGATCAAGAGCACCACCGCCCACGCCGAGATGCGCCCCATCGGGACGAGCCAGACCAGCGTGCCCGTGACGATGAGTTTGTCCGCGAGCGGATCGAGGAACTTGCCGAGCACGCTGACGAGGCCTTGCCGCCGCGCGAGCCAGCCATCGAGCATGTCCGTGATCGCCGCGAGCGCGTAGACCCCCGCGGCCCAGAAGCAGTCGTGCGGGCTGCCGCGCCCGAGCAGGATGAGCACGACCGGGATCATGATGATCCGGGCGAACGTCAGGAGGTTCGGGACGTTCCGCGCGTCCTCCCAGAGCGTCTTGCGCCGCGCCGCCTTGATCTTCCGGAGCGACGCCTTGTCCACCTTCGAGCCGCTAGCGACCATGGAGCAGCACCGTGCCCTCGCCCGAGAAGACGACCAAACTCTTCACCCCGGCCGGCGCCTCGCTCGGCGGGAGCGCCCGCGGAATCACGCGCCCCATCCAGCCGAGGACGCTCGGCGCGTGCAGCGCCGTGCTTTTGCCCTCACGGACGTCGAGCGCGAGCATCGGCCCCTTGAGCCGCGCCACGAGCGTCCCCGGGCCGCGGAGCTGCACCATCCCGACCGCCTCGCCGTCCCCCACAGGCATGCGGCCGTTCTCGTAGCTCATCGCCCCTTCGAAGCCACCGAGCAGATCCTCGCGCAGGTAAAGCGGCTCTTCTTCCAGGCTGATCGGCACGAGCTCGTGCTCCGGCGGCGGCGCGAGGACGAGATCCCCGCGCCCTTCGAGCTCGACGAGCCCGTCGCCCTCGCCGCCGAGCGGCTCCTCCAGCGACTTCCCGCGCATCCTCCGCATCATCGGCTTGTGGCGCGGGCCGCTCGTGTAGGCCATCGAGCGGACGAGCGAGGGCCGCACGGCAAACCCGCTCGTCGCCGCGACGAGCAAGACGCCACCCGGGTGCGCCGCGATCTTCCCCTCCGCGGGGAACGTGAGCGTGTGGCGCCGGCCGAGATCGGTCGGCGAGAGCGGGCCGCGCGGCGGCGAGTCGGACTTCGCCGCGTGGGTCGCCGTCGTGGTCGCCGTCGGCGTGGCGCGCGGCGGCCCCGCATCCGCGGCGGCGAGGAGAGCGTCCCAGCCCGCCGAGATCGACTGCGGCAGCGCGCTCGACGGCGTGAGGTCCATCGTGCGATCGAGCTCCTGGAACGATCCCGGCGGGAGCGAGGGCTTGCGTTGCCCGTTCAGCGTCATCCCCGTCGCGTCCATGATCCGACGCGCCATCGCCTCGTGACCGCCGCGCGTGAACGCGTGGAGCGCGCGATCCGCGTCGCCGAGCGCCTGATGCGCGAGGCCGAGGTACCCCCACGCGCGCTGGTGCCCCGCCTGCTGCGCGACCACCCGTTCGAGCTCCTGCCGCGCCCGCGCGGGTTGCCCCGTCTTCAAGAAGCAGAGCGCGAGGTTCACGCGCGGCTCGAGGGACTCCGGGTAGGCCTGGACGAGCTTCTCGTAGATGGCGATGGCCCGCGGGTAGAGGCCGAGCCGGAAGTAGACGACGCCGAGCAGGTCCTGGCCCTTCGGATCCGCGGGCGAGAGCTCGAGCGCCTGCTCCAGCTCGACCCGCGCCTCCACGACGCGGTTGTCCTGCAGCAGCTCGCCACCACGATACAGGTGGAAGAGGAAGTCTTCCCCGGGATCACCCGAGGGAGGGCGCGGCGGGGATGCTCGGTCGGCCACGGCGCGCAGGGTACACGATGATCGCCGCGGGAAAAGGGCGCGCGCGGCGTTTCACCTCCCGAACCGGGTGCGTCAGGGAACGGAGGCCGCCGCCGCGAGGGCCTCTTCCAGCGTGAAAACGCGCTCATAGAGCGCGCGCCCCACGATCGCGGCGGACACGCCCGGGACACGCGCGAGCGCGCGAATGTGCTCGAGGCTGCCCACGCCGCCCGACGCGATCACGGGAAACCCTCCCCTCTCGGCGAGCGCCGCCGTCGCCGTGACGTTCGGCCCCACCTGCGTGCCGTCCCGCGCCACGTCCGTGTAGAGCAGTGCAGCCACGGGCGCGCCCGCGAGATCACGCGCGACGTCGAGCGCCGTGCGGGTCGACGTCCGCACCCACCCCTCCACCGCGACGAACCCGTCCTTCGCATCGAGCGCGACGACCACGCGCCCCGGGTGCGCCGCCGCGAGCGCGCGGACCATCCCGAGATCCTGGATCGCGGCCGTCCCAAGCACGACCTTGTCTGCCCCGAGCGCGAGATACGCCTCCGCCGTCTCGGCCGAGCGCACCCCACCGCCGACCTCCACCCCCGGGCCGAACGCCTGCACGACCGCGCGGACGAGCTCCTTCTGCACGGGCCGACCTTCCCGCGCGCCCTCCAGATCGACCACGTGAAGCGCGTCGACCTTGCCCTTGAGCCCTGCCGCGAGGCCCACGGGATCCGTGTCGTAGATGGTGACAGCGTCGTACCGCCCTTGATGCAGGCGGACCGCCTTGCCCTCGAAGAGATCGATCGCAGGGAGGATCCACATCACGAGCCGAGGCCTACGATGGAACCGGCTCGAGGAAAAGCTAGGCTCTCGCGCATCATGCGGGAACGAATCGCCGAGACCCTCGGAGACGTCCACTGGAGCGACCTCCGCGCGCACCTCGCGCGCGACGCCGTCATCATCGTCGACGACGCGCTCGATCTGCTCGACGTCGGCGTGGCCCTCGCGAAGAACGACGTGCCCACCGTCGACGCGTGGATCCGCGCAGGGAAGCTCCAGAAGCCCACCACCGAGGATCTCACGCGCTGGTCGCTCGACGCGAGCACGCGCTTCCTCGCGGCCATCGTGCAGCCGTTCGTCTTGATCCGACGGCCCGCCGCGAAGGTGCTGTCTTAGGCGCGAGGCCCAGGCGCGAGCGCGCGTCTCCAGGTCGCGTGCACACGTCTCCAGGTCGCGTGCACGCGCCTCGAAGGTGCGTGCGCGCGTGTTCCGCATCACGAACACGCGTCTTTAGGTCGCGTGCACGCGTCTTTAGGTCGCGTGCACGCGTCTCCAAGTCGTGCGCACACGTCTCCACGTTGCGTGCGCGCGTGTCCCTCATCACGAACGCGCGTCTTTAGGTCGCGTGCACGCGTCTCCGAGTCGCGTGCGCACGTGTGTTTCGTCACGCGCACGCGTCTTCAAGTCGCGCGCGGGCGTCTCCAGGTCGCGTGCGCGCGTGTGTTACGTCCCGCCCATGCCGCCGGCGCCGCCCATGCCGCCGGCGCCGCCCATGCCACCGGCGCCGCCCATGCCACCGGCGCCGCCGGAGCCCGGGCCCGCGTTTGGATCGAGGCTCTCGATCCAGAGCTTCACGCAGTTGATCTCGAGATCACTCATCGATCCGCCGAGCGGCATCTTCAGCCCGCACGGCGGCGGATCCACGAGCTTCGCGTAGATCAGGCTGCCCGCCGCATCGATCGGGTTCGCCAGGATCACGCTCCCGCAAGACTCGGTCCCCGCGACGCTCACGAGCCGCGACTCGACGTTCGGCGAGGCCAGGTCCACCGTCGTCGTGCCGGCCGCATGGCAGTTCGCCGTGCCGCATTTCGCCGCGAGCATCGCAGGCACATCCGGGCAGGCGCCGCCGCCCTGGAAGATCGCCTTCTCCTCCTCGGTCAGCGTACCCGGACAACCAGCCGCGAGCGCGACGACGAAGGGGGCGGAGAGCGCCGCGACGCAGATACGGAAGAAGCGCGCGTTCATCATCGTGTCCTCAATCCATGTAAGCCAGGCCGAGCCGGACGCCGAAGAACTGATCGAGCGCGCCGCCCGCCACGAACGCGTCGCCGAGCACGGGATCGAAGTCCGAGAAGAACCGATCGTAGTGGCCGGTCAATCGAACCTGCAGCCCCGTCTCGAAGCGCACGGCGAGCCCCGCCGCCGCCGTGATCCCGTGCACCTTCGCCCCCGAGAAACGATCGTACACCACGCCCGTCGTGAGCGGCTCGAGCCACTCGAAGCCGAGGATCGCCGCCACCGGCCCGATCGGGATCCACCCGTCGACGCCCGCGCGGATCGCCAGGTAGTCCACATTCGCCACCTGGCTGCCGAGCGCGCCGGGCGCGTCGATCGCGAACGTCTGCCAGCGGACGCCGCCGAGCACGCCAATCACCGGCCCCGTCGGACGAGAGAGCGGAATCCGGACCTTCAGCGCCGCCGTGACCCGCTGGTAGACCGTGTCCACCGGCTCGCCGCCCTCCGTCGCGGACTGCAACCCGAACGCGCGTGCATACCCGAGCGAGAGCCCGAGATCCCGCAGCACCGGCACCGTGGTCATCGCCGCCGGGAACACCTCGACCGACACGGCTCCCACGGGCGCGCCGTACACGTCGTAGCGCCGTAGGTTCCCCGAGATCCCGTCCGAGTACGTGAACACGCGCCCGCCGATCTCGAAGCCGACCTCCGCCGACACGATCGACGAGCCCGCCTGATGCCGCACCCGCGCCGGAGGCTCCTCCTCCTTCGGCTTCGTCTCGGCCGGCGGAGGCGCCTCCGTGTCCTTCGGCTCGGGCGGCGGCGGCGGCGCGTACGTCTCGACCGCGCTCGTGATCGCCGCGGCGATCGCCTTCCTCCGTTCGTCCTCGGAGCCCTTCAGCGAGACCGCCGTGTCCACCGGCGTCGCGTCATCCTCGGCGTTCACCCACACGAGGTGCACGCGCGTCTCGCCGCGCGCCTTCTGCACGATGCCCACGAGCACCGCGCCCGCGTCGAGGATCGACGCCGCTTGCTGCACGCGAGGCACGAGCCGATCACGCTGCTTCGGGTTCGTCATCGCGGCGCCGAGCGGCTTCGACTGGCCCGCCTTGCGCAGCGCTGCGGAAAACTCCTTCGTCGTGGCGACGACGATCCGATCGGGGAGCACGGCCTCGATGTCCCCGCGCACCGAGCCTGCGTCCGGGCCCTCCACGTGCACGGCCAAGATCTTCTTCGCCGCAGGCTCCGCGGCCGAGGCCGAGGCCGGCGCGCTCGCGGCCACGAAGCCGAGGAGGGGCGCCACGAGGCGCGTCACCAGCGCGAAGGCCCACGCCGCCGTTCGCGTGGATCGCGAGCGATTCGCCGCCCTTCGCGGCACCGCGTTCATCAAAAGCACGGCGTGAGCCTACAGGGGCCCGCGCCCGGGGGTAAAGACCTCCGCAAGGACGTCCTCGGCAGCAAAATCCTTTGCCATTGCGAAATTCGTGTGAGGTCCAAGAGAATCGGCGGATCCTGGGATCGGACGCTTGCTTAACGCGTTGACGCCCGTGGAGGCCCGGCATACCACCGGGGTTGCCAAAGCCCTGGAGGTGGCCGGCATGGAGATTCTTAGCGCCCCTTCCTCCGTCATGCGCCGCATTCCGACGCTCCTGCGCGCCGGAGCGCTCGTCCTCGCTTGTCTCTTGCCCGCGTGCGTCGGGACGATCGGCGGCTCGTCGGAGGATCAAGCAGCCGTTCAATCGATACCCGAGCGCAGCGCCTTCCCGCGCTTGACCCACGCGCAGTGGGAAAACTCGGTGCGCGACGTATTGCGCCTCGATGCGCCCCCTGGATTCTCGGCGTCGTTTACCGGTGACCCGCTCGGCGGCGTCTTCGACAACAACGAGGCCGTCCTTTCGGTCACGCCGAACCTGTGGGCCGATTACCAGCGCGCCGCCGAGGAGCTCGCGTCCCTGGTCGTCTCGGATCCCGCGAAGGTCGACGCGCTCGTGCCGGCCGACGAGGGACAAGGGAACGAGGCCCGCGCCCGCGCCTTCATCGAGACCGTCGGCAAGCGCGCGTATCGCCGGCCCCTCACGGCCCCGGAAATCAACCAGCTCGTCGCGCTCTTCAACGAGGCCCCGAGCCTCATCGACGGCGACGCCTTCCTCGCCGGCGTCGAGCACGTCCTCTCGGCCCTCTTCCAGTCGCCGCATTTCATCTATCGCGTCGAGGGCACGCGCACCCCGCGCCCCGACGGCCTCATCCCGCTCGGCCCCTACGAGCGCGCCGCGCGGCTCTCGTACCTCCTCTGGAACACGATGCCCGACGACGTGCTCTTCGAGGCGGCCGCGGCGGGCGAGCTCGACACGCAGGAGGGCCTGCGCACCCATGCCGAGCGCATGCTCGCGGATCCGCAGGCGCGTGACGTCGTCCTCGCGTTCCACCGCCAGCTCTTCGACTTCCGGAAGTTCGAGGATCTCTACAAGGATCCCGCCGTCTTCCCCGAGTTCGTCCCCGAGATCGGAAAAGACCTCGTCCGCGAGGCCGAGCTCTTCGTCGAGGACGTGGTCTTCGAGCAGGAGGGTGGCCTGACCGCGCTGCTCACCTCGCGCACCGCGTTCGTGAACGACAGGCTCGCGGGCATCTACGAGGTCGACGCGCCGAACGGCGCCGAGTTCGGCAAGGTCGAGCTCGACCCCGAGAAACGCAGCGGCATCCTCACGCGCGCCGGCTTCCTCGCGGCGAACGGCACGGCCCGCGCGTCCGACCCGATCCACCGCGGCGTCTTCGTGAACCTGCGTGTCCTCTGCGCGCGTTTGCCGCCGCCGCCGAACAACGTCCCGCCGCTGCCGCCCGTCGAGGGCAAGACGACGCGCGAGATCGTCGCCAGCCACACGGGCAAGGGCACCTGCGGCGCCTCGTGCCACGGCACGCTCATCAACCCGGCTGGCTTCGCGTTCGAGAACTACGACGCGATCGGCCGGTACCGGGCCGAGGACAACGGCTTCCCGGTCGACGCCGCGGACGCGTATCCGCTCGGCGGAGGCATGGTGAACTTCAGCGACGCCCTCACGTGGAGCCAACTGCTCGCGGAGAGCCGCGAGGCGAACGAGTGCTTCGCGAAGAACTGGCTCGAGTTCGCCTATGGCAGGGATGCCGAGGTCGAGGACGCCAAGTTCATCGCGAAGCTCGGCGAGGCCTCGCGCACCGGCATGTCCGTCAAGGAGCTCCTGCTCGAGCTCGTCTCCTCCGACGCCTTCTCGACCCGCCGCCCTGTGGAGGTCGCGCAATGAATCGCCGTCATTTGCTTCGAGGTCTCTTCGGCGTCTCCCTCGCGCTCCCGTTCCTCGAGAGCTTCTCGCCGCGCAAGGCCGAGGCCGGCGCGGGCGACGTCCCTCCGTTCGCGATCTTCATGCGCCAGGCGAACGGCGTCGTGCAGCAGACCAACGACGAGCCGGAGATGTTCTGGCCGAGCCAGACGGGCGCGCTCACGACCGAGTCGATGAAGGCCGAGAGTGATCGTGCGGTCAGCGAGCTGAGCGAATATGCCTCGCGCCTCCTCCTGGTGAAGGGCATCAACTTCGCGTTCCCGGGCAACGGCTGCGGCCACTCCGGCGGCGGCAACCAGTGCCTCACGGCGCAGAAGGTCTCGACGGACCCGGTCGGCAACGAGTCCTTGGCGATGGGCGAGTCGATCGACAATCGCATCGCGCGCGAGCTCAACGCGGCAGGCGTCGAGCCCCTCACGTTGTATGCGGGCAAGAAGGCCGGCTACATCAACGAGGTGCTCTCGTACCGCGACGCGAAGGTCATCCGCGCGGCCGAGCACAACCCGATCAACGCCTACAAGGCGCTCTTTGGCCTCTCGGACCTCGACCCCGAGGTCCTGAAGCGGCTCGCCGCGCAACGCAAGAGCGTGAACGACCTCGTGCGTGAGCAGATGCAATCGCTCATGTCGCGCAAGGAGCTCGGCAAGGCCGACCGGGATCGATTGGACCTGCATTTCCAGTCGATCCGGGACCTCGAGGTCGGGCTCCAGTGCGCGCTCACGAAGGAAGAGGTCGCGGCGATGGAGGTGATGAGCCCGGACGCACGCGCGAACGACAACCTGGAGAAGGTCGCGCGGATGCAGATGGACATCATCGCGCTCGCGATGGCGTGCGGCACGACGCGCGCCGCGACGATCCAGATCGGCGACGGCAACGACAGCACCGAGTATTACATCAACGGCGTCCGGCAAAAGAGCTTCCACAAGATCTCGCACCGCATCGACAGCGACGGCTCCGAGGGCCCGCCGATCGAGGGCGCGTACCTGCTCCACCACGAGATCGACCGCATCCACGCGCGGATGTTCAGGTACCTGCTCGACAAACTCGCGGCCTACGATTTCGGCTCGGGATCGCTGCTCGATTTCGGCGTCGCGGTCTGGCTGAACGATCTCGGCAACAAGTACCACTCGTACACCGACGTCCCGTACGTCCTCGTGGGCGGCGCGAACGGCTACCTGAAGACGGGCCAGTACGTCGACGTGAACGGCGTTCACAACGGCCGCCTCCTCGGCACGATCGGCGCCGCCCTCGGCTGCAAGAACGCCGCGGGAGGCCCGCTCGACGATTTCGGCGACCCCGAGCTGCCGAAGGGCATGCTCACCGAGATCATCGCGTGAGCTGAAATGGTATATCGGGCAGCATGCCCACGCTGCCCGAGCGCATCCTCACGCTCTTCGCCACCTACCACATTCGCCGCGAGAAGATCCTCGCGGACCTCGACGCGCTCTACGCGCCCGACGTCCGCTTCGTGGATCCTTTCAACGACGTCACGGGCAAGGACCGCTTCCTCCGCATCAACGAGAACCTCTTCAAGCGCCTCCGGGAAATGCGCTTCGACGACCTCGCGCTCGTCGGCGAGGAGCCCCATTTCATGCTCTCGTGGACCGCGACGATCGAGAGCCGCCTCGGCCTCACGATCACGGCCCCGGGCGTGAGCGAGTTCCGCGCGGAGAGCGGCGTCGTCGTCTACCACCGAGATCACTGGGACGTGCTCTCGTCCGTGGCCGCGAGTGTCCCCGGCGTCCGGAAGCTCTATCCGCGCCTCACCGCCATGTTCTTCGAGCGGTAATCGTTACGCCGCGACGAACGCCCCGAGCAGCACGAGCCCTGCGCCCTGGCTCTTCTCGGGGTGGAATTGCACGGCCGTCACGTTGTCCCGCGCGACCGCCGCCGTGACCACGTTCGGCCCGTGCGTCACCGTCGCCACGACGATCGACGGGTCCTCCGGCACCGCGTGATAGCTGTGCACGAAGTACACGTGCGGCGCCTCCGCGCCCCACGCGCCGAGCGCGCCCTCGGGCGTTCGCGTCATCTCCAGCCGATTCCATCCGATGTGCGGGATCTTCACCGCGTCCGCGCCCGCGCCGGGATCGAGCCTGCGCACGGCGCCGCGAAACACGCCGAGCCCCGCGGCCCCCGGCGCCTCCTCGCTCGACGCGAACAGCGCCTGCAGCCCCAAGCAAATGCCGAGATAGGGTTTGCCTCGACGAATGGCCTCCCGCAGCGCCTCCCCGAGCTCGCCCGCGAGCGCGGCCGCGCAATCGCGGAACGCGCCTTGCCCGGGCACCACGATCTTGTCCGCGCCGAGCACGTCCTCGGCCCGCCCGCTGCGGACGACCTCGCTCGCCACGCCGCGATCCTCGGCCGCGCGCGTGATCGCCCGCTCCACGCTGCGCAGGTTCCCCATCCCGAGATCCACGACGACGATCCGCGCCATGGCTAGAGGCTCCCTTTCGTCGACGGCACGCCGGCCACGCGCGGATCGATCCGCGTCGCCCGCATCAGCGCCTTCGCGAAGGCCTTGAAGCTGATCTCGATGATGTGGTGCAGGTTCTCGCCCTCGTGCATTTTGAGGTGCAAGTTGCACTGGGCCGACCGGGCGAAGGCCTCGAAGAACACCGGGACGAGCTCCACGTCGAACGTCCCGACCTTCGCCTTCGGCAGGGGCACGCGGAACACGAAATACGGACGACCCGAGAGATCGAGCGCGCACGTCACGAGCGCCTCGTCCATCGGCAATGTCGCCTCGCCGTAACGCGTGATCCCGGCCTTGTCCCCGAGCGCCTGCGCGACGGCCGAGCCGAGCACGATCCCGAGATCCTCGGTCGTGTGGTGCCCGTCGATCTCCACGTCGCCTTGGGCCTCCACGGTCAGGTCGAAGAGCCCATGTCGAGCGATCTGATCGAGCATGTGCGAGAGGAACGGCAGCGGCGTCGTGATGCGGCTTTTTCCGGTCCCGTCCAGCTCGACCTCGACGGCGATGCGGGTCTCGTGGGTCACGCGTTCGACCCGGCTAGCACGCGGCATGGCGGCCATCGTAGCGGCCCCGCGCGCCCATGGCGAAGCTCCTGCGCCCAGGATGTGTTATGCCCGCCTCGTGAAGCTCTCCGCCTGGTTCGTCGCCCTCGCGCTCCTCGGCACGGCCTGCAGCTCGAGCACCCTCGTCCAGCAAGGGCCCAGCGACACGCTCCGCGCCTACGCCCGCGCCCTCGAAGAAGGCCACGTCGACGAGGCCTATCGCCTGCTCTCCGACGACGCGAAGCGCTCGATGTCGCTCGAAGCGTTTCGCCGCGCCGTGAAGGAGAGCCCCGACGAGGTCATCGAGATCGCCCGCGCCGTCTCGCGCCCCGCGAGTGATCCGCTCGTCACGGCCACCGTGAGCTTGCCGAACGGCGACGAGCTGCTCCTCGTCTACGAAGACGGCAAATGGCGCATCGACGCCGCCGCGATCGACCTCTACAGCCAGGCCACGCCGCGCCAGGCGCTCGCGGGCTTCTTGCGGGCCTTCGAGCGCAAGCGTTACGACGTCGTCCTTCGCTACGTCCCCGACGCCGAAAAAGAAGGCATCACCCTCGGCGAGGAGCCCGCGCCCGCCGCGACGCCCGAGGCGGCCCCGCCGGCCGGAAAGGCCGACGCGCCCGCGCCGAAGACGACCGGCACGGAGCTCACGGCGGAGAAGCTCCGCGCGGCCTGGGAAGGCCCGCAGAAGGACCAGATCAACCGGATCGTCCAGGCCATCCGCACCGCGCTGCCGACGGCCGTCATCGAGGAGACCGGCGACAGCGCGTCGATGTCCTACGGCGCCGGCGGTACGGTCGCCCTCGTTCGCGAGCACGGGCTCTGGAAAATTCGCGACTTCTGACGCGGCCCGCGCGGGCCCTGCGCGTTACGAGCGGGTCCGCAAAAAATGTACTAGGGTGTCGCGCGTATGGCCTCGAACGGCGCGCCCCCCTCTCGACCACCCTCTTCCTCGGGTGAGGATAGCGTCCCGATCCTCCCGCTGCGGAATTCCGTCTTGTTTCCGATGTCGGTGGTCCCGATCAACGTCGGGCGTCCCCGCAGTGTCCGGCTCGTCGAGGACCTCCTCGGCCGCGAGCGGGCCCTCGTCGGCGTGATCAGCCAGCGTTCGCCCGAGATCGACGAGCCGACCTTCAAGGAGCTCTACACGGTCGGCACCATCGCGCGGGTCGTGAAGGTGATCCGCCTCGGACCGAGCAACTACTCCGTCGTCCTGAACGGGCTCGGCCGCTTCCGCGTGAAGAACATCGTCGCGCTCGAGCCGTACATGCGCGCGAAGATCGAGCGCATCCCCGAGTCGCTCGTCCGCGACGTGGAGCTCGACGCGCTCGGCACGGGCCTGCGCGAAGCCACGCGTGAGGTCCTGCAGCTCATGCCGAACCTGCCGCGCGACACGGCGGGCATCCTCGACAACGTGCGCGAGCCCGGCGCGCTCGCCGATCTCATCGCCTCGAACTTTCCGCAGGCGCAGGCGTCCGTCGGCGACAAGCAGGAGATCCTCGAAGCCTTCGACGTGAAGGCCCGCGTGCGGCTCGTGCTCGCGATGGTGGGCCGCCAGCTCGAAGTGCTGCGCGTGAAGAAGGAGATCTCCTCCATGGTCCAGGAGGAGATGGGCAAGAGCCAGCGCGAGTACATCCTGCGCCAGCAGATGAAGAGCATCCGCGAGGAGCTCGGCGAGGCGGGCGAGGACGACGAGATCGAGGAGCTTCGCGAGCGGGTGCGCCGCGCGAAGGTCCCGCCCGAGGTCGAGAAGGTCGTGAAGAAGCAGCTCGGCCGCATGCGCTCGATGGCGCAGCAGTCGGCCGAGTACAACGTCACGCGGACGTACGTCGAGTGGATCGCGGACTTGCCGTGGTCGAAGACGACGGTCGATCGCATCAGCGTGCAGGAGGTGCGCCGTTGCCTCGACGAGGACCACATGGGCCTCGAAAAGGTGAAGAAGCGCATCGTCGAGTACGCCGCGATCCGGCAGCTCCGGGCCGACAAGAAGGGGCCGATCCTGCTCTTCATCGGGCCGCCCGGCGTCGGCAAGACCTCGCTCGGTCGCTCGATCGCCCGCGCGATGGGTCGCCAGTACGAGCGCATCGCGCTCGGCGGCGTGCGCGACGAGGCCGAGGTCCGTGGCCACCGTCGCACGTACGTCGGCGCCTTGCCGGGCCGCATCCTGCAGGCGCTGAAGAAGGCGGGCACGAAGAACCCGGTGCTCGTCCTCGACGAGGTCGACAAGATGGGCGTCGATCTGCGCGGTGATCCGGCGGCGGCGCTCTTGGAGGTGCTGGATCCCGAGCAGAACTCGACGTTCCAGGATCACTACCTCGACATGCCGTTCGACCTGTCGCAGGTGATGTTCCTGGCCACGGCGAACAACCGCGACACGATCCCGCCTGCGCTCTTCGACCGCATGGAGGTCATCGAGGTGCCGGGCTACACGCGCACGGACAAACTCGGCATCGCGCGTGAGTTCCTCGTGCCGAAGCAGCTCTCGGCGCACGGCCTCACGGACGAGCGGCTCGAGTTCACCGAGCCCGGCATCGCCGCGCTCATCGACCACTACACGCGCGAGGCCGGCGTGCGCGGGCTCGAGCGCGAGATCGCGGCGGTGTGTCGGGCCACGGCTGTGAAGCTCGCCGAGGGCAACGCGGTGCTGGAGGTCGTCTCGCCCGAGCACGTCGAGAAGGTCCTCGGCCCGCACAAGCATCGCCCGGAGATCGCCGAGCGCAACCTCGAGCCGGGCGTGGCGACGGGCCTCGCGTGGACGCCGACGGGCGGCGAGATCCTCTTCATCGAGGCCACGAAGATGCCCGGCAAGGGCAACGTCGTGCTGACCGGCAACATGAAGAACGTGATGCAGGAGTCCGCCACGACGGCCGTCTCCTTCGTCCGCAGCAAGGCCGGCGAGCTGCACCTCGATCCCGAGTGGCTGAAGAACATCGACCTGCACGTGCACATCCCGAAGCACGGCACGCCCAAGGACGGGCCGAGCGCGGGCGTGACGATGTTCACCGCGGTCTGCTCGCTCCTGCTCGGCTGCCCGGTGCGCTCGGACATCGCGATGACGGGCGAGATCTCGCTGCGCGGCCGCATCATGAGCGTGGGCGGCGTGAAGGAGAAGCTGCTCGCCGCGCACCGCGCCGGCATCAAGCACGTCATCATCCCAGCGAAGAACCGCAAGGATCTCGAAGACGTGCCGCAGGACATCCTCGACGAGGTCAAGGTGACGCTCGTCAACGCGATGGATGAGATCCTCCCGCTCGTGCTCGAACCCCCGCGACAAACGTCCGTGAGCACGCCGCCGCCGCCCCTGGCGTGAGCGTGAACCTGAAACGACTGGCGAGCGCGCGGCCGTCCTCGATCGGCATCGGGGTGGTCGTGCTGCTCGTGGGCGCGATCGGGTTTCTGCCGCTCTTCGACGGGCCCGGCTACGAGAGCGCGCTCGCCGCGGGCCTCGTCGTGCCGAGCGCCGCGGCGATCACGACGGCGCTTTCGGCGAGCAAGGCGCGACCGGCGCCGTTCGACGCGTTCGCCTCGGGCCTCGCGCGGGGCGCGATGTTCGTGGGCGCCGCGTGGCTCGTGACGATCGTCCACGGCCTGCGCGCGGGGTTCTGTGATCCGCTCTCCGGCTCGGTCCTGTTTGCCCTCGGTCCCGGGGTCGGCGCGCTGCTCGCGGGGGCGTGGGGCGCGGCGGCAGGCGAGATCGCGGGGCGCGTGAAGCGGCGGCGGCTCTGCGCGGTGCTGCTCGCGCTCGCGGCGCCGCTCGCGTCCGTGGGGGTCTCGCTCGTCCGCTTCTACACGAGCCCGATGGTCTTCGCGTACGACCCGTTCGTCGGCTACTTCAGCGGCAGCCTCTACGACACGGTCATCGACGCGTCGGGGCTCTACGCGTACCGGGCGGGCTCGGCCGCGACGTTGCTCGCGGGCGCCGTGCTCGCGTCGCACCTCGCGCGCACGGAAGATGGCAAGCTCGTGCGCCGCTCGAAAAGCCAGCCGGGCGCGATCGTGCTCGGCGTGTTCGCGGCGGCGGCGAGCCTCGGGATGACGCTCTTCGGCCACCGCCTCGGGCACTGGCACACGCCCACGAGCATCGCCGAGACGCTCGGCGGCAGGGTGGAGAGCGAGCGTTGCGACGTCGTCTACCCGCGCGGCATGCCTCGCGAGGACGCGCTGCGTTTCGCGCGGGACTGCTCTGCGCACGTCGTCGCGCAGGAGGCGTGGCTGGAGACGAAGGGGCCCGCCAAGATCACGGCGTACTTGTTCGCCGATCCCACGCAAAAAGGCGCGCTCATGGGCGCGGCCGACACCTACATCGCCAAGCCCTGGCGGAACGAAGTCTACGTCCAGCAGAACGGCTATCCGCACCCCGTGCTCGGCCACGAGATCGCGCACGTGATGGCCGGATCGTTCGGCCGAGGCCCCTTCCGTATCGCCGGCAGCCTCGGCGGCCTCTTGCCGAACCCCGGCCTCATCGAGGGCATCGCCGTCGCGACCTCGCCGCACGAGGGCGCGCTCTCGGCCCGCGAGTGGGCCAAGGCCATGAAGGACCTCGGCAAGCTCCCGAAGCTCTCGCGCCTGTTCGCGCTCGGGTTTCTCGGGGAAAACTCCAGCGTCGCCTACACGGCGAGCGGCGCGTTCGTGGGGTTCGTCAAGGAACGGTACGGCGCGGCGGCGGTGCGCGCGTGGTACGGCGGAGGATCGCTGCCGGAGATCACGGGCGCGAGCTGGGACGAGCTCGAGCGGTCGTTTCACGAGGACCTCGACCACGTGGTGCTGCCCGAGGCGGCGGCGGCCCAGGCGCGCGCGCGCTTCGAGCGGCCCGGGATCTTCGGCCGGCGCTGCCCGCACGTGGTCGACGCCTGCCGCAAGCGCGCCGAGGAGCAGAAGGCCCGCGGCGACGACGAGGGCGTGATCGAGGCGCTCCGCGAGGCCCTCGCGCTCGATCCGGGCGAGAGCGGCGCGCGCGTCTCCATCGCCCGCGCCCTCGTTCGTCTCGGCAAGCCCGACGCAGGCAAGGCCGAGCTCCAGGCGATCGCCGACGAGGCGCGTTTTCCCCGGCACGTCCGCGACCGCGCCCTGGAGGAGCTCGGCGACCTCGCGCTCGCCGAGGGCGATCACGAGCGCGCGATGATGCATTATCGCGAGGTCATGTCCCGCACCGTCGAAGAGGACCCGCTCCGCACCCTCGACGTGAAGGTCGAAGCCACGCAAAACCCGCGCAGCAAGGACGCGATCGTCGCCCTGCTCGTGGGCACGACGGGCCGCGGGCCCGACAAGATTCGCGCCGCCGAGGAGCTCGGCGCCTGGGCCGCGAGCGCGACGGACGACGGTCTGCCCGACTACCTGCTCGCGCGCAGCTACGTGGGCAGCGGCGACTTCGTCGAGGCGGCCCGGCGGCTCGATCGCGCGCTCGGTCGCCGCCTCGGGATCGGTCGGGTCGCGGCCGAGGCCGAGCGCCTGCGCCTGGTCACGGCCTGTGCGCTCGACGATCGTCCGACCGCCGAGCGGATGACGCTCGCGTATGTCGCGCGGAAAGATGTGCCACGCGCGCGACGCGAGGCCGCGGCGAGCTTGTATGCTCGTTGCACGGGCGCTTTGGCGCCGGCCGTCCCCGAGGTCACGAAAGCCGGGGGCGCGCTTCCATGAGGGAGGGATTGGTGCCCGATTCGGACAAGCTCGTCGTCCTCAACGCCGTGCTCCGCGTGGCAGCTCGTCATCCGAGCCTGCTCGCGCCGGCCGCGTTCGAAGACCTCTCGCGCACGCTCGCGGCGCACCTCTCGTTCGCCTCCATCGCCGTGCTCCTGCCGGACGACGAGGGACACCAGCGCTTCTACACCGACACCGCCGATCCGAACCTGCCCGGCAACGTCCGCTTCGGCGCGCGCATCCCCTTTGATCCGAGCTTCTACCAGCGCGTCTACGTCGAGGTGCGGCCGTACCTCTGTGACGACACGCGCCTCGGCAACGAGATCGAGCGTTCCGTCGGCGAGGCCGGCTACCGGTCCTACGTAGCCGCGCCCGTGCGCTCGCCGGACGGCAAGCGCGCGCTCGCCACGTTCACCATGACCTTCGCGGAGCCGGGCGCCGCGAGCCGCGCGCCCGTCGATCTGATCGAGGAGATCGGGGACATCTTCGGCGCGAGCATCGAGCGTTCGCTCCGGTCCGCGCGGGAGCGCAGGCTCGCGATGATCCTCGACACCTCGGGGGACGCGATGCTCGCGTGGGATCGCAGCGGCCGCGTCACCGACGCGAACCGCGCCGCGCTCGCGCTCACGGGCCACACGCGCGAGGCGCTCATCGGCCAAAACATCGGCTCGCTCCTCGACCCCGAGCCCGATCCGGCCGTGGGGTTGCCCGAGCCCGACGCGCGCCTCGTCCTCGTCGCGCGCACGCCCGAAGGCGAAGCGCGCCGGCTGCCCGTGGCGGTGACGATCACGGCCGTGGAGGACGATCCGCTCGTCGCTTGCCACGCGCTCCTGCGTGATCTTTCGGCGTGGGAAGCGAGCGAGCGCGATGTGGTCGCGCACCTCGCGCGCATCCGTGAGCTCGAGGAGCAACACCGCACGCTGCTCGACAACGCTCCGCTCGTGATCTTCCGGCTCGATCCGAGGACGCTCGAGCTCGTGTACCTGAACCACTGCGCCGAGCGGCTGCTCGGCGTCCCGCTCGACGAGGCGCTCGCCACGCCTGGGTTCTTGTGCGGCGTGCACGTCGATCAGGAGGGCGCCGCTGCGTACGACGAGGCCGTCCTCCGGGCCCGCGCGGGCATGCGCTCCTCGCCCTACGAGGCCCGCCTCGCGCGCCGCGGCGCGCACGCCATCACCGCGCGCGGCACGATCTATCCGCTCGTCGGCAAGGGCGGCGAGGTCGTCGCGATCGAGGGCCTCTTCATGGACGTGAGCGTCGAGCACGCCGCGCGCACGCGCCTCATCCAGGCCGATCGCCTTTCCACGCTCGGCACGCTCGCGGCCGGCGTCGCGCACGAGATCAACAACCCCGCCGCGTTCATCTTGCTCGGCATCGACATGATGGCGCGCATGCTCGACGGCCCCGGCGTCGAGCTTGGCCCGACCGTCTCCGAGCAGGTGCACCACATGCTCGGCGAGCTGCGCGACTCGACGCGCCGCATCGTCGACATCGTCCGCGACCTCCGCATGTTCGCGCGCGCGCCGGCCGGCACCCGCCGCATCGCGGTCGACGTGAACCGCACGGTGGAGAGCGCGCTCTCGCTCACGCGGGGTCAGATCATCGAGCGCGCGCGGATCGTCCGCGACCTCGGCGACGTGCCGCCCGTCATCATCGACGAGGGCCGGCTCGGGCAGGTGCTCGTGAACCTGCTCGTCAACGCATCCCAGGCGATCCCGCGCAACGCGCCCGGCGAGCCAGCCGTCACGGTCACGACGCGCAGCGACGATCCACGCACGGTGGAGATCGAGGTGCGCGACACGGGCGTGGGGATCTCGCCGGAGATCCTCGATCGGATATGGGATCCCTTCTTCACCACGAAGGAGCCCGGCGCGGGCACGGGGCTCGGCCTCTCGATCAGCCGTGAGATCATCGAGCGCAGCGGCGGCCGCATCTACGTCGAGAGCCCCATCGAGGCTGAAGCGCCGCCGCGCGGCGCGCGTTTCGTGATCGTCTTGCCCGCCGCGGGTCGAGGCGATTCGTCCATCCCGCCGATGCCCTCGACGCCGCCGCGCTCGATCAAGAGCGGCGTGCGTGTGCTCGTGGTCGAGGACGAGGCGCCGCTCGCGCGCGCCCTCGCCGAGGAGATCGGCCGGGTGCACGAGGTCTCCGTGGCGGGCGGGGCGCAGGGCGCGATGGAGGCCCTTTTGGTGCAGCGGTTCGACGTGATCCTCTGTGATCTCCGGATGCCGGGGATGAGCGGCGAGGCGTTTTACGAGAAGGTCGCCGCAGACAAACCCGACGTCGCGAAGCGATTCGTGTTCATGACGGGCGTGGGCTTCGGCGCCGACGTGGAGCGGTTCCTCGCGGAGTCGGGGCGGCCGGTGCTCGAAAAGCCGTTTTCCGCGGAGGATGCGCTCGCGGTGATCCAGAAGGTCGTCACGCGGCATGGGCGGGCGCCGTCGCCGGCGCGGTAAAACGACGCTCGGTTGTCGGATCGTTACATTTTCAGGAAAACCACGCCTACCCCTGGACAGGCGCTCCCTGGAGCTCCTCCCACAACGCCGCATCCCCCAGCGCCGCGCCCCGCTCCGCGTCCGCTCTCGCCTCGTCCGTGCGCCCCATCCGCAAAAACGCCCGCCCTCGCCAGACGAACGCCGTCGCGTATTCGGGATCCAGCGCCACCGAGCGCTCCGCGTCCGCAATACACGCCTCGTCGTCCCCTTGATCGAAAAACGCCTCGGCCCGGTTCGAGAGCACCCGCGCCGCCTCGGGATCGAGCTCCAGCGAGCTCGTGTAATCGGCGATCGCCCCCGCCACGTCGCCCACGAGGTGCCGCGCGATCCCGCGGGTATCGAACGCGTCCGCGTCCGGCTCCAGGTAAATCGCCCACGACGCGTCCGTGATCGCGCGATCGAGCTCGCCCGCTTCGAGCCACGCCGTCGCGCTCGATCGATACGCCCCCGCGATCGCCGCCGCGTCCCGCACGCCCCACGTCCACGCCCGCGCCTGCGCCGCGTCCGCGAGCGCGTCCGCGATCCGCTCCTCTTCGAGCGCCTGCAGCGCCGAATCCGCGTGCACGTTCACCTGCTCGATCCGCGTCTCCTCCGGCGCGGCGAGCACCGTCGATTCGAGCCGGCTCATGAACCGCGGCGACTCGCCACCTTCGTCGAACGTGTAAAACACGGGCTCGTCCTCGACCGTGAACGCCGGCATGTCGTGCGCGACCGCGAACGCGAGCGCCGCGAGGCCGAAGGCGTGGGTCTCCGGCAAGACCGAGACGAGCCGCCCGAGCGGCGTGTCCGGATCGAAGAGCCGATCCAGAAGCTCCTCCGTCTCCTCTGCCTGCAAAAATTCGAGCGAGAGTGACGTCTCTCCAGGCAGGGCCGCCTGGATCGTCGCGAGCAACGCGCCCCATTCGTCTTTGCGCAGCTCCCACACGAAGGGGAGGGACCAGCGCACGCGCGCGCCTTCATGGCCCTCATCGCGCAGCGCACGGATGTGCACGTCCACTTGCCGCAGCCTTGCGAGCAGGTGGCCGAGGACGAGGTCGAGGTCCGCCGTGGAGGGCAGGGTGACGAGGTCCTCGCCGTAAGGCAGAAAGAGCTGCGGCGCGGCTTCGCCGAGCTCCGCGAGGAAGGCGTCCTCCTCGTCGAGCGGCGCGCCCTCCTCGTCGACGAGCTCGAAGCGCGGCGCGCAGAACATCCGCCCGACCCCGAGGACGTGCGCGAGGAGCGGGAACGTCGCGAAGCTCCGGTACTCGAAATCCGCGTCACCGATGAGGAAATGGCCCATTTGACGCGTGCATCATGCGCCGCCGGAAGGTGCGCGGGCAAGGGGGGGAGGCGCGCCGCCTTGGGGCTTTTGTCTTGGTGTCGGCCCTGACCATGAACCGCCCGGGTCGATCGAAGAGGACACGCGGAGGGCCGCGAAATGACTTGGATGATCGCACATCCGCCCGGATAGAATTCCGAGGCGATGTTGAAGCCAGGGATGCGGGTCGCCGCGCGTTTCGAGCTCGACGATCACACGATCGCCGGCGGGATGGCCACGATCTACCGCGCGCGAGATCTGGAGACGGGCGCCGTGGTCGCGGTCAAGGTCCTCGGCGGACGCAACGTTCGCGAGATGGAGCGCTTCTCGGCCGAAGCCGTGTTGCTCGCCGAGCTCCGGCATCCCGGCATCGTCCGGTACGTCTCCCACGGCTCGTTGCCCGCAGGCGAGCTCTTCCTCGTGATGGAGTGGCTCGAAGGCGAGGACCTCTCCGATCGCCTCGCGCGCGGCCGCTTGCCGCTCGACGAGGCGATCCGGCTCGCGCGGCGCGTGGCAGACGCGCTCGGCGCAGCCCACGCGCGCGGGATCGTTCATCGCGACGTGAAGCCGAGCAACGTGTTCCTGCCCCGCGGCGACGTGGACGAGGCGAAGCTGCTCGACTTCGGCATCGCGCGGCTCGGTTACGGCCGGACGCTCGCGACACGCACGGGGACGCTGCTCGGGACGCCCGGGTACATGGCCCCCGAGCAGGCGCAAGGGCGCAAGGACGTGGACGCGCGCGCCGACGTGTTTTCCCTCGGCGCGATGCTCTTCGAGTGCCTGACGGGGCGGCCCGCGTTCGCCTCGGAGCAGCTCATGGCCACGCTCTCGCGCATCCTGTTCGAGGAGCCGCCGCGCGTGCGCACGATCCGCAGCGAGACGCCGGCCGCGCTCGATCTGCTGGTCACGTCGATGCTCTGCAAGGATCCCGCGGGCCGGCCGCGCGACGGATCGATGATCGTGGCCGCGGTCGACGCGCTCGGGCCGCTGCCCGGAGGGCCGTCGAGCAGCGAGTTCGTGCACTCGTCCGTGGTGAGCAGGCCGGCGATCACCGTGCGCGAGCAGCAGCTCCTCTGCGTCGTGCTCGCGACGAGCACGTTCTCGAAGACGATCGCGGACGGCGACTCTCCCGAGACGGACGTGACGCTCACGCCGGGGATGATGGCGGAGGCCATCCTCCGCCGCAGCCTGCCGAGCTTCGGCGGCGACGCCGTGAGCGGCACCGCGGGCACACTCGACGATCTGAACGGCGCCGCGGCGGCGTACGGCGGCAAGCTCGAACAGCTCGTCGACGGCTCGCTGCTCGCGGTGTTCACGGGCGCCGCGGCCGCGATCGATCTCGCGGCGCGGGCCGCGCGGGCGGCGATCGCGCTCCGCGAGCTCTTGCCGGGCGTGCCGATCGCGGTGGCGACGGGGCGTGGCCTCGTGGCCCAGCAGCTCCCGGTCGGCGAGGCCGCGGAGTCGGCCGCGCGTACGCTCTCGGCGGCGCGCCGCGAGGGCGTGCCCATGGAGGGGCGCGTGTTCGTCGACGAGGTGACGGCGGGCCTGCTCGACGCGCGCTTCGACGTGCGGGAAGAGGGTTTTACGCGGGTGCTCGAGGCGGTGAGGGATCGCGCGGATGCCGCGCGCACGTTGCTCGGCAAGCCGAGCCCGTGTGTCGGGCGCGAGCGCGAGATCGGCACGCTCGTCGCGATCATGGAGGAGAGCATCGCGGAGCCGATCGCGCGGGTCTCGCTGGTGACGGGGCCCGCGGGCGTCGGCAAGTCGCGCGTCGCGACGGAGGTGCTCCGCAGGCTCGACGCGGCAGGGCACGACCTCGAAGTGTGGGTCGCGCGCGGCGATCCGATGGCCGCGGGCTCCACGTTCAACATGCTCGCGCAGATCATCCGCGCCGCAGCGGGCATCGAGGTCGGCGCGCTCGCGTCCGTGCAGGAGGAAAAACTCCTCGCGCGTGTCGCGTCGTGCGTCGCTGCCGACGACGTCGTGCGCGTGACCGTCTTCCTCGGCGAGATCCTCGGCCTGCGTTTGCCGGCGGAGCGCAGCCACCTGCTCGCCGCGGCCCGCGCGGACGCGATGCTGATGGGTGATCAGATGCGCCGCGCGTTCGAGGACTGGCTCTTCGCGGAGTGCACGAAGACGCCCGTGCTGCTGCTGCTCGACGATCTGCACTTCGGCGATCTGTCGACGGTGCGGCTCATCGACGCGGCGCTGCGCCACGCGCGGGAGAAGCCGCTCTGCGTGCTCGCGCTCGCGCGCACCGAGATATCGCGCGTCTTCCCGCGCCTGTGGGAGGAGCGCGGCATGCAGGAGGTTCGCCTCGGCGAGCTCGGGCGGCGGGCGAGCGAGCAGCTCTGCAAGGTGTGGCTCGGGAGCACGGCCACGCCGGATCTCACGGCGCGCATCATCGAGCGCGCGGCGGGCAATCCGTTTTACCTCGAAGAGATCGTGCGCGCCGTCGCCTCGGGCCGCGGCGACGCGCTTCCGGGCACGGTGCTCGCGATGGTGCAAGCGCGCCTCGAAGAGCTCGAGGCCGTCGAGCGCCGCATCCTCCGCGCCGCGAGCGTGTTCGGCGACGTCTTCTGGCCCTCGGGTGCGGCCGCGCTCGTCGGCGGCGAGAAAAAAGAGGCGTCCGTACGCGAGGCGCTCGGCACGCTCGTCGAGCGCGAGCTCGTCGTGCGCCGCACCTCGCGCAGGTTCCTCGATCAGGAGGATCACGCGTTCCGCAACGCGCTCGTGCGCGAGGCGGCGTACGCGACGCTCACGGACGCCGATCGCATGCTCGGCCATCGCCTCGCGGCCGCGTGGCTCGAATCGGTGGGCGAGACCGAGGCGATGGTGCTCGCGCAGCACCACGAGCGTGGCGGGGATCTGATCCGCGCGGCCTCGTGGTACGCGCGCGCGGCGGAGACGGCGCTCGAAGGCAGCGACTTCGAGGCCGTGATCGAGCGGAGCGAGCGAGCGATCACCTGCGGCGCGCAGGGCGAAGAGCTTGGTCGCCTCCGGCTGCGCCAGGCCGAGGCGTACCGCTGGCAAGGCAAGTTCAGCGAGGCCGAAGAGCGCGGGCTCGAAGCGATCCAGATCCTGCCCGCGGGCAGCGATCCATGGCTCTTCGCGGTCGGCGAGATGGCGAGCGTGTTCGGCAAGCTCGGCAGCGTCGAGCGCGTCGAGGTCCTCGGCGACGCGCTGCTCACGGTCGCGTGTATGCAGGAGGCGCCCGCGAGCGACGGGCACATCGCGGCGCTCTCGCGCACCTCGACGGCGGCGCTGCTGCTTGGAAAAAACGAGCTCGCGGAGTCGCTGTTCAAGGAGCTCGAGCGGCTCGGAGGCGCGTCGGACAAACCGCTGGCCGTCGGCTGGCGCGAGCGCGCGCGGGCGTTCCGCGCGCCGTTCGTGGGCGAGACGGGCGCGTCGGCGCGGTACTTCGCGCTCTCGGCCGAAGGCTTCGAGAAGGCCGGCGACGTGCGCAACGCGTGCCTGCAGCGCGCGAACTACGGCGCGTCCTGCCTCGAAGTCGGCGACTGGATCGGCGCGGAGAAGGCGCTCGTGCCGGCGATCGTGGACGCCGAGCGCATGGGCGCGAAGCACATCGTCTCGTCGGCGCAGCGCGACCTCGGGTACGCGTTCGCGCGGATGGGCCGGCTCGACGAGGCCAAGACGCTCGAAGAGCAAGCCGTCGCGGAGTTCTCGGCGCACGGGGATCGTCGGCTCGAAGGCGTGGGGCGCGACGAGCTCGCGACGATCCACCTGATGCGCGGCGACCTCGCGGAGGCAGAGGCCGAGGCACGGCGCGCGGTGGATCGGCTCGCAGTCGCGCCGCCGTACCTCTGCCACGGGCACGCGACGCTCGCGCGGGTGCTGCTCGTGGTGGGCAACGTGGAGGAGGCGCTCGTGAACGCGCGCGCGTCGCGCAAGCTGCTCACGGAGGTGGGCGCGCTCGAGGAGGGCGAGGGGCTCGTGCGGCTGATCCTCGCGCGCGCGCTCCACGCGGCCGGCGAGGTCGAGGAGGCGCGCGCCGTCCTCGCGGAAGCGTTGCAGGAGATCGATCGGCGCACGGCGACGATCGCCGATCCGGACGCGCGACAAACGTTTGCCGCGATCCCCGAGCACGTGGAGACACGCGAGATCGCGCGGACCTGGGGGATCACGGGCTGAGCGCGCGGGGGGGCATCGTGAGCGACGCGGGATTCCTCCTTCCGAGCATCGAACGAGCCGACTGGAAGACGTTCCTGCTCCTGCAGCTCGTCCTCGACACGATCCCCGATCCCATCTTCGTCAAGGACCTCGATCACCGGCTGATCGCCTGCAACCAGGGGTTTTGCCGCCTGGTCGGCCAGCCCTACGAGGTGGTGATCGGCGCGAGTGATCCCGACTTCATGCCGAAGGAGCAGGCCGACGTCTTCTGGCACTTCGACAACGTCGTGTTCCGCACCGGCCAGCCGAACGAGAACGAGGAGCTCGCCACGAGCTCGGACGGCGCGACGCGCACCATCTGGACGCGCAAGTTCCCGCTTCGGAACGTCGGCGGCGAGGTGGTGGGCCTCTGCGGCATCGTCACCGACATCACGACGATGAAGGAGCGTCTGCAGCGGGCCGAGCGGCTCGAAGCGGAGAACCGCGAGCAACGCGCGGTCATCGAGGCGCAGACGACGATGCTCGATCGGATGAGCATGCCGGTGCTCCAGGTCGGGCCGGGCGTGCTCCTCCTGCCGCTCGTCGGCGAGATCAGCGATCGGCGGGCCGAACGCGCGCTGCAGACGTTGCTCGGCGCGATTCACGAGCGCCGCGCCGAGATCGTGATCCTCGACGTGACGGGCGTGCCGACCTTCGATACGGCCGTGGCGGGGCACGTCGTGCGCGCGGTGCAAGCGGCCGAGCTGCTCGGCTGCCCGTGCGTGCTCGTGGGCATCGGCCCGGAGGTCGCGCGGACGCTCGTGGAGCTTCAGGTGGATTTCGGGCGCGTCACGACGCGGTCCACGCTGGAGGACGGGATCGCGTTCGCGATGAAGCAACGCGTCCGGCGCAAAGGGCCACAGGCCGGACGCGCGTGAACCCCGTCAGGGGCTCGGCGTCAAGAACCGAGGCGGCCGCGTGCTCGTCTCGTTTTTGGCCATCGGTGCGGGCGCGGGTCGCGCGGCGCGCAGGATCTTCTCGACCTCGCCGGTGACGCCGTCCGCCCATTTCGTGGCGGCCTCGATGCCAGCCGGGAAAAATCCGTAATGCCAGCCGTCGCCGCCGTCGGGGTAGGCCGAGAGCTTCCGGCTGTCGACGAGGTGGCAGGCCGGCGCGGCTTTCGGGTCGTCCCCGGCGGCCTTGATACCGGCGCGCAGCATCGCGTAGACCTTGTCGCCGAAGGCGGGCGACCATTTCTGCATGGAGGGCGGGCCGATCCAGACGCAGACCGTATTCGGCCGCGACCGGATGCGCCGGACGGTTTGCTCGACGTTCCCGACCTGCAACGAGGGCTCCCCGGGCATGTTGCTGCCGAGCCCGACGATCACGACCTGCGTTTCGTACGTGCCAGGCGGCGCGAGCAAGTCGTCGATCGTCGGCGCGCGCAGCTTGCGCTCCGGCAACCGGACCCGCGCCAGGATCGGCGATTTGCCACAGCTATGGTAATGGTAGCCCCTCCGCGATACTTTCGCCGTGAGGAGCCATTCCGTGGACGCGCCGCCGAGCGTGTAGCTCTCGAGCTCGGCGTCTTTTTGCGCGAGCAGCCAGGCGTCGAGCCGGTCGCCGAAGGCCGTGAGGCCGTGCGAATCGTAGACCGTGGCGAATCGGACCCGCCCGCACGGCGCCGCCTGCGCTTCCGCTCGGGTCACGAGGAGCGAAGCGAGCGCGATCCCCAGGGAGACGACACGACGGAAAGCAAGCACGCGCCTACGGTACCACGCCATTCGCCGCGCGGAAAGGCTCCGCGCGGCCGGGTCATTTGCTGAGCGTGATCGGGATGTAGGCGAGGCGCATCTTGGACATCGTCCCGTCGCGCGTATACCCCGCCAAACCGTAGAGGACGTTCCACCAGTGCCCCGTGGGCGATTGGCCGTACGAGAAGAGCGGGAAGAAGTGGAACTCCCATTCGGATCCGTTCGCGAGCTTCTTTTCGCGGTAGAACGTGTTCAAGGCGAGCTGCGAGACGCCGTCCTGGTCGGCGAAGCGGAAGAAGCCCGGGAGCACGACCGTCGCGCGCGACGTCGGCGAGGCGAAATCCCATACGAAGGGCGCGAGCACGAGGTGCGACGATTGATTCGTGCGCCCCATGTGGAAGATGGGGAAGAGGTTCGCCGCCCAGCCCGTGGTGTCGGCGCGATACCGGAAGAGCGGCGTGATCCAGGTCTCGTCGCTGAGGCCGTACCGCTGGAACCGGCCATAGAAGGGGAAGATCGCGAGCTCCTTGCCGCGCGGCGATTCGCCCTTGTAGAAGAACGGCAGGAAGAGCTTCCGATCGAGCCCGATGTCCGGATCACGGTAATGCCAGTAGAGCGGCGTGATCATCTCGAGCTCGGTGCGGCCCTGGTAATGGGCATAGCCCCAGGTCGCGAACGTCTTTTCGCCCTTCTCGCCCCGCTCCCAATAAAAGAGCGGCGTCGCGAGCCGCGAAGCGTTGCCCTCGTAGCCATAATGAAAGAGCGGGAAGACCGTGAGGTTTTCCTTGTTCTTGCCCCAGGTGTGCCAGTAGAACGGCACGACGTGGCGGCTGTCGCTCTCCTTGTCGTGGCGGCGGATGTATGGGCCCCAGACGTTGAGCCAGCTCTCGCCGATCTCGTTGTAACGATAATAATGGAGGAGCGGCGGGATGACCTCGTATTCGGTCGTCTCGTTCCGGCCGTAGAAATAAAGCGGCGCGACGCCGAGGTCGATTTCGTCGGCGGTGCGCGTGTCGCACGCAGGGCCGCCCTTCCATTTGCAGAACATCGGGCCGACGATGTCGAGGCCGTCGTGATCCGTATGCTGCGTGAACGTGAGCAGCGGCGGGATGTGCAAATAACTCTTCGACCCCGTCTTCCCCTCGAAAAAGAGCGGGGGAAGGAGGTTCATGTGGCTCGCCGGCTGCTTCGCCGTCGCCTCGCGCTCCTGGTGCACGTAGGGGCCGACGACCGTCGTGCGGGTCTCGCCGTCACGGAGCCGCCAAAACAGCGGGAAGAGGACGTCGGCGTCGGCCTTGGGGCTGCGGCGGTTGTAATAAAAGAGCCCGAAGAGGCTCGATCGATCCTGCTCCTGCGGCTTCTTCCACTCGGCCCACAGAGGAAAGAGCGTGCGAAATTCGTATTTCGGGCTCTTCTCCGAATACCACAGGCCATAAAAGCGGCGCTCGGACGGCTCGAGGGGCGGCGTCGCCTCGGGATCGGCGCTCGATCCGAGGTGCTTCGCCACGGCCGGCGGGACCGCCAACGGATCCTGCGGCAGCGAAGGTTCTTGCGTCTGGAGCTGCCCGGCCTCCTCCGAACCGGAGGCGGCGTGCGTCTGCGGCTGGTCCGAAGGCGGCTGCTTCGGGCGCCCCTGCGAGGGAGGAGGGCCCCCTCCAGGCCCGCCCGGACCCATGCCGCCCTGCGCGTGCGAGACCAGAGGGACCGCGACGAGCGCCGCGATCACGAGAGAGGCCAGCGAGGCGCCGCGCCTTCGAAGGACGCTCACCGCGCCTCGCCCGGCGGAGGAGACGCCTCGGCCCGCGCCCGCGCCGCGAGGACATCCGCCGCATCCGCGAGCGGCACCTCGTCCTGCTTGTGACCCGCGAGGTCCTTGACCGACGCGACGCCCCGTTCGAGCTCGCCATCGCCGAGGATCACGCAGAACTTCGCGCCGAGCGCATCGGCACGGCGGAGCATCGCCTTGAGGCGGCCGCCGCGGCCGTCGACCTCGACCCGCACGCCGCGCGCGCGGAGGTCACGGCCGAGCACGAGCGCGCGGCTCGTGCACGCGTCCGAGAGCGGCGCGACGTAGACCGCGGGGCGCTCGCGCGAGACCTCGCCAGGCATCAACGTGAGCAGCCGCTCGATGCCCATCGCGAAGCCGATCGCGGGCACGCTCGGGCCGCCGAGGCCCTCGATCATGTTGTCGTAGCGGCCCCCGCCGACGACCGTGCTCTGCGCGCCGAGATCCCCGCTGGTCGTGACGAACTCGAAGAGCGTGCGCGTGTAGTAGTCGAGCCCGCGCACGAGCGTGGGATCGACGATGTACCGCACGTCGAGCGCGTCGAGGTGGCGGCGCACGCCCGCGAAGTGCGCAGCGTCGGCCTCGTCGAGCAATTCGAGGATCGAGGGCGCGCCCTTCGAGGCCTCGCGGTCGCGCGGATCCTTCGAGTCGAGGATGCGCAGCGGGTTCTTCTCAAGCCGGCGCTGCGAGTCCTCGGAGAGTTTGTCCTTCATCGGCGTGAAGTACGCGACGAGCGCGTCGCGGTAGCGCGCACGCGTGCCTGCCGCGCCGAGCGAGTTCAGCCGCACCTCGATGTTGCCGATGCCGAGTCCTTGGTTGAGGAGCGAGAGGATCATCTCGATCATCTCGGCGTCGGCGAGGGGACCTGCGTCGCCGTAGAGCTCGCAGCCCGCCTGGTAAAACTGCCGGTAGCGGCCCTTCGCCGGCCGTTCGCCGCGGAACATCGGGCCGAGGTAGGACCAGCGCGAGACGGGCTCCTTCGTGTGGACTTTGTGCTCGACATACGCGCGCGCCGCGCCGGCCGTGCCTTCAGGGCGCACGGTGAGCTCGTCGCCGTGCCGCGCGAACGAGTACATCTCTTTCTCCACGACGTCGGTCGTCTCGCCGATCTGCCGCGAGAAAAGCGCGGTGTGTTCGAGGATCGGCGTGCGCACCTCGTCGTAGCCGTACCGAGCGACGTGCTCGCGGAACGCCTGCTCGAGGCGCTGCCAGCGCGCCGCCTCGTCCGGCAGGATGTCGTTCATCCCCTTGACCGCGCGAAGTTCCATGTCCGCCGCGGCTTATGGTCGGAGAGCCGATGAGGGTCAAGCTTTGCCGACCTCTTGACGTACGACGGGGTCTGTCCTCCCTTGTCCCGGGTATGGTTGAGCGTCCTGGCCGTCCTCCAAACCCCCCGCGTGTATGTGCGCTCGACCTGGGCAAGGCCCGGGTGGGCGTGGCGATCGCCGACGAGCTCGGCCTGCTCGCGCACCCCCGACCCCCGCTCGACGGGCGCGACAAAAAGGCGCTGATTCGCGCCCTTGGCGAGCTCGCCCGCGAGGAAGGGGTAGGCCTCTTCCTGGTCGGCCTGCCGCTCGACATGTCGGGCGCGCACGGCCCCATGGCCACGCGCGCCACGGACCTCGCCCAGGAGATCAGCCAGGCCACGGGCGTGCCCGTGGAGTTCTTCGACGAGCGTTGGACGACCGTGGAGGCGGCCCGGAAGCTCCGGGAGAGCGGGACCTCGGGCAAGCGGCAAAAGGGCGTCATCGACGGCATGGCCGCCGCCGTGATGCTCCAGGCCTACCTCGATCGCGCCCAGGGCCTCGGCAGCGCCGACGCGCTCGTCATGCCACCACCCCCGCCGCCGCGCGGACGGGGCGGCCGGCGCTAAGCGGCCTTCTTGTTGTCGTCGAGCATCAGGTGCGCCACCAGCGCCGCGATGAACGCGATGACGAGCAGGAGCACGTCCCACACGGGCCACGCCACGCCGACCGCGCGCCGGAGCAGCACCGACTCGATGAGCCGCACGAGCATCGCGCCGAACCCGTAGGAGCAGAGGCCCACGACCACCGGGCGACGCAGGCGTCCGAGCATCTCGATCGCCTTGACCGTGTTGTCCCAGACCGTCTTCCGGATGTGGCGGATCAGCAGGATGATGGGCGTCGCGAGCGCGACCGGGATGAGGAGCAGGAGCAGGACGGACTCCGAGACGGTCAGGTTCGCCGTCGCGCCGCCGCCGCGCGTGATGCGGAAGATGGACGCCGCCGTCGTGATGAGGCCGCCGAGCGTGAAGAAGACGCCGAGCGCCATCATGAGCACGAGCATCGGCCGCGCCATCGTGGCCTCTTGCTGCTGCTTGATGAAGAGGGCCGACGGGCGCGCCGCGGTCCCGGTCGCGGTCGGATCGCCGATCGGGACCATCGCGGCGCTGGCCGGCTCCTCGGTGTCCCAGGCCGCGAGATCGGCGTCGAGCTCGGCCATGCTCTGGTGACGATCGTCGGGCTCCTTGGCCATCGCCCGCTGGATGACCATCTCCAGCGTCTCGGGGATGCTCGGCTCGAGCGAGCGCGGACGCGGCGGATCCTCGGAGAGCACGGCCATGAGCGTCGCGGCCGGGTCGCCGTTGTCGAACGGGCGCTTGCCCGTGAGGGCGCAGTAGAGCATCGCGCCCACGGCGTAGATGTCGGCGCGGTGGTCGACGCGGTGACCACGTGCTTGTTCGGGCGCCATGTACGAGGGCGTGCCCATGATCATTCCGGTGCGGGTGAGGGCCTTGCCCGTGGCGTTGTCCTCGACCTTCGAGATGCCGAAGTCGATCACCTTCGCCATCGGGCGGTTCAGGTCGCCGATGAGGAAGACGTTCTCCGGCTTCATGTCGCGATGCACGACGCCCTTCGCGTGCGCGGCGGCGAGGGCCTTGCAGACCTGGCGGACGATGCGCACGGCCGGCGCCACGGTCATCTTGCCCCGCTGCGTGAGCAGGTCGGCGAACTCTTTGCCGTCGAGCAGCTCACTGATGATGAAGGGGCGCCCGTCGGCTGTGCGATCGATGTCGTAGACGTCGATGACGTGCGGGTTCTTGATCTGCGCGGCGGCCTCGGCCTCGCGCTGGAAGCGGGAGAGCACGTCGGCCTGACGCGCGTACTCCGGGTGCAGCATCTTGATGGCGAAGCGCTTCGAGCCGATGCGCGTGTGGCGCGCCTCGTAGACGCGGCCCATGCCGCCTTCGCCGATCACGCGGACGATGGTGTACGACTCGCGCAGGGTCTGGCCGACGAGCTCGTCCCGCGTCTCCTCCGCGAGCTCGGCACCGTCCTTCGGGCAGATTTTGTACTCGCCCGGGTAGCGGCTGTTGCACGTCGGGCAGATGCGCTCCGGGGCGGCGACGCCTGCGACGAACGAGTCGGCCGATCCGTATCCGGTGGCCGCGGAGCCGATCCCGGTGAGGTTCGTCGTCGCGGGTCCCACGACGATCGACGGCTGCGCCGACGAGGACGCAGCCATAAGGGGAGAAGCCCCCGAATCGGGGGGCCGAACATTACCGGCCATCGCGAGGCAGACTAGCGGAAGTCGGCTTCCCGAGGGGGACAATCCCGTTGCAAACCTTGCTCGTCCGCCCGTGGGCAACACGGTCCGTTGACCGAACGGACGAGATGCGTATACTCCGCGTCCGTTTTTCGTTCGGCCCGATCACGTGGGCACGCGCCGCTCCGGGCGTGCGCTCGCCGTCGGGCGACGCTTGGACGATCCGGGCGCTCGGCAGCGCCAGGATACGCCGAGGAGTGACAGACCGATGCTTCATCCGATTCACAAGACGACGATCATCGACAAGTTCCGCACGCACGAGGGCGACACCGGCTCGCCCGAGGTGCAGATCGCGCTCCTCAGCGAGCGGATCACGCAGCTCACGGAGCACTTCAAGACGCACAAGAAGGACCACCACTCGCGCCGTGGTCTCCTCAAGCTCGTCAGCCAGCGCCGCCGCCAGCTCGACTACTTGAAGCGCATCGACATCGAGCGCTACCGGTCGCTCATCAGCCGCCTCAACATCCGCAAGTAAGCGCACAAAGGCGCGCGAGCGACGAGAGGGCTCGTTCCCCACGGGGAGCGGGCCCTCTTCGCTTTTGTAGCGTTTGTCCTTCGCGCTTCATGAAGTGCTTCCGGAAGAACGGCGCACCGGTCCGCCGAAAAAAGTGGCGGGTTTGGGCGGGAGGCTCTACACAGAGAGCCGAAATACGTCGGTTTGGACAATAACGGGGCGCGGGGGCGTTCCCCGAGGCCGTGAGCGCTACGGAGCGTCTTCGTCTTCGCTTCGTGCCCAGCAGCAAGGCTGCTTCTGGGTAGGAATCGAGGAAGAAGATCCGCCTTGCGCTCGGATGTCACGGGTCTTCGGGAGCGCGCTCGCGACCGCGAGAGAGAGCGCAAGACACATGTACGTTCGTGAATCCGTCATGGTCGGCGGCCGAGCCCTCACGCTCGAGACCGGCCGTCTGGCCAAGCAAGCCCATGGATCCGTCCTCGTCACCTACGGCGAGACCATGGTCCTCGTGACCGCGGTGTCGCAAGACGAGCGGCCCGGGCTCGATTTCTTCCCCCTCACCTGCGAGTTCGTCGAGAAGACGTACGCCGCCGGCAAGATCCCCGGCGGCTTCTTCAAGCGCGAGGCACGCCAGCGCGACGAGGAGATCCTCGCCTGCCGCATCATGGATCGCCCGCTCCGCCCGCTCTTCCCCGAGGGCTTCAAGAAGGACACGCAGATCATCGCGACCGTCCTTTCGAGCGACAAGCAGAACAAGGCCGACGTCCTCGCCCTCACGGGCGCGAGCGCGGCGCTGCACATCTCGGACATCCCGTGGAACGGGCCCATCGTCGGCGTGCGCGTGGGCCGCAAGGCCGGCGAGTTCGTGGCGTACCCGACGGCGGCCGAGATCGAGGAGTGCGACATCGACCTCGTCGTCGCCTGCTCGCGCGACGCGATCGTGATGGTCGAAGGCGGCGCCGCCGAGGCGACCGAGAGCGACATCATCGACGCGCTCATGTTCGCGCACGAGACGGCGCAGCCCGTGATCGACCTCATCGAGCGCGTCCGCCAGGCGGTGGGCAAGCCGAAGAAGGCGTTCCAGGCGCCGCAGCTCGACGACGCCATCAAGGCGCGTGTCGCCGAGGTCGTGGACAACGACCTCAAGTCGGCGACCCGCGTGACCGACAAGAAGGCGCGTTACGAGGGCTACTCGACGCTCAAGAAGAAGCTCGGCGAGGCGCTGCTCGGGGAGCTCGGCGCGGAGAAGTACGTCGCGAACGAGAAGCTCATCAAGGCGGAGTTCGAGGAGCGCAAGGCGCACGTCGTGCGCACCTACGTGCTCGACGAGGGCAAGCGCATCGACGGCCGCGACACGCGCACGATCCGGCCGATCATGTGCGAGGCGGGGCTGCTCCCGCGCGTGCACGGCAGCTCGCTCTTCCAGCGCGGCGAGACGCAGGCGATCGTGACGACGACGCTCGGCACCTCGACGGACGAGCAGAAGATCGACGGCCTGATGGGGGAGAGCTGGAAGCGCTTCTACCTCCACTACAACTTCCCGCCCTTCTCGACGGGCGAGACGAAGCCGATGCGCGGCCCGGGCCGGCGCGAGATCGGGCACGGCGCCCTCGCCGAGCGCGCACTCTCCCGCATGATCCCCGCGCAGGAGCAGTTCCCCTACACGATCCGCATCGTGAGCGAGACGCTCGAGTCGAACGGCTCGTCGTCGATGGCGGCCGTCTGCGGCGGTTGCCTCTCGCTGATGGACGCGGGCGTGCCGATCAAGTCGCCCGTCGCCGGCATCGCGATGGGCCTCATCGCCGAAGGCAACAAGTACGCGATCCTGAGCGACATCCTCGGCGACGAGGACCACCTCGGCGACATGGACTTCAAGGTCTGCGGCACGGCGCGCGGCGTGACGGCGATCCAGATGGACATCAAGATCGCGGGCCTGTCGCGGGCGATCCTGGCGCAGGCGCTCGATCAGGCGCGCGAGGGCCGGCTGCACATCCTCGGCAAGATGCTGGAGGCGCTGCCCGCGCCGCGGCCGGAGCTCAGCCAGTACGCGCCGCGCATCACGACGATCAAGGTCAAGCCCGACCAGATCCGCCTGATCATCGGCCCCGGCGGCAAGACCATCAAGGGCATCGTCGATCAGACGGGCGTGGCGATCGACGTGGAGGACGACGGCACGGTGAACGTGGCGTCGGCGGACTCGGAGGCCGTGAAGAGGGCGCTCGACATCATCAAGGGCCTGACGGCCGAGCCCGAGGTCGGCGCGGTCTACAAGGGCACGGTCAAGCGCATCACGGACTTCGGCGCGTTCGTCGAGATCCTCCCGGGCACCGACGGCCTCGTGCACATCTCGGAGCTCGCGCACACGCGCGTCGAGCGTGTCGAGGATGTGGTGAAGGAAGGCGACACGGTCGAGGTGAAGGTCGTGAGCGTCGACCGCGAGGGCAAGATCCGCCTGAGCCGCCGCGAAGTGCTGCCGCTGCCCGAGGGGCAGGCCGGCGTGGAGGCGAAGGCGCGGCTCGATCAGGCCCGCGAGCGCGACGCGGGTGGTCCGCCGCCGCGTCGGAGCGAGCCGGGTCGTGACGGCCCCCGCGGGGATCGTCCGCCGCGCGGCGACCGCGGGGATCGTCCGCCGCGCGGCGACCGTCCGCCGCGCGATCGTCGCTGATCCACGTGGAGCGACATGATCCACGTCGTCGACGTGGATCATGTCGACATCCGCAAGTGAAAGGGGCGGGCCTCATGGGCTCGCCCCCTTCGTTTTTGTCAGCCGAAGAGGCGGGACGCGGCCCAGGCCGCGGCGTCACGCGAGGCATGGACCGTCGCCACGCGGCCGCCCGCGAGGAAGATCTCCGTGGGCAGCCCACGCCCGTTGTATTCACTCGCCATCACGAAGCCGTAGGCGCCGGCGTCGCGGACGACCACGGCGCGCGGCAGCGGCTCTGCGAAGGGATGCTCGCCGAAGTCGTCGGAGCTTTCGCAGACGGGGCCCACGACGCGGTAGCCGGGCGCCGCGCCGGCTGCGGGCGGGGGCGCGTCGATCGGCTCGATGCGGTGCTTGGCGCCGTAGAGCGCGGGGCGGATGAGATCGTTCATGCCCGCGTCGATCATGAGCCACCGCCGCGTCGGCTCCCCCCGCGAGCACTTCGTCATCACCACGCTCGCGCAGAGCACGCCGTACGGCGCCACGAGCGCGCGCCCCGGCTCGACGACGATGCGCGTGCCGCCGAAGCCCCGCTCCGCGACGAGGCGGCTCGCCGCGCGCGCGAAATCTGCGGGCGTCACGGGGCAACCCGCGCCGTAATCGATGCCGTAGCCGCCGCCGCAATCGACGTAGGCGAGGGGCTTGCCCGCGGCGCGGCGCTCGGCCGCGAGATCGAGCACCACACGCGCGCCCTCGAGGTACTCGTCCGTGCGCGTGAGCTGCGAGCCGACGTGACAGCCGAGGCCCACGAGCTCGAGCGCGTCGCGGGCCGCGTCGACCGTTTCGTACGCCGCCGGAAGATCGGCGAGCGCGATGCCGAACTTCGCCTCGTCGTGTCCCGTCGCCACGTGCGCGTGCGTGTCGGCCTCGACGCTCGGGTTCACGCGGAAGGCCACGCGTGCCTTGCGTCCGAGCGCGCGGGCGCGGGCCACGACGCGCGGGATCTCCTCGACGCTCTCCATCTGCAGCGCGAGGATCCCGCGGTCGCCAGCGCCGATCGCTTGATCGATCTCGCGTGCCGTCTTGGCGACGCCGCTGAACAGGATCGACTCCGCGGGGATGCCCGCGCCGAGCGCGACGGCGAGCTCGCCGCCGGAGACCACCTCGGCCCCGCAGCCGGCGGCGCCGAGCGCGCGCACGATGGGGCCTGCCGTATTTGCTTTGACGGCGTAGGCGATCAGGTGCGGCGCGCCTTCGAAGCCTGCGGAAAGATCCCGCGCTGCCTGAACGATCGCATCCACGTCGTACACGTAGGCGGGGGTGCGCGGTCGTTCTCCTTGGGGGGACTCCGTCCCGAGGTCGAGGAGGTCCTCGAGGCGGAGACCGCCCATCGTGGCGGCCCCGCGCGCGTCGCGTTTCAGCATGGGCCCTCGGGTAGCGCGGCGCGGGCAGGGGGTAAAGACGGCATGGCGCGGGGCGTCGAGCGGGCTCGTCCCGCGACCCGGGAGGACGCCCCGGTCCAAGTCGGACGGCTCACGGAGCTTCCCGGCGGAAGGCCCCTGTTAGCCGCGCGGACGTCATGCCATGCTGCGCCCGTGGTCGTACGTCGCGCGAAAATCGTCTGCACGATTGGTCCTGCTTCCGAGCCCCAGCTCGAGCAACTCATCCGCGCCGGCATGGATGTGGCGCGTCTGAATTTTTCCCACGGCACCCACGACGAGCACGCGCGCCGCTTCCAGGCCGTCCGTGCTGCGGCCGAGGCGTGCGACAAACCCGTGGCGATCTTGCAGGACCTTTGTGGTCCCAAGATCCGCGCGGGCAAGTTCGAGGGCGGCACGATGGATGTGCCCACGGACGCTCAGATCGTGCTCACCGAGGCCACGAAAGAGCAGCCGTCCGGCGGGCCCGGCGAGATGCCGATCCTGTACGAGGGCCTCGCCGAGGATCTGCAACCGGGCGACATCGTGCTCGTCGACGACGGCCGCATGGTCCTCACGGTGACCAAGGTCGACGGCCGGCGCGTGCACGCCGTGGCCACGCAGGGCGGGCAGCTCCGCGATCGCGTGGGCGTGAGCCTGCCGGCGCGGCGCGTCCGGCTCGCGGCGCTCACCGAGAAGGACAAGGCCGACCTCTCGTTTGGCCTCTCGCTCGGCATCGATTACGTCGCGCTCTCCTTCGTGCGCACGGCGGACGACATCCGGCTCGTGCGCGACATCTGCGAGGCGTGGGGCCGACCGACGCCCATCGTCGCGAAGGTCGAGACGCCCGCGGCGGTGGAGAACCTCGAGGCGATCATCCAGGCGACGGACGCGGTCATGGTCGCGCGTGGGGATCTCGGCGTGGAGTTCAACCCCGAGCGCGTGCCCGTCATCCAGCGCGAGATCCTCGGCCTCGCGCGTGTGCATCAGAAGCCGGTCATCGTCGCGACCGAGATGCTCCAGTCGATGGTCACGAACTCGCGCCCGACGCGCGCGGAGGCGAGCGACGTGGCGACGGCGGTCTTCGAGGGGACGGACGCGGTGATGCTCTCGCAGGAGACGGCGACGGGCGCGCATCCGTCGCTCGTCGCGCGCGTGATGAGCCGCATCGTCATGGAGGCCGAGCAGAGCAAGTTCTTCCGTCCTCTTTCGAGCGAGATGCCCGGCGTGCGCGCGAACGTGCCCGAGGCCGTGGCGCGCAACGGCTGCGACATCGCGCGCGACATCGGCGCGCGGGTCATCGTGGCCTTCACGGAGAGCGGATCCTCGGCGCTCTACGCCTCGAAGCACAGGCCCGTCGTTCCGATCATCGCGTTCTCGCCGAACGAGGCGACGCGCCGCAGGCTCGCGCTTCTCTGGGGCGTCGTTCCGTGGCCGATCGACAAGGTCACGAGCGCGGACGAGATGGTCGATCGCGCGAGCATGATCCTGCTCGCGAACGGCTTCGTCTCGCCGGGGGACAAGTTCGTCGCGATCTTCGGCGCGCCCATCGGCGTGCGGGGCTCGACGAACTCGATTCGCGTGAAGGTTGTGGAATGACGGAAGCCTCCGCCCTGCCGGGGCTCCCCAGGCTCGCGAAGTACGAGCTCATCGAGGAGATCGGGCACGGTGGGATGGCGACGGTCTATCGCGCCCGGGACAAACGTCTCGGGCGCGAGGTCGCCATCAAGCTCATCCACAAGCACCTGCGCGAGAACGCCGAGGTCGGCGCGCGGTTCGTCGCCGAGGCGCGCGCGGCCGCGAAGCTCCGCCACCCGGGGATCGTCGAGGTCTACGACGTCTCCAGCGAGGAGGACGGCGAGCGGTACCTCGTCGTCGAGCTCTGCCGCGGCACCACGTTGCGGAAGGTCCTCCAGCGTCATCGCGACATGCCCGCCGAGATCGGAGCGGCGATCGTCCTCGTGCTTTGCGAGGCGCTCGAGCATGCGCATGCGGGCGGCATCGTGCACCGCGACGTGAAGCCGGAGAACGTGCTCGTGGAGCTGCCGACCGATCGCACGAGCGAGTCGCGAGCGCGCGTGGACAAGGTCGACGAGACGCCCGTCCCCGACGCGCCGCGATCCACGCCGCGGCCCGTCCCAAGCCGCGCCGGAAATCTCGGCGTGCTCATCAAGCTGACGGACTTCGGCATCGCCAAGATCCTCGACGCGCAGGGCGTGACGTCGACCGGGCAGGTGCTCGGATCGCCGGCGCACATGGCGCCCGAGCAGATCGAGGCGGGCGAGGTCGACGGGCGCACGGATGTCTTCGCGCTCGGCGTGCTCATGTACGAGTGCCTCGTGGGGCACCTGCCGTTCGAAGGGAAAAACCCGGCGCAGGTCCTTCGTCGTGTACTCGAAGGCGACTATCCGCCCGCGGATCACGAGCGGTCCACTGTCGGGGGTCGCTTCGCGCGCATCATCGACGGCGCCCTCGCGCGCGCCGCGGCCGATCGCGTCGCGGGCCCTGGCAAGCTCGGCGAGCTCATCCGCGCCGAGCTCGAAGCGCTCGGCATCACCGATCCGCAGCGCGAGATCGAGGCCTATTTCGAGGACCCGGTCGGCTACGCCGACGCCCTCACGACGCGGCTCGTGCCGTGCCTCGTCGCCCGCGGCGAGGCCGCGCGCAAGGCCGGCGATCGCACCGGCGCTGCGGCCGACTTCAACCGCGCGCATGCGCTCGCGCCGAACGATCTCGCGATCCTGAAGCGCGTGACGAGCCTCTCCGCGAGCGCCGAGCGCCAGAAGCTCGCGCGCAGGGTGGCCGGCCTCGTCGCGGGCACGGTCGCGCTCGGCCTCGCGGCCTTCGCCGTCGCGCGGTTTCGCAAGCCTGCAGCCGCGCTCGAGCCTGACGCGGGCCCGAAGGCCGACGCCACGACGGCCACCACGGAGCGCCCCAAGGACCCGACCGCGCCCGACGCGTCCGCGGATCCTCGCACTCCGAGCAGCGCAGCGTCGTCGATCAGCATGGTCGATCCGCCGCGCAGCATCCGCATCAAGCTCCCGCTCAGCGCCGCGACGACCTCGGCCGCCACGCCGCCGTCTTCACCTCCGGACCTGCGCAAGGTCGTCTTCCTCGTCAGCCCGCAGGGCGCGACCCTCGTCCTCGACGGCAAGGAGGAGAAGCATTTTTCGCGTGTTTTCTCGCTCAAACCCGGCGGTCACTCCGTGTCGGCGCGGGTGAAAGACTCGAAGTGCTGCGGGACCTTCGACAGCACCCTCATCGTCGAGCCTCCGCCCGAGAATGATCCCGACGACGTCCAGCGTTATCGTGTGCGGCTCACGCCGCTGCCGTCGACCGTCGCCCTCGGCCCGGCGCCCGCGTACGCGCAGGTGGTGTGCTCGGACATCAAGCTGACGCTCTTTCCAGGTGCTACCAAGAAGGTGCAGCTCGAAGAGATCACGTACGATAACAAGTGTCAGTTCACGGCGCCGGGGGAGGAGGCCTTCCGGCGCAACGTGAGTTTGCGCGCCGGCGAGCACAACGTCGTGCCTTGGTCGGCGCGGTGAGGCGGGGGGCCTCGCTTCGCGGATAGCGGTCCCCACGATGCCCAAATTCCGGTAGAAGGGTCCCTCGGTTACTCGGTTACGGGGAATGACGGCGCGACCTCGTCTGCAGCGGGCTTTGCCCGGCGGGCTTCGGTTCGGGCGGGACCGCCGCGGCCCCAGGGCCAAAGGGTGCGTTTCGTTCGGCCGCGTGGCGCTCGCCGCAGCGACGGGCCTCGTGTTCGCCTTCGTGTCCCAAGCCGCGCGCGCGGACGATTTGCAGCAGTTCGAACTCGGCAAGACGCGCTTCGACGCGGCCGAGTACGACGAGGCGGCCTCGCGTTTCACGGCGATGCTCGATCCGGCGCAGAAGCCTTGTGAGTCTGTCCCGACGAGCGGCACCGCGCCGTGTCGTCTCACGGACACGGACCTCATCCAGCGCGCGCGCACGCTCCGCGCGGCCTCGCTCGTCGCGCTCAAGCGTTACGACGAGGCAGAGGCCGAGATCGCCACGATCCTTCGGCAAAACCCGACGTATTCGCCCGACCCCGCGGTCTTCCCGCAGGAGGTCGTGGATCGCTTCACGCTCGTGCGGGGTCGCTTGCGCCAGGAGCTCGACGTGGCGGAGCAGAAGCGCGCCGAGGAGGAGCGGCAGCGGCGCATCGCGGAGCAGAAGGCGAAGGAGGAGGAAAAACGCTGGATCGAGTCGCTCGTGAAGGCGGCCTCCGAGCGGCAGATCGTCATGCAGAATTCGCGCATCGTCGCTGCGATGCCGTTTGGCATTGGCCAGTTCCAGAACGGCAGCAAGAAGCTCGGCTGGACCTTCGCCATCACGCAGGCGTTCACGGGCGCGACGTCGATCGTCGCGTCGCAGGTCTTCAACTACTACGCGAGCTTCGATCAGACGATCGCGACGGGCGCCGAGCGCGAGGAGCTCGTGCGTCGCCAGCAGATCACGCTGATCATCAACCAGGTCGCGTTCGGCCTATGGGCTGGGCTCACGGTCGCGGGCATCGTGCAGGCGCAGATCGCGTACGTGCCGCAGAAGGTGACGATCGAAAAACGCCCCGTGCCGCCGCGCCCTGCGGTGCGCGTCGTGCCGACGGTGGCGGTGACGCCGGACGGGTTTGGCGTGGGCGTCATCGGCGCTTTCTGAGCGCTTCGACGCAGGGAAAAATAGACGCACCTTTTGCATCGACCGCATCGCGGTCGATGCACCAAAGGTCCAGGGCTGGCCCTGGTCCGGGTCGAGGGGTGGACAACCCCTCGTCGGGTCCGGGGTGAAACCCCGGCGCTACGCTTTCAGGTGCTGCGGCTGCTCGTCGGCCTCACACCGGGAGGGCCGTCGTTGTGCTCGCGGCAGCCGGTGCGCGACATCATCTTTGCGCGGAACGACACGCGACCGCAGGTGTCGCAGACGCAGAGGTTCTGGTCGTAGAGGTTGCGGTTCGAAAGGATGTCGGCGGCGAAGAGGCTGAGGACGATGTCGCTCAGCGAGTCTTCTTTTTGCGGCCGCGCGATCCACGAGGCCTTCGTGCCGATGCCGATGGGCTGCACGCGGCTCGACTTCGTGGCGAGCTCGAGGAAGCCGTCTTCGGGGGGATCCGTGATGAGCCCGCGCAGCGTGAAGACGACGCGCGACCGTGCGCGGCCGAGGATTCGATCGAGCAGCGCTTTCGTCGCGGAGGGCGGCGCGCCCACGGTGTTCAGCGTGTCGAGCAGCAGCGTGCCTGCCATCGGCTCGGCGACTTGGACGGGACGCTGCATGCGACCTGCGCGCACGAGGTACTCCTCGATCCAGGTCTTGAGCTCCCGCGCGCCCATGGCCCCGATGCCGACACCCTCGACGAACGCGAGCGCGCCGATGAGCGCGCCGCGGTCGTTGTCCGCGCCGGTGAGGAGGGTCGGGATCGAGCTCGTGGACGTAGGAGGCATCGCGGGTCCTTTCAGCGACGACGGGCGCTCGGAGGGGGCCCTGCAACGTGCAGTATCGCTCTGCTTCGCGGCGGGGCCAACATCGACGCCGGGGGGCGGGGGGCCACCTGCACGATGCGCGAATCCTCGAAGGCCACGATGATCAAAAATATCAGTGATTTCCGACCCGAACAACAGGGACGAGGGGCACCCGCTCAAAGCTTCTCGAGGGCGACGATCCAGAAGCCCCCGAGGTGCCGGAGCGGGGAGTCGCAGAGCGCGCGCTCGGCTTGGACGAGGGCGCCGCGGACGAGCGGCACGCGCATCACGGCGGCCGCGGGCGTGACGATGCGTACGCCGCGTGAGGCGCGGACGCGCACGCCGGCCGGGAAAAGGCGATGGGCGCCCCAGGGGCTGACGAAGCGGGTGTAGACGGCGTCTTCCTTGGTGCGCGCGCTGATGGCGCCGGCCGGCAGGAAGCGCTTCACCAAACCACGCAGGCTCACGGGGTTGTAGAGCTCGGCGAGGATGGTTCCGCCCGGACGAACCACGCGTACCATCTCGGCGATGGCGCGTTCCAGCTCGCGGACGTGCGGCAGCACCTTGAAGGCGCAGGCGACGTCGAAGCTCGCGTCGGGGAAGGGGAGCTCGGTCGCGCTGCCGACGGTCACGTCGAGGCCGCGCGCGCGGGCTTTTTCTAGCATCCCGGGCGAGAGATCGACGCCGCGGGCCGTCCGCGCGAAGTCTGCGATGCGCCGGAGGAGCAGGCCGGTGCCGCAGCCGACCTCGAGCACGTCGCGGCCTTCGCCGAAGCGGCGGAGGAAGTCGATCTCGAGATCGTCGACGAGGTCGTGGTAGCCCGAGGTATCGCGGCCGTCGCGCCGGTCCTCGTATCGGGCGGCGAACTCGTCGTAGTACGCGCGCGTCGCCTGGAGGTGGTCGTCGTGCGGGAGCGATTCTCGCGGCGCTTCGTTCATCCCGGCCGGTTGTAGCCCAACGCGGGCGTGATCGCAGCCCCGACGGCGTGCAGCGGGCGTGACGCCGCGCGCCGTCGGCCCTATGGACAGGTCGCCGCTGAACGGGCGGCCGGACAGGAGACGACCATGAAGCCCGGCGATCACCCCGACTTTTACAGGCTCGCGCCCCCGCCGGGCACGTCGCGCGAGAGTACGATCGTGCTCGATCGCGAGGGTCGCTTTTGGCACGACGGCGCGCGCGTGGACCACCCTGCGCTCGAAGAGGCGCTCCATCGCTGGATCGCGCGGCACCCCGAGGATGGGCGGCTCATCCTGACGAACGGCTACGACTGGTGTTACTTCCGCGCCGAGGAGACGCCGTTCGTCGTGCGCTTCGTCCGCGTCGAGGACGAGGGCCAGAGGGCGCTCCTCGTGCTCTCGGATGGCACGGAGGAGCGGCTCGATCCGCGCGTGCTCTCGGTGTCGAGTGACGGTGTGGTGTTCGCGCGGGTCAAGGCGGGCGCGGAGGACGCGCGGTTCTCGCGGCACGCGCAGGCCGGCCTCGCGCCGCTGCTCGTGTCGGCGGAGCCTCCGATCGTGCGCGTGGGCGACGTGTCCGCAGAGCTCTCGGAGCGCGCGGTCTAGTAGCGGTACTGCCAGAACAGATCGAGGCCGGAGCTCGGCTGCTGGTTGATTCCTCCGAAGCCGAACGATCCGCGCAGCGCCCAGTTGCGCTTGAAGCGCCAGTCGAGGTTCAGCTCCGTGCGGTTCTCCGTGCCCTGCGTCGCGCCTGTGGGGCTCTGGATGCCTTCGAGGCGGCTCGACGCGGGTGAACCCTCGTAGCTCGCCTGCGCGGTCACGGTGTCGCCGAGCTCGTAGATCACCGTCGTGCGGAGCCTGCCGGCCTCGGTCGTCCCGACGCGCGTGGACAGACCTCGGAGCGGCGCGATCTGCGACAGGATCGCGTTGATCTGCGCCGAGGCGATCTCGCCGCCCACCACGCCCGCCGCCACGTCGGTGGCGCGCGGCGATGCCTGCGCCGTCGCCTGCGACTGCGTGTCCTTCGACTCGGGCGTGTCGCCGATGAGGATCATCGACAGGATCGCCTGCTGCGACATCGGCGGGCTCGATCGGAAGCGGAGCTTTTGCTCGGTGATCGGCTTGAGATCTCCCACGTAGTCGACGAACACGCGCGTGCCGTCGGGCGCGTCCCAGCGCGCCGTCACGTTCACGTAGGGGTTGCCTGCTTCTTCCGGCCGCAGGCGCAGCAGGCCTCGTTCGAGCTCGAACTTCTTGCCCACGATCTCGAACGAGCCGCGGCTGACCTCGACGTCGCCCGAGAGCTGCGTCTCGTCCGTGAGCGAGATGCGCGGCGGCGTGCTGCCGCCCGTGAGGTCGACATCCGCGCCCATCCCCACGATCGTGATGTCGCCGAGTTCGAACGTGATCAGATACGCGAGCGCGTCCTTCGCGCGCTCCTCCTTCGGCGGGCCGAGCGCGTGCGAGACCACGACGTCGGGATTGGGATCGAGCGACTGCACGCCGCGCGTGCTCGACGCAGGCAGGGCGAGATGAAGATCGGGCACGCTCACGGTGAGCGACACCTCGCGCTCCTTCTTCTCCGCCGCGAGCACGATCCTCCCGTGCGCGTGCCCGAGCGGCACACCCTCGAACGTCACGGGCAGCTCCTCGTCGCGATCGATCGTGAGCTCGCCGTTCGCCTTATGGAAGGCGAGGCCCTTCATCTGCACGACCGCGAACCCTTCCACCGCGCCGCTGATGCCCTCGGCGCGGAGGTCGTCGAAGCGCAGCTCGCCCTTGTCCGTCGTGCGGATCGAGACGTGCGTGTTCTTGAACTCCTGGCCGATCTGCGGGACGTGGAAGACGCCGTTGTGTACCTCCATGTTCGCCTCGATGCGCCCGTCGTCCTCGCCGAAGCGATGCAGGCCGACGCGCAGATCCCCGTTGAGCGATCCGTCGAGCCGCGAGAGCGTCCCGGAGACGAGCGGCGTGAGGCTCGCGAGGCGGAATTGGTTCGCCTTGAGGAGCAAGTCCGCGGGCCGCGTCGCGTCGATCTGCGGGACGATGCCTTGCCAGTCGACGCCCGCGTACCCCGTGGCGTCGATGCGCCCGCCGCCACGACCGACGAGCTCGAGCTGCGCCACGCCGCGCGCGGGGTTCCCTGCGCCGCCGGGGTTTCCGATCGAGAGCTCCAGCGTGGCGCGATCGAAGGCCGACTGGCTGCCGAGCTCCAGGCCCGACACCTCGATGCGCGCCGCAGCTTGGGGCTCGACGCCGCGCTGCTCGAAGCGGAGGACGCCGCTCACGCGGCCCGCGACATCTCGATCCGCGAAGAACGGGATGAGCTCCAGCGGTAGATCCCGGAGCGTCGCGCGTGCGTCGCCGCGCGGCGGGATGTCGCGGCCCGCGCGCAACGCGGCGAGGTCGACGTCGGCGTTCGCTTCGACCATGACGAGCTCGCGCGCGTCCTTGCGCACGGCCGCGCGCAGGGTCGCCTTGCTCGCGTCGTAGGTCGCGGTCGCGTCCACGTCAACGGGGAATGCCCACGGGCTCGGGCCGAGCGTCCGTGTGTCGTGCGCGAGGCCGAACCCGTGCGCGTTCACGCGGATTGCCGGCCGCTCCAAGGTCCCGCTCGCCGACGCGGAGAGCGCGATCGCGCCGCGGATCGGCGGGAGCGCCTCGCGCAGGACCGTGGGCAAGCTCTGGAACGAGCGCACCGTTCGCCGCGGGATCGTGAGCTCGGCCGTCCCGCGCGACGCGAGCAGCGAGGCGCGCCGCTTCTTCGGATCGTCGACGAGCGTCGGGAGATCGAGATCCACGTGGGTCGCGAGCTCCACCATCGTCGACGTGTCGAGCAGCGAGAGCGTCACGTCCGTCGCGCCCGTCGCGCCGTTCACCGATCCGGAGAGCGCGACGTCCATCGCGCGCGATTCCCACGCGGGTTTGTCTTCGCCGAACCCCACGGGCCCCGCGATCACGAGGTCACGCGTGCGCACGTCGAGGTCGCGCACCGACACGAACCGCTGCCCCGCAGGCCGCTCGATCGTGAAGCCCGTGCCGAGGCGACCCGAGACCTCGCTGAGGACGAGCGCGACCGGCAGGCGCCGCGCGATGCACCGCAGATCCCAGTCGGGCGCGTCCACACGCGCCACACCCGTGAGATGCGCCCACGTCGACGGCTCCAGGAGCGACCCGCGCAAGTTCCCCTCGGCGCCGGAGATCCGCACCTCGGCGATCGAACCGTTGCACGCGTCCTCCGCGCCGCTCTTGTCGCGATCGACGAGGCGGAACGTGCCATCCATCGCCGCATGCGAGCCATCGAACGTCGCCACGAGCGAGCCGCTCGCGCCCGTGATCGGCAAGCCCCCTGCGGAGAACGTCCCCTCCTCGATCTGCAGGTGCACATGCCCCTTGCGCCCTTCCCTCGTGCGCGCGAGCGCGATGTCCACGTCCGCGAGGCCCCGCAAGTTGCGATCGAGATCCAGCAGCCGACCGAGCCGCCCGAGGTCCACGCCTTCGCCCTTGAGCTTTCCCGTGAACTCGGGCCCGTCCACCGCGAGTGACCCTTGGAGGGAGCCCACGCCCGGCCCCTCGGCCGAGATCCCCTCGATCGCGAGCGCCCCACCGCGCATCGCGATGCGCTTTGCTTTGCCCTCGATCCGCTCGCCCTCGCGCGAGAGCCGCACCGCCACCTCGCGTGCGCTCTTCTCTTTCGTCTCGATGCGCGCGGACGCTTCGAGCTCGCCCACGTCGCCGCCTTCGAGCCGCGCCTCCACCCTCGGCGCCACGACCGGCCCGCTCACGCGCGCCGTCACCTTGTCCGCGCTGCGCCCGCCCGCGATGAGGCCTTCGCCTTCGAGCGCGGCCTCGACGTCGAGTTTTTCGAAGGGCCCGCGGATGCGCCCTTCCACGCGGCCTCGTTCGAGCGACACGCCGCCCTTCGCGTGCAGAGCGCGCACCGAGCCGAAGGCACGCGCGTCGATCTTTCCCGCGCTGATCGTCCCCTGCACCTGCACACGCGCGCTGCCCGTGGCCGGGCCCGCGAGCCGCGGCGCCGCTTCGAGCGACGCGACGGACGTCTCCGCCTCGAACCGCACGGCGCCGCCCGGGCGCACGATGAACGAGCCGGACGTGGGCGCGCCCTGCTCGTACAACGTCACGCGGCCTTCGAGCTCGCCGTGATCGTAGACCAGGTGCACGTCGGCCGCCGGCACCGCCTGCTGCTGCACGACCGTCGGCTCGGTCCTCGCATCGGCCACGAGCCGCAGCGCGGGGTTCGTGTCGAGCTTGAGCCGCGCGTTCATGTCCACGTTCGTCTCGGGCAAACCCTCCACGAACATGCGCGGATCGACGTCGTCCGCGGTCACGTCGAGCGCGAGCCGCGCCCCATTCGCCACGTCGAGCTTGCCCCGCAGCGCGATCGAGCCCGGCGAACGCTCCGCGGGCATCACATCGAGCCGCCCTTCGACCTCGAACGAGGGCACGTCCCCTTCGAGCGTGACCTTCGCGGAGACGCGCTCCCGCAGCGGCAAATCCGGCACGAGCAGCCTGAGATCCGCGGGCTCGGCGCGCGGAAGCTCGACCGCCGCGGTGACGTGCGCGCCTTCGAGCGCCGCGCGCGCTTGCACCTCGAGCGGCCCCGCGCGCCCCGCGAAGCTGCTCCACATCCGCACGACGCTGGCCGGGCTCGTCGGGTCGGGCGCCCCGCTCGTCGTCGTCGCCTCGGGCGGCGTGTCGATGTGCAGGTGGTAATCGAACGTGCCCGCGAGCGGCACCGGCGCGATCGAGCGCTCCCGGATGCCCGTGTGCTCCACGTCCACGGCGACCCCACGCGGGCTCACGTGCACCGACGCGAACAGGCGCGTGATGTCGGCGTCGAGCGCGCGCGGCGGCGCCACCTGCCCGTGCACGTGCGCGTGGCCGATCTCGATGCGCTCGAGCACCACCGTCGTCGGTCGCTCGGCCGCCCGGTCCACCTCGCCCGGCTTCTTCGGCTTCTTGGGCTTCGGTGGCGTCGGCCGCAGCGTGAACGCCGTCTGGACCCCGAAGGTCTGATCGGGCCCGCGCTCGAGCAGCACCTCGGCCTCCTCGATCCGGATGTGCTGGAAGACGAGCGAGCGTTCGCCCGTGCCGAAGAGCGACGCGCGGGCAAACCGTACGAGGTCGAAGCGCCCCTGGATCCCATTCGCCCGGATGATCTCCGTGCCGCGCGCATCGCGCGTGACGGCCGATCGGATCGACACCTCGTCGAGCGCGAGGTGATCGATCTCCGAGACGACGATCGTCCCTTCGAAGAGCGATCCGAGCGCCTGGTTCGCGACGTCCCGCGCGAGGCGGCGGAACGGGCCGACGTCGAGGTGGAGGCCGACGGCGAGGACGGCGGACCCGGTGAACACCGCGCAGAGCCCGAGCGTGGCCGCGCCCGCTGCGAGCGCGCGGCGCACCCGTCCCGGTCGTCGCGGTGGCGCGGCTTTCGGGGGGGAATCGCGATCGGCCGGCGCGCTCGGAGCCACGGCTGTCAGCATAACGAATCGCGGCTGGGATTCACGGCCCGGGCGCCCCGCAGTTTCATGCTTTCGCGGAGGGGTGGAAGTTGCCGGAGAATCTCGATCCGCCCGCGACGGCGCTCATTGGCAGAGGCTCGGCAGCGCCTCGGCCTCGGCGAGCAGCTCTGTGTAACTCTCGATCCGGCGACCGCCGTGCACCGTATCGTCGAACTCGATGAACACGCGCCGCTCGTCGGGCTGCACCATCGCGTTGAAATAGGCCGCGGCGTCGGTGTCCGTATTGCCGAAGGCGTAGGTGGGGATCATTCCTTTTTGCGCGAGCATCGTGAGCTCGCCGGTCTTGTACGTGGACGCCTCACTCCCGAGCGCGCCCGACTTCGTCAGCGTCGTGTGCACGATCCCGTGCGGAAAACCGTTTTGATCGAGGAACGCTCGCGTCCGCGCCCCCAGCCATTCGGGCCGGGCGGTCATGTAAAACGGGTGATAGCCCTTCGAAACGAGCACGTCGAAGAGCTTCGCCGCGTCCTTTCGCACCTCCGGCAGCGCCCCCTGGGCGAGCGCGACGAACTCCTCCGTCTCGTAGGTCGTCAGCGTCCCGTCGATGTCGCTCACGAAGACCGGCGTCCCTTTCGGAACGACCTCGAGGAAGAGGTCCGTCGTCGAGAGGTCGCCCTTGACAACGAGATGAGCCCTGTGTCTCCCGAGCCCGAGAGCCTTCTCCTTCGGGATCTCGAAGTAGACGCGCCCTCCCGTGTCCTCCACGCCCTCGACCGTCGCGTGCTCGCCGTCCTCGGTCGTCGTCGCGGTCCCGAGGTGCTCCCACGCGCCTGCGCAGTCGCGCTGCACGTAGACGTCGACGTACTCGCCCTTGATGTCGTCGTCGAAGGTCCCGTACGAGAACTTCGCCAGGATCCACTGCGGATCGCCCGGGTTCAGGAAGAGATCCCGCCCGCGGTGGTTCGGCGCGCCGAAGGGCGGGATCACCGCGTTCCAGTCGACGGCCTCTCCCGGCGGCGGGGGAGGCGCGTCGCAGGCCGGGATCGGCGCGCACCACGCCCCCGGTACGCCGCCCGATCCGCCGCCCCCCGTCGCGTCGCCGCCCGCGCCCCCGTCGCCGCCCGATCCGCCCGCGCCCCCGGAAGCGCCCGCGCCCGTCGTGGCGCCGCTCGGCACGACATCGACGCCGCCCCCGGTGCCACATGCGGCCATGCCCACGATCCCCGCCAAGAAGAAAGCGAACGCTCCACGCATGCCCTCCATTGTGGACCCAATCGATCCGCAGAAAAAGAGCCTCGACGCGCTGCATCCTTCGCCGTCACGAACCTCCCGTTCGCGCCCCTTGCGCGGAAGAGCGCACCTCTGCGAAGGTTCTACCCCCTCGTATGCCCAAGCCTGATCCCCGCGTCCTCGCCCGCACCGCTGGCAACTACCTGAAAGAGCACCCCGAGGAGATCGTCCGCGCCTTGCGCAGCGCCCTCGGCCTGCGCGCCTCCATCCCCATGGATGCCCTGCGTTACCTCGCGCGCGAGTTCGTCCCGGACAACAAGAAAGCCCCGAAGGACATCGTCATCGAGGCCGCGCCGCCCGGCGTGCGGATCGCCGCGACCGTCGATGCCATGGGCACGCCGCTGCGCGCCTCGCTCATCCTTCACATCGAGGAGATCGCCATCTCTTTGACCGAGATGCGCATCGGGGTCCGCATCGAGGGCCTCACCCTCACCGTGCTCGGCGACTCGAGCTCGCCGCTCGCCGGCCTCCTCAAATCCGGCGCGCTCGATCTCTCGAAGCCCGGCAACCTCGTCGCCTTCATGCCGAAGCGTCCGCCCATGCTGGTCGAGGCCAAGGACGACCGCCTCACGCTCGACCTCATGAAGGTGCCCAAGATCGCGGAAAACCCCAAGGTTCGTCGTTATCTCTCGATCGTCCTGCCCGTCGCCTCGGTCCGGGCGATCCGTACCAAGGACGATCACCTCGACGTGCACCTCAAGGCAAACCTCGGCGGACTCTCGCAAGCGATCGCTGCGGCGCGGCAAACGGTTTGATACACTGACCCGCGAATGCCGCCGCCTCCTGGGCAAGACCCGTCCGCGCTCTCCTTCCTTGTGCTCGCGGAGATCGCGGCCGGGGAGTCGGCGAAGGTCGATCTTTGCCGCGTGACCTACGGCCCCGCCGAGGGTCGCCTCGTCGCCGTCAAGCGCCTCCACCCGCACCTCGCCAGTGATCCCGCGTTCGTCGCCCAGTTCCGCGACGAGATGTGGATGACCGGAGCGCTCCGGCACCCGAACGTGGTCGAGGTCGTGGGCTGGGGCAGCGACGATCAGGGGCTCTACCTCGCCGTCGAGCTCGTGCAGGGCGTCTCGCTGGCGCGGCTCATGAAGACGATCTTCGACACGGGCGAGGCGTTCACCGAGCGGATGGTCGTCTTCCTCGCACGCCAGATCTGTCGTGGCCTCGGCACCGCGCACGCCCTGCGCGCGCCGAGCGGCGAGCCGCTGTACCTCGTCCACCGCGATCTCACGCCCGGCAACGTGCTCTGTTCGTTCCAGGGAGACGTGAAGATCACCGACTTCGGCCTCGCCAAGGCGAAGCAACGGCTCACGCGCACGCTCACGGGCATGGTGAAGGGCCAGCTCGAGTACATCTCCCCCGAGCAGGCCACGGGCAACAACATCGACGCGCGTGCCGACATCTTCTCGCTCGGCGTCATGCTCTTCGAGCTCTTCGCGGCGCGCAGGCCCTGGGTCGCGCCGAACGACATGGAGCTCGCGCGCATGCTCATGACCGCGCCCCCGGCCGATCTCTTCAAGCTCCGGCCGCGGATCGATCGCGAGCTCGTCAGCATCGTGAGCAAGTGCCTCGAAAAGGATCCGAAGGCGCGCTTCCAGTCGGTCGCCGAGATCCTCGCGCGGCTCGACGAGTGGCTCAGCGCGCACGGGTACATGGAGGAAAACGAGGAGGCCCTCGGCCGCTTCGTCCGCCGGAACGCGATGCGCCAGATGGCCTGGTTCGAGCGCGTGATCGCGAGCCAGACGCCCGAGGTCAAAAAGGCAAAACCCCGCCCGCCCACGTTCACCGGCGGCTCGGTCGTGGCCCCGCTCCCGAAAGACCCGCCGAAGCGCAGCGACTCGCCTCCGCCCACCGAACGTCCGGGCACCAAACGATCGGCCGAGGCCACAGGCCCGCTGAGCACGGACGCGCACGAGATCACCGAGGACACGACCGCCGAAGCGAAGGTCACGCCGCGGCGGGTCGGTACGCTGCGGAACGCGCCGCGGATCGCGTCGGAGCGCGGCACGGGCGAGGGCGAGGTCGATTGGGGCGAAGAGGTCCCGACGCTCGTCAAAGGCACGCCCGAGCAGCTCGCGCTCCTGCGCCAGCAGTTCAAAGGGGGCAAACCCTTCGATCCGAAGCTCGTCGCCGCCGACGTCGCCGCCGCGCGCCCCGCGCCCCCGCCCGAGGCCCCCGACGAGAAACGCGCCCTGCAGCCGAGCTTCGCGACCGTCCTCGAGGGCAAACTCCCCCCCGGCCCTGGCCGCCACGATGAGCCCGCCGACAGCGAGGATCTCGACGATCCGACTGCGCCCATCGGCGACATGCTGCGCAAGGTGCGCGCCGCGACGGCCGCGCGCTCCATGCCTTCGGCGCCGCCGGGTCAGATCGTCGCCCCCGATCCTTCCGTGCCCTTGCCGCCCGTCACCGCCCGGAGCGCAGGCTCGGCGCCGCCGCCGCCTCCGGTCTTCGCGGATCCGACCGGCGAGGATCGGCTGCGCAGCGAGGCCGAGCGGCTCTCGATCGAGGCCATGCGCCTCGCCGAGGAGGCGAAGGCCGCGTACGCCCGCGCCGAGCGGAAGGCCGCGCTCGCCAAGGCCACGAGCGACGCGGCCGCGATCGCCGCGGAGGCGCTCCGGATCGGGAAAGCCCAAAGCGTCACGGATGGCCTGCGCCGGCTCGAAGTCGCGCTCGCGATGGAGCGCTCGGCCCGCGCGACCGAGGGCGCCGCCGCGCAGAGCGTGAGCGCGCCGCCCCCGGGCTTCGGGGCCATGGCGCCGCCGCCGATCCCGCCGCCGGCGCCGCTCCCGGCCCTCGCGCCGAAACCGTCCCCCTCGGTGCCTCCGATCGCGGCCCCTTCCATTCCTGCGCCGCCGCCCATCCCTCCGGCGCCGCCCGTGCCAGGTCGCTCCGTCCCGCCGGGCGCGACGCGCCTGCCGGATCGGGCCTTGCCCGCGCCCGAGCTCGATGCGGACGCGTTCACCACGCGCTTGCGGCCGCGCGTGCTCGGATTGCCGACGCCGGTGCTCGTCGCGATCGGCGTCGGCGTGGTCCTCCTCGTGCTCGTCGTGATCGTGATCAGCTTCTCCTGACGCGGCGTGGCGCGAGCCTTCCGCGCTTGATCTCGGAAGCGGCCTTTCGCTACCGTGATCCGCGATGAGCAAAGACGAAGAATGGGTCATGATTGCTCTGGACCCGAAGATGTCTCGCCGCCAGGGGATGCCGCCGCAGCTCCCCATTCCCAAGAGCGAGTTCGAGGGTCTGGCCGACAAAGGCCTGTCCATCGACAACGCCCGCAAGTGGATCAAGTCGTTCCTCAACGACTCGCCCGCGGGCAAGGATGGCAACTGGCGCAAGAAGAACAGCCAGCTCGTCTCGGCGCTGGAGGTCTTCCTCGACAAGGCGCCGCTGCTCGATCGCGCGCAGAAGGGCTTCGCCGAGAACGACTTCGAAAAAGCGCTCTCCGCGCTCAAGCGCATCGCCTCGATGGATCCGGACGATCACGCCGCGCGCCTGAACCTCGCCGCGGCGCAGACGGCCCTGCGTGATTACCCGGCTGCGCTGAAGACGTACCAGTCGCTCCGCAAGACCTTCGAGGGCGACGCGGATTATCACGTGGGCCTCGGCCAGGTCCACGCGACCCTGAGCAACAAGGACGCGGCGATCGACGAGTTCGTCCTCGCGCTCGAGGCGCAGCCCGACTGCCAGCCTGCGCTCGACGCGCTCGCCAAGCTCGGCGTCCTCGTGCCGGTCTACGAGAACCCGCGCGACGCTGCCTCGCTCACGTACGTGCGCAGCGACAAGGTCGACGAGTACCTCACCTCCGTGTGGGATGCCGAGGCGCGCGACGCCGCGTATTACCTGGAGCAGCTCGCGTACCACGAGCGCGAGGCCCGCCCGATCGTCGTGTTCGCGATCGCCGAGCGCATCATCAAGCTCGGGGATGCCGGCTCCGCCGAGCGCGGCGAGCTCGCGAAGATCGCGGCCCTGCGTGACCTCGGCCGGCGGGACGATGCCCTCGCGGCGGCGAAGGCGTACGTCGAGAAGGCGCAGTCGGCGGGCGCATACGTCGAGCTCGGGCGCTCGCTCGCGGCTGCGGGCAACGTCGACGAGGCGCGCGCGGCGCTCGACAAGGCGCTCGAGGCGGATCCGGGGGATCTGCTCGCGCTCCAGTATCGCTTCTGGCCTGCGGACGCGGCCACGAACATCCAGGGCGTCTCGAACGCGATCCCGGCGCTCGCGGCGTTCGCGGACGCGCATCCGAACGCGGTCGGCGCGTGGCGCTCGCTCGCGCGCGCGAAGATCGCCACGGGCGCGAAGGACGAGGGCATCGACCTCCTCAAGAAGGCCGTCGCGCTCCGCCCCGAGGACGACGACCTCCGCGCCGAGCTCTGGACGCAGCTCGGCAACGAGAAGCGCTACCAGGAGATCGTCGAGGACGCGGGCAAGCTCGAAAACCTGGCCAAGCGCGACTGGAAGCTCCGCTGGAACGAGGCGGAGGCCTACCTCGGCCTCGAAAAGAAGATCGAGGCGCGCGGCGCGTTCTCGGCCATCAATTTCGACGACTCGCTGCACGTCGACATCCGCAAGCGCGCCAAGCGCGCGGTGAAATCGATCGACGAGGGCCTGACCCTCGGCGGCGTGATGTCCAATCCGGAGACGCCGCCCGCGGCGACCTGATCGGCGGCGCGACGACGAAAAAGGCGCGAGCCCTGTGACGGGCCCGCGCCTTTTTCCTTTTGTTGTCTCTCGACGCGAATCACTTGAGCTGCGCCGTCTCCTCGGGCGTCACCGTCTCGTAGAGCGCGCCCACGATGGCGCCGAACGCGAGGTGCGCGGCCACGAACGAGAGGATCCCGAGCCCGCCGTACCTCGACATGAAGAAGCCCGGCGCGGCCACGACCTCGGGCACGAGCGGGTGCATCAAGCCGACGAGGCCCACGAAGATGCCCGCGAGCGCGAGGTGCACGAGCGAGACCTTGAGGCCCGTCGCGGCGCCTGCGCTCCGCGTGATGGTCTCGAACACGGCGCCGTAGGCGATTCCGATGAGCCCCGACATCAGGATGGTCACGAGGAACCCGACGAGCCACGACAGGCTGGTCGGCGCATTGCCGGGCAACGTGCCGAGGAGCTGCGCGACGTCCGCCGAGGCGCCGGCCGCGCGGGCGGCGGCGATGATCAGCGTCATGGCGGCGCCGCCGACGATCCCTGCGAAGAATGCTTTCCCGACGTTCATGTTTGCCCTCCCTTTCCCGTCCGGGGGCGCGGCTCGGGCGGCCGAACGGGCGTCCCCGAGCACACCTGGGCAAACAGAATGCCAGGCGGACTCGGCCGCGGGTGGGCAGGCGATTCCCGATATCAATCGGGAAGAGCGGACGATTGCGAAGGAAATGGCAGGGGAGGCGGGAATCGAAGGGATCCGGCGATGATGGCTCGTGCGTAGGGGACGCACGTGCGCAGGACGGGCGCACCCCGCTTCGGGCGTGACGCGCGCGCCGGGGTCAATCGGCGAGGCAGGCGTCGTACTCGGTCGGGCAGAGCGCTGCCATGCAATTGTCGCAGTCGGCGTCCGGCGAGACGCCGGAGCACAGCGACGCCTGGCAATAGTCGGCGCACGACCCCACACACGCGCAGTCGAAGTAGGCCGCGAAGATGGAGCCCGACGCGTCGCAGAGGGTGCTCGTGTTTGGGCTCTGGATGAAGTCGTAGCAGGTCTGGCAGGTCTCGGCGGGGCAATCGAGCGGATCGGATCCCTCCGCGCAAAGCCCGGATCCTTCCGGTTCGTCGCAGAACCCATCGCCGGCCGAGGGGCAGGTCGGAATGGCGCAATCCTTCGTATCGGACCCCGCCGCGCAGAGCCCGTCGCCCTTCGGCGCGGGTTCATTGCAGACGCCGTTGTTCACGAGGTTGCACGTCGGGGGCGGCCTCAGGCACGAATCGAGATCGCTCTCTTCCGCGAAGCACACCGACTCGTCGTAATCGCCGTCGCTGCAGGCGGCGTCGGCCGTCAGGCAGGTGAGGAATGTCGAGTATTCATCCTTGCAATCGGCGTCCGCTGCCTCGTCCTTCTGGTTGATCTTGTCGTCGAGGCAGGACCCGAGCTCCAGCTCCGTACACTTGTTGCAATCGCAGCGCTGATTGCAGTATTTTTGCTCGGGCGTCTCGGGTTCATCCCCCCCGCTGCAGGCGGCGAACAACGTCGCGGCCGCAAAACAAAGCAGGGTCAATCCTTTGGCCATGCGCTCGTGGGTCATTGGTGCTCCGGCGAATGGGTTGGGGGCGCCGCGCGCCGGCGCCGCGAAAAGAAAGGTGCGGCCTACGCGTGCTGGCGAAGACCTTTGTGAACGCTATCACGGCCCCCGCCGCGCGTCCAGGGCGGCGGGGCCTTCCGCGTTCGTTCGGAGAATCGCGCGCCGCTCAGCGCCGGGGCGCAGGCTCGGCCGGGGCTGCCTTCGGGCCGTCTCCCGTGATGAGCCGCGCGCTGCGCTCGTAGGTCAGGTAGGAAAAGGCCCAATCGAAGAGCACCAGGAGCCGATTCCGGAACCCGATCAGGAAAAATACGTGAATCAGGAGCCACGCGAGCCACGCGACGAAGCCCGAGAGCTCGAGGCGCCCGAGATCCGCCACCGCCGCGTTGCGCCCGATCGTCGCGAGCGTGCCCTTGTCGAGGTATCGAAACGGCCGCCGCTCCTCTCCTTGGATCGACCGCACGATGTTCTTCGCGGTATGGCGCGCCTCCTGGATCGCCGCGGGCGCGAGGCCTGGCACGGGCGAGCCGTCCTGCTCCAGCACGGCGAGGTCGCCGATCACGAAGATCTCCGGGTGCCCGGGCACCGACAGATCCGGTGAAACCTTCACCCGCCCGGCGCGATCGAGCGGCGCGCCGAGGGCCTGTCCGAGCGGCGAGGCTTTTACGCCCGCGGCCCAGAGCACCGTCTTCGCGGCGATACGCTCCTCGCCGATCTGCACCCCTTGCGCGTCGATGCCCGTCACCCTGGCGTTCGTGCGCACCTCCACCCCGAGCCGCTGGAGCTGCCTTTCTGCGCGCGCCGACAGCAGCGCCGAATACGTCGGCAACACGCGATCGATCCCCTCGACCAGCACGATTCGCGCGGCCGTCGGATCGATCACGCGAAAGTCGTTTGCCACGGTATGGTGCGCGACCTCGGCCAGCGTCCCGGCGAGCTCCACGCCCGTCGGCCCTCCGCCCACGATCACGAACGTCAGCCACGCGGCGCGCTCCTCCTGCGAGGGCGCGCAGCACTCGGCCTTCTCGAATGCGAGCAGCACGCGGCGCCGGATCTCCAGCGCGTCTTCGAGGCTCTTCAGCCCCGGGGCCATGGCCGCCCACTCCTCGTGCCCGAAATACGAGTGGCTCGCGCCGGTCGCGACGATGAGATAATCGTATCCGAACGTCCCTGCCGACGACGTCACCGTTCGTTGTTTGGGATCGACGCCCGTCACCTCGGCGAGGAGTACGCGTACGTTTCGTTGATCGCGCAGCACGCGCCGGATCGGCGCGGCGATCTCGGCCGGGTTCAGGCCTGCGGTCGCGACCTGATAAAGCAGCGGCTGGAAGAGGTGGTGGTTCTTGCGGTCGAGCAGGGTGATTCGGACGGGCGCGTGGCGCAGGGCCTTGGCGGCGTAGAGCCCGCCGAAGCCGCCGCCCACGATGACCACGTGGGGCAGGTGCAGCGGCTCCTTGCGTGCTTTGGGGGTACGGCCCGGCTCTCCGAACGTGATGGGGCTCCCGCGCTCGTCCGCGCGACGCTGTGCGATTCGTGCGTTGCGCGGCGTTGGCTTCGGCCCCCTCGCTCGCCTTGACGGACCTTTCATGCCCGGGGCGATGCAATCGTCGGTCCAGGCGAGGTGGTCGGGGGCGCGGGCGGGCGTCCGGGGCAGGGGTCTCGTCAGGTGTGGGTCTTGACCCAGTCGTTCATGAAGACGGCGCTATCGTTCCAGCCGTCGCGGAGCTGCTTTTCGGCGGAGCTCTCGATGAGGCCTCCGATGCCGAAGACCTTTGCCTCGATGACGAGCTCGGCGACGCGGCGGACCTTGGTGTCGCCGACGCGCTCGATACGCATCGTGCCCTCGTTGCGCAGCTTGTCGGCCATGTTGCCGGGGGTCATCTTCCACGACCAGACCTTGGTCGCCTTGAGGAACCGGCCTTCTTCCGTGTAGCTGAAGTTCGAGCCGAGCACCTTGGCCACGGGGCCGGGCACGTTCATCTTGGGCGTCCCGGCGACCTTGCGGGTCGTCTCGGTGTCGCTGTCGCGCTGGTCGAGGACGCGGAAGTCGGGGAAGCCCAGGTGGCCCCTGTAGAGCTTCTCGTTGAATTCCTTGTCGAAGAAGACCTTCCAGAACGTCTCCTCGTTGCAGTTGATCTCGTTCGTGACGGTGAACTTGCCCATGACGTCTCCTGGTCTCTGCCCGGAGCGCGATCTCTCGCGCCATCGGGGGGCTTCGTGGGTCCCCGGGGCTGGGAAGGGCGGCGACTCTACCAGCGAGGGCCGTCGTTCCATAGCGTCCCGATGACGGCACTTTGCTAGCCGCCCGGGGCGGTCTCCGCCCGTGGCATCCGCGATGCAGGGCGTCATGGGCCTCGGCGGGGGTGCGCATCTCGTTCTCGATGCGTGTTCACGACGGGGAGCCAAAAGAAAATGAGATAAGCGGGAACTTTTTTGTTGCAAAGTCGATCCGAGACGAGTATCTCTCGCCGGAGAGTTTCTACATGTTGATCCGCCCCGCGACCGACCGAAACCACGAACGAGCCGAGCTGATGGCAGCGGGCGTCGCGTGCGTGGCGTTCGGTGGGTTGCAGCGGGCGAGTCATCTGGCGCCCAAGTCCGGTAAAACCGAGTCGTTTCGCGGGTATACGCTTCGTGATTCGCGGCAACTCGGCAACCCGGAGGAAGGCACCTAGGCGGTAGAGCAAGCGTCATTCTGACGACTGCGAAGGCCGCCTCGGGAGATCCCAGGCGGCCTTCGGCGTTTTTCAGCCCTCGAGAAACGCCGCGGATGTCCTGGAGCCAGGAAGAAGGGTGCAGGAATACGCCGGTATTCCGAGCACGACGACTGACGATCCAGGGGGCGCAGCAAGTGTTTCGAGCCTGATTGGCCTCCCCGCGGCGTTCTTCGTTTGAGAACATCGTGGGCGGGGTGGAAGGGGTGTGTTTTGTCCTCGAATGGGGCCTCGTCTTGAGGTCCTTTGCGGGGAGAGGTGTATCGAGCGGGGCTTTCTTTGGCTCTTCGCGCTTCGCAGAGCGGGGCGTGGGGCCTTCTTGGGCTTCGTTTGGAAGAACGAGCGTGAGGGCGCGTGATGCGCTCCGGGGCAGGCGTGTATCGATTGCATTCGCATCGAGGGCGCGCGCGTGCCGGGTCCGTGGTGTGTCCTCGACGAGGGATCGCATCGATTTCGATGCGATGATGCCCGAGGTGTATTCGAAGAATGCGGATCCGTAGTCTCAATGGGTAGAGCAGCCGCCTTTTAAGCGGAAGTGTGGAGGTTCGAGTCCTCCCGGATCCACCTCCTTATAGAGAGAAGCTTGATGATTCATTTCGAAGCGAACGGGGTTGGAAAGAGACGAAAATAAAATCGACGAACCGACCAAAACATTTCCTTGCCTCGAACGTCGAAATGGATGTACAACGAAACGCGAGGGGACGGGGAAGGGCAGGGGAGAGCGCCTGCGCGTGAACACGCGGGATGGGCTCTCTCATGTGGATCCGTAGCTCAATGGGCAGAGCGTCCGCCTTTGAAGCGGAAGCGTGGAGGTTCGAGCCCTCCCGGATCCTCCATGCTGCGTGATGAGCGTGGCAGACGAGATGCGAAAATAAAATCGACGGGTCGACGAATGAAATGGTTGACTGAACGTCGAAATGAATGTAGAGAGACGGGCGAGGGAATGGCGATGGGCAAGCGTCTGTATCACGAGAACACGAAGGGGAACGCCGGCGAGCTGCCGTGCGCCGGCCTCTTCGGGGTCTCGGGGTTGCAGATCCCTTCGCGTGATCAGGCGGCGAGCGAATCGCGCGCGATGGCGAAGCGTGGTCTCGCGCCTCTCGATGCGGGTGGATCCTAGGATCGTCACGATGTGACGTGTCCGAGGAGGCCGCCCGGGAAACCTGGCGGCCTTCTTCGTTTTTGCGCTGCGAGCGCGGCGGCGGGGACGCGGGGGACGTGGATTTGGATCCGTAGCTCAATGGGCAGAGCGTCCGCCTCTGAAGCGGAAGCGTGGAGGTTCGAGGCCTCCCGGATCCTCCATCTGCCGAATGCAATGACGGCAGACGATGAAAATAAAATCGACGGGACGGAGAATAAAATGGTTGACCCGAACGTCGAAACGAAGTAAAGATAAAGGGGCGAGGGAAGAGCGATGGGCAAGTATCTGTATAACGAGGACGCGAAGGGGAGCGCCGGCGAGCTGCTGGGCGAGGGCCTCTCGGGCCTCCTGCGGAGCCCTTCGCAAGATCATGCGGCGAACGAATCGAGCCCGGTGCGTGGTCTCGAGCCGCTCGATACGGGTGGATCCTAGGATCGTCACGACGTGACGTGTCCGAGGAGGCCGCCCGGGAAACCCCAGGCGGCCTTCGTCGTTTTGCGCAGGCAGCGCGGCAGTGGGGGCCCTGGGAAAGATTGACGGGCTGTCGAGAAACGCCGCGAGCGCCTCGAAGCTAGGGAGGGCGACGCAGGAATACTCTTGTATTCCGAGGAGCCCGACCGACGATTCGAGGCGCGCAGCAAGTTTATCGATAGCCCGACACGTGGACGCTGGGCATGGGTGAGCCCAGGTGGCTGTAAACCATCCGCGTTTGCTTGGAGGTTCGAGTCCTCCCGTCCACACCGGCGCGTGAACCCACGCGCTCGAGGAGACGTGCGCCCGCGATGCGCCGTCTGCTTCGGATTCGTAGCTCAAGGGTAGAGCAGCCGCCTCTTAAGCGGCAGGCGAGGGTTCGATCCCCTCCGGATCCACGACGCATCCCTCCTCTTCGGAGGCGGGACTCGTTCTATGACAATCGATATCGATACACAACGCGATGCCGCAGGGGCATGTCGCCCCTGCGCGTTTCAACGTAGCTCAAGCCGGTAGAGCACTCGCCTGTTAAGCGAGGTGATGGGGGTTCGAATCCCTCCGTTGGAGCCGCCTTTTGCCCTCGTCGCTCGATGGTCGAGCGCCCTGCTTCGTATCCAGGGTCTCCCGGTTCGATTCCGGGCGAGGGCTCCGCTTCTGGTGGTGGTGGGGTCGCCGTGCTCCTTGAAACGGGCCCGGCGACCTCACCACCAACCCCCCTTTCATCAAGCCCCGTTCGTCTAGCGGTCAGGATACCGGCCTTTCAATCCGGTTGCCGGGGGTTCGACTCCCCCACGGGGCGCCATTGCGTGGACGTTACTCATCTGGCTGATGAGGGCAGGTTGTGACCCTGCGAAGGCGGGTTCGATTCCCGTACGTCCAACCGAGGGACGGGTCGGAGGGTCTCGGTTACCCAACTGAAAATTGGTGCAAAAGCCCGAGATCAAAACGCTCATCTGTCGCTCTTTCGTTTGCTTGCTTTTTTTCGCTCGCCCGCAGCGCGGGCCGGAGGTTCCCATGGCCAACTACATCCAGCACTTCGCCGCGCTGTTCACCCGGCAAAAGGACAAGGCGCGGCCCGATCAGGTCGAAAACGACGCCGGCGGCTTCGTCTTCGAGCTCGACGACTGGGCCCGCCTCGACCGGTGGCTCGTCCTCGGCTGCGAGGGCGGCACCTACTACGCCACCGAGCGCGCTTTGACGCAGGACAACGCGCGTGTTCTCGGCCGTTGCCTCGACGCGGACGGCGAGCGGACGGTCCGGCGGATCGTCGAAATCAGCCGCTCGGGCCGCGCGCCCAAGAACGAGCCCGCGATCTTCGCCTTGGCGATGGCCGCGGGGCACGCCCGTCCCGAGGTCCGCAAGTCCGCGCTCGTGGCCTTGCCGGAGGTTTGTCGCACTGGAACGGATCTCTTTCACTTCGCGCGAGCGGTGGAGGGCTTCCGGCGCTGGGGCCGCGGCCTTCGGAGCGCGATCGGCGCGTGGTACCAGGGCAAGAGCGCGGATGAAGTGGCCTACCAGGCCGTGAAATACCGGCAGCGGGACGGCTGGAGCCACAAGGACCTCTTGCGGCTCTCGCACCCGACGCCCGTCACGGACGAGCACGGCGCGATGTACCGCTGGATCGTCGGCGGGATGGGCGCCGTGAAGAACGAGGCTGCCAAGGGCGGCGCGCTCGACCCCGAGAAGCTGCCGGCCCTCGTGCGGGCCTTCGAGGAGGCCAAGGATGCGCCGCGCGAGCGGCTCGTCACGCTCGTGCGCGAGCATCGGCTCACGCACGAGATGGTGCCCACGGAGTGGAAGAACGACCCTGCCGTGTGGGAAGCGCTGCTCCCCCACATGCCGCAGACGGCGCTGCTCCGGAACCTCGGCAAGATGACCGCCGTCGGGTTGCTCGCGCCCATGAGCGCGGCCGCGAGGCTCGTGGCCACGCGCCTCACGGACGTCGAGCGGCTCCGGCGGGCCCGGATGCACCCGGTGAGCGTTCTCTCCGCATTGCGCGTCTATGCGCAAGGCCGGGGCGAGCGTGCCCAGAAGCGCGAAAACGCGCTCACCTGGGAGCCGGTGCGCGAGATCGTGGACGCCTTGGACGAGGCGTTTTACCTCGCATTCCGGTCCATCGAGCCGACGGGGAAAAAGCACCTGCTCGCCCTCGACGTATCGGGCTCGATGGATTCGGGCGCGATCGCGGGGATCCCGGGCCTCACGCCTCGGGTCGCGAGCGCGGCCATGGCAATGGCGACGGCGCGCATCGAGCCGTCGTTCGGCACCCTGGCCTTCGCCTCCGCGGGCGGTGCATTTGGCCCTCGCGGCGTCTCGGGCGTCATGTCTTTGCCTCTGTCGCCGAAGCAACGCCTCGACGACGTGCTCGGCATGGTGAATGGTTTGCCCTTCGGCGGCACGGACTGCGCGCTGCCGATGATCTGGGCTCAGAAGAACAAGGTCGAGGTCGACACGTTTGTCGTCTACACGGACAGCGAGACCTGGGCGGGTGAGATTCATCCGTTCCAGGCGCTTCGCAACTACCGTCAGGCGATGGGCCGTCCCGCAAAGCTCGTCGTGGTCGGCATGACCTCCACGGGCTTCACGATTGCCGATCCGCAGGACCCCGGCATGCTGGACGTCGTGGGCTTCGACGCGGCCGCACCGCAGGTAATGGCCGATTTCTCGAGGGCCTGAATTGCAGTCGAAGGACGAAGGGGCGCGTGCCTCCACACGCGCCTCCTCGCCCGGTTTGCTCCCGTATGCTCTCTGGTGAGGCAGCCTGATTGTCGATCAGGTGAGGGCGGGTTCGAATCCCCCCGGGGGCGCTGGGACAATCGTCGTGTACACCCGTCATCAAACCCTCGCCCGGGGGCCGGGCCGAACGATGATGGTTATCGCAATTGTCCCATGTTTTTGCTGTCGTAGCTCAGTGGGTAGAGCACCTAAAATACCTTTTCCGACAACTCGTCCGAGTCGGGCCGGCAGGGGAAGGTTATCATTCTATGAGGCGGACACGGGTTCGAGTCCCGTCGACGGCGCAGATGTCACGGTTCGGGGTGATGGTTCAACGGAAGAACACTGCCCTTGCACGGCAGGGATCGGGGTTCGAGTCCCCGTCATTCCACTCGTTCGCAGGAGTCGCTCGGAGACACCATGGCCATGAGCGGGAGGCCAGGCGGTGTCTCTGGGCGGCTCCCCTCTGGGGTCGTAGCTCAGTGGGTAGAGCACCTGGCTGGCAGTCAGGGGGTCGCCGGTTCGAATCCGGCCTTCTCCACTCTCGTTTGCCCTCGTATGCATCTGGTGAGGCAGCCCGATTGTCGATCGGGCGAGGGGAGTTCGATCCTCCTCGGGGGCGCCTTCGAATGGGGTGATGGTTCAACCTGGGTAGAACACTGCCCTCGCACGGCAGAGATCGGGGTTCGAATCCCCGTCATTCCACGAATTGCGGTGGTGGTTCAACGGCAGAATCCGAGTGTGCCATACTCGGGATGGGAGTTCGACTCTCCCTCACCGCGCTCACGCACCCGTATTGCTAGTGGGTCAGGCAGCCAGATTCTCAATCTGGTGACGCGGGTTCGATTCCCGCCGGGTGCGCAAATCCGCCGAGGGGGCGAGCTGCTGACTCGCCCTCTCTTTCTCTCCCTGTCCTGGCGGCCAGGCGTCGGTTTACGAATCCGACTGGCGAGGTTCGACTCCTCGCAGGGAGACTGTGCCCTCGTCCTGCCGGCTTTGCAGGCGCGAGCCTCCGAAGCTCGACGTTCCAGGTTCGACTCCTGGCGAGGGTATGTGTGAATGCATCTGGGTGTGGCTCAACCTGGTAGAGCGCCGGCTCGGGGTGCCGGAGACTGGGGGTTCGAATCCCCCCACCCAGACCATGTCTACGTGGCGAAACTGGCAAACGCGGCGGTCTTAGAAACCGTTTGGATGGGGGTTCGAATCCCTCCGTGGACACTCATGTCATCGTGGCGGAATGGCATACGTAACAGGCTGAGATCCTGTGCCCGAGAGGGCGTGTGGGTTCGACTCCCACCGATGACACCGATATGGCAGTATTTCTCTGGGTGTGGCTCAATTTGGGAGAGCGCCGGCTTTGGGAGCCGGAGACTGGGGGTTCGAATCCCTCCACCCAGACTCGCGGCAAATCATCTGGGTGTGGCTCAATCTGGCTAGAGCACCGGCGTCGGGAGCCGGGGATTGGGGGTTCGAATCCCTCCACCCAGACCATGTCCACGTGGCGAAACTGGCAAACGCAGCGGTCTCAGATACCGTGCCCGTGAGGGCGTTGAGGGTTCGATTCCCTCCGTGGACACCATCATCCCGCTGCTCGGGTGACGAAATGGCAAACGTGGCCGGCTCAAACCCGGTCGATTGGGGGTTCGAGTCCCCCTCCGAGCACCGGATCATCGCCGTTGGAGAGAACAATGAAGAAGAAGAGACGGTAGACGGAGAGGTGGATCATGACCGCGCAAACGCTGCTGCTCACGCCTTGGATGGTGCCACATCAGGTCATCTCCTGGCAGACCGCCGTGACCCTGAGCTTTTTGGGTAAGGTGGAGGTGCTCGAGACGTACGACGACGAGATTCGTTCGCCCACGATGACCATTCGCGCGCCGGCCGTCGTCCGGCTGAAGCGTCATGGGAATTCGCACAAGCGCGGCATTAAGTTTTCCCGCACGAACGTGTTCGTGCGTGACGACTTCCGCTGCCAGTACTGCGGCGTCCAGAAGGACGCGGGCGAGCTCACGTACGACCACGTCCTGCCGCGCGTGCAGGGGGGTCGGACGGTATGGGAGAACATCGTCGCGTCTTGCCAGAGCTGCAATGCGAAGAAGCGTGGTCGCACCCCGGAGCAGGCGGGCATGAAGCTCTTGAAGAAGCCCGAGAAGCCCCGGTGGTTGCCCGCGGCCCCCGTCGTCCGGCTCGGCGCGCGCAGGATCCCCGAGATCTGGGTGCATTACTGCGCCGCGAGCTGAGGTTTCCCCACGCTTCGCGGCGGAGCGTGGGGCTCATTCGGAGCCGCTTCCCCGGGCGCTGCCCGCGGGACCTTTTTTGAACAATCCCTCACCGAGGAGATATTTGTGACGCTCGAGACGAATCAATTCGAGGGCGCTCGGATTCGTTTGCCCATGGAGTCTGCAGCCGTCGCTGCAGTCGTGCTCGTTGGTGTTCTGTTGCTCGCGATCGCCTCGCGGATCGTCGAGGCGAACGGGGCTTCATCGCCGGCAGGCGCGCGCTCGACGAGCGCTGCGTCGCCTTCCAACGTGCCCGACTCGGCGCGGTTGCTCGCGGATCGAGGACGCCCTGGGCGCCGGTTCTGAGCATGACCATCCAACGTGACCCCCTACCTTCACCCCCCACGCGGCGCTGCGGCGCCGAGCGTGGGATCTGGAAGAAGATCTGATCAGGGATCAGGCCTGTTTGGAAAACAGTGCGCACCCTCCGGGGTGTGAGGTTCGAGTCCTCCTTCTTCCGCCGTGGAGAGCATTTCGGGTGTGGACCCGGCGCCGTTTTGAACACGGAGGGCAGCCTCGCTGCGGGGTTCGACTCCTCTGCTCTCTGCCATGCTGGAAGACGAACTGATCAGGGATCAGACCTGTTTCGAACACAGTGGGCACCTCCGGGTGTGGGGTTCGAGTCCTCCGTCTTCCGCCGTTCGTTTTGGAAGCGAGAATCGGCCGTGGGGCCGAGCCCGTTTGCTACTCGGTGCGTGCCTCCGGCATGGTGTTCGACTCACCCCGCTTCCGCCGACGTCATTTCATGAGATGTTCGAGTCCCGAGAACAAGAGCACTTTCATGCCTTCCTCCCCGAACGGTTCCTGGGGGCGTTCGGCCGCGAGGCTCCACAATGCGGAGATGCGTGAGCCCGTTCTGCCCCGCGCGTCGCGGAGGCTCGCGGCCTTCGTAATCCACCCGTCGCCTGGGTTTGTCTGGGCGACCTCCACGAGCGCGGGCGTGAGCGCCTCCAGGAACAGCGTGGTCGCGTCCATCATCGGTGTTCGCGTGCCTTCTTCGTCGTCCTCGTACACGCAGGGCTTTTCGAGCTCGTGGTTCGCGAGGAGCTGGTCGACCGCTTCGATCTCCATCCGGCGCTCGTTCTCGACGATGACGTCCGGCGCCGCGAGCTCCTTCAATCGGCGGAGCCGGTTTCTCCGGTTCAGGATGCGCCGATACGCATCGTGAATTGCGCGGCCGAAGCTCGCTGTGCCCCCGAGCGCCATGGATTCCTCCACGCTCGCCGCGCGCAGGGGAGGGGTGATCAAAGGGATCGACCACCAGACGAGCTCGTTCGGGGACCAACCATTCACGCGCCGCCCCGCGGCCTCGGCCTCGCCGATGCACGAAAGGAGCGCGGCCGGGTCCTTGTAGGAGAGCTCCAGAAGGTCGTCCTCGGTCATTGCGAGGAGCGGCGCGAGGAGCTGCCGCGCGGGCCAAGGGATCACGGGGTCGACCATCGCGATGTGGGCGCATCGCCGAGGATCAGGTGGGTCTCCGAAGAGCTTGGGGCACAGGAGCCCACCGACCACGAGCTCCCGTGTGCGGAAGTTCAGCGTCTCCGGACGTTCGACGTCGCCGGCGGACCAGGACGGCGAGCGCTCGGAAGCCCCGGTTTCGAGGGAGAGATCGAGCGTACGACCGCCGAGCGTGATGCGCAGCCCGATCACGCGGCCGAGCGCGCGGAGGCGCTGGAAGATCAGCGAGGAGGGCAGGTCCATCGACACGGTCACCGTGGCGGGTTCGTCGCGCATGAAGCGGCATGGTTGCGTGCTTCGACGGCGCGCGTCAATGGCCGGCGTGGGGCCGAGGCTTCCGTCGGGGGCGCTCTCCGTGGTAGGAATGCTTCGTGATACGCAGCCTTCTCAGCACTGCGGCCTCGCGCTTCGATACCGCCGTGGGCGGTGCCTTGCTCCTCCGGCGCAGCCGGCCCAAGGGGTCGCAGCCGGATCCCGAGGCGCTCGGTCACGCGGCGCGCATGGAAGCGCTCGCGCTCTTGCGGAGCATCTACGACTTGCCCGAGCATTACGAGCTTGGGTTTTTCCAGACACCCGCGCCGATCACGCCCTCCATCACGCGGGTGCGGCCGATGGGCGGGCACGAGCCGGGCACGGTGCTGGATCTGACGTGGCCGAGCCGGTTCGAGCCGATCGCCGCCGACGTCCGCGAGAGATACCTTTCGCACGAGGCGAACGCCACCGCGGCAGCGCGGCTCTTTTTGCATGCGGGGCCAGCGCGGCCGGCTGCGATCCTGATTCACGGGTACCGTTGCGGCCAATATCGCCTCGAAGAGCGGCTCTGGCCCGTACAATGGCTCTACGACCGTGGCCTCGACGTCGCGCTCTTCGTGTTGCCTTTCCACGCCGTGCGCTCGCACGAATCTTCGCCGCGGTTTCCCGGCAGTGATCCGCGCGTCACGAACGAGGGCTTTCGGCAGACCGTGCTCGATTTGCGCGCGCTCGTTTCGTTTCTGCGGGATCGCGGATCCGAGGCCGTCGGCGTCATGGGCATGAGCCTCGGCGGATATTCGACGAGCTTGCTCTCGACCGTCGATGATCACGTCGCGTTTGCGATCCCGATCATCCCGCTCGCCTCGATCGCCGACGTCGCGCGGGCCGCGGGCCGATTCGTGGGCAGCCTCGAGGAGCAGCGCCGCCAGTACGAGGAGCTCGACGCCGTGCACCGCGTTGTGAGCCCGTTCGCGCGGCCCTCGCGGATCCCTTCGGATCAGGTGCTCGTCCTCGCGGCGAGCGAGGACAAGATCACCCCCGTGGATCACGCGCGCCGCCTCGCCGCGCATTTCAACGCGCCGCTCGAGACGTTCCACGGCGGCCACTTGCTTCAGTTTGGCCGGGCAGACGCCTTCCGCGCCGTCGGGCGGATGCTCGGGCGTTTGGGTCTGCTCTCTCGGCGGTGAACGACGAGCTGCGCGCCGCGCTCGAACGCGCCGCCGAGCAGGAGCTCGACGACGCCACGTTCGAGCGGGCGCTCGGCGTCAGGTGTAACTCTTGATCATCTTTTCGAGCCGGCCGAGCGCGCGCGTCAACGACTCCTCGCCGGGGCCGAACGAGAAGCGCACGTGGTGCCGGAACCGCGAGGCCCGGTGCGCCCTTCGTTTGCCCGGGTTCACGTCGAAGAACTCGCCCGGCACGACGATCACGCGGTGCTCGAGGGCGGCCCGGAAAAACGAATGCCCGTCGTTGATGCCCGACGGGAGGTCCGCGACGGAGCCGAAGACGTAAAACGTCCCCTCGGGCGCCACGTCGACCTGGATGCCGAGCTTCCGGAGGCCCTCCAGCATGAGGTCGCGTTTCTTCGAGAACGTCCGCTGAATGGCCGCCGTCTCGGCCCGCACGTGCTCCATGTCGAGCAGGGGCACGGCCGCGCGCTGCATCGGCTTCGAGCCGCCGCCGTCGAGGAAGCTGCCCGCGCTCGCGACCGCGTCGATCACCTCGCGCGGGCCCACGGTCCAGGTCACGCGCCAGCCCGGGTAGCGCCAGTTCTTCGTCAATCCGTCGAAGATGACCACGGGATCCTGATCGACGTCCTCCACGTACCGCGCCGCGCTCTCCATCGGCGCGGGCCCGCCGAGGCCGTAGACGTAATGCGAGTAGAACTCGTCGAAGAGCATCGTGCAATCGAGGTCGCGCGCGGTGCCGACCCATGCGGCGAGTTCCTCGCCCCGGACGTGCTTGCCCGTCGGATTGCACGGGTTCGACGTGAGGATCGCGCCGAGGCCGCGGCCCTGGATCTCCCGCCGGAGGTCGCCCACCGAGAAGGCATACCCGCGCTCGCTCTCCAGCAGAATCGGGATGGGCGAGAAGAGGCGGAAGACGTCGAGCAGCTCCTCGTACGCCGTGTAATCGGGGAGGAAATGGCCGAGGTTGATCTGGCCGAGCGCGGCGGCCGCGCGCGTAAGCGAGGCGCGCCCGCCGCCGGAGACGCTCACGTTCTCCGCGCTGTAGCGCGAGGGCATGCCCCGCCGGTAGGCGCGGTTGTAGAAATCGGCGATGGCCTCGCGTAGCTCCCACAGGCCGGCGACGGGCGCATATTCCTGATCGTCGCCGGCGATCGTCACGGCCTCGCAGCGCGGCGGCGCGCCCGGCAAGGCCCCGGTCTCGGGCTGGCCCTGGCCGAGGTTGCACCAGGCGTCCTCGCCCGTGTCCACGCCCGGGCGATAGCCGTGCTTCGTGGCCTCGCCCATCACGTAAATCACGCCCGTCCGCGGCACCTTGCGGAACGCGCCGAGGGATTTTTCTTCATTCGGCCCGCGCAGGACGGGCTCGCTGCGCATTTTCGGCGCCGGAGGGGCCTCGATGTCGGCGGGCGGGGGCGTCTCGATCGTGTCGTTCGTGCTCATGGCGATGAATCCGTCAGGCCTTGGCAGGGGGCGTCGCGTCGGGCTCGTCTTGGAGGGGGACGATCTTCGGCTCCACCGTCTTCGGCATGAGCGCGAGGAAGAGGCCGAGGCAGAAGACGAGCGAGATCAGGGTGAGCGCCGTGTATTTGTCGTCGTTCCAGTAGGAGCTGATCCACACGAACTGGCTCAGCGCCGCGAGGCCGAAGAGCGGGGCCTCGAAATCCCTCCGCACCTTCGTGAGCGGCGCCGAGAGGATCATGAACGAGTAGTAATAGCAGGTGAGCTGGGACAAGAGGATCAGCCAGACCTGTCCCAGGCATTGCGCGACCCACAGGTTCTTGATCCGACGCTGCACCCAGATGCTCAGCGCGAGGGTGAGGCCGACGATCAGGTACGCGACGATCTTGTACTTCTTGTACCGCTCGTTGCGCATGTTCTTCCAGGTCTCGAAGGGATCGATGAGCTTGATGTCCTTCGTGAACTTCATGCGCCCGGAGGCCTTGCTCGCGGCATCCTTGTAATGGAACACGTCGCTGATCTTCTGGACCGTGTCCGGGTTCATGAGGCCGCGGGCCTTGAGCCGCTCCGAGATCGGCGTGAGCGCCTCGCCGATCTGCGAGATCGCCTGCGCCTTCATGTCGTGCGCGACGAGCACGCGCAGGCCCATGTGGTTCGTGAGCGGGGTCTGGTCGTGGACCTCGAGCGTGTGCTTGTAGAAATCGTGGTACGAGCGCGGGCCGGACACGGCAAGGCTGAGCGGAATGAGCACCGCCGCCGCGGCCGTGCCGCCGAGGAGCATTTGCACCTGCTCGCGCGTCATCTTGTGCTTCCGCACGATCGTCCAGCCGACCGTCACGAGCAGGCCGACCACGCAGAGGCCGGGGAAGATACGCAAGAGCCCGGCATAGACGAGCGCCGCGCCCGCGAGCTTCGGGTATTTCTTGCGGAGGAGGCAGACCGAGAGGACGAGGAAAAAGAGCCAGTCCTGCCGCAGGAACGCGCCGCCGGTCCAGTAGAACGGCGCCGACGACTGGCAGCCCCAGAAGATCGCCCCAACCGCGAAGACGCGCCATCCGAACGCCCACCATAGGGCGACGAACATGCCGAGCGTGTACACGATGTCGAGGGCCGAAAGGAGCTGGCAATACCACACGCTGGCCGGCTGCAATTCGGCGAAGAACCGGCCCATGATGGTCCACACGGGCGGCGGGTTGTACCCGTGGTCCTTCTGCATGTCCTCCCAGTAGCCCTTGCCCGAGACGGCCCGGAAGAACTTCACGTCTTCCTTGAACTTCTCCCAGCGCTCCGGCGGGAAATGGTTCTTGCACGTCTCGCCGGGGTTCTCGAGGAACTGCGCGGCCGGCACGAGGAGGTTGTCGCCGCCGAGGTTCCGGATCTTCTTGTCCGGGTGGCGCACCTCCTTCGTCATGTCGATGCGCTCGACGCGGCCGTCCACGTGCTTGTAATTGACGACCCCGAGCTCGTCCTGCGCGATGAGCGAGCACTTGTAAAGGCCGTCGTACCCCATTTCCTTGAAGTACTTGGCCCCCATGTAATAGTGGAACTGGTCCCATCGGTGGTAATACTGCGGGTATCCGAAGCGGAACCCGTTGAAGTAAGCCACGATGGCCGCGACCGCGAGCGTCACGCCGATGTACTTCTTCCAGCGCTCGGAGACCGGGCGCTTCATCGCCGCGCGGTGATGCTCGTAGAAGACGCAGCCCGCCGCCGTGATGGCGAGCGCCGCCTTCATGATGTCGACGGTGCGGGCGTGGTCGTCGGTGAGCTTCGTGATCCCGAACGTGGCGAGCGCGGTCGTGCCGATCACCGCCAGGTACCGGAACCAGACGCGCACGCGCTCGTCGACGGACCGGTCCACGAACCACAGAAGGAAGAAGTAGAGGGCACTGACGAGGACGAGCAGAAATATCTGCGGGATGCTGAGCTGCTTCATTCGACGCTTCGTGCGAAAGGAGGGCCGCGCCCGCCGCCACGGACGGTCAAGGCGACGAGAGCGGGCCGGACGTTCGGCGACACCTTAGGCGGACCTTGACCGATTGCCTAGTGCGATGAGCCACGTCGCTTCACGCGGCGCGTCAGTCCCCCACGGTCGACCGCCGCAAACGGCCTTTCGCAGGGCCCGTGCGGGCAGGGCCCCAGGGGAGGACCGGACGGGACCGGAGCGCTTCGGGGAAAGCCCCGAGGCGATACTGGAAGGGCTCGTCTTCCCGCCTCGGGCGGAGGCACGAGACCCGCGGATCCCACGCGAAATCTCGCGCGCTTCGGGGTGCCGCTCGTGTATCGTCGGGCCGTGGTCACGAAAGTGATTTCGCCATTCTTCGCGGTGGAGCCTGGGGGCAGCGGCAAGCCGTCGTCGCGCGGTGATCAGAGCCCGCCTTCGCGGGTCGAGCGATCGGATCGCGGCGAACGCGAGGAAGGGGAGATGGGCTTCGTGCTCGAGTCCGGCGACGCCGCAGAGCCGCTGCCCTGCAGGCTCGTGCTCGGCTTTCGCGAGGCGCTCTCGGCCGCCGAGGATCCGGCCGTGGCCATGCCCGCGCGGCTCGTGATCGTCGAGCCAGACGGGAGGACCGACGACTGGCTCGCGCGCTGGTCCGAGGATGATGAGCAGGTGCGTCGCACCGTGACGATCTGTCGCACGCACGACGCTACGAAGGTGACGGCGGTCGTCACGCTCGCCTCGTACGGGCGTGGGACGGCGACGTCGCTCGCGGTCGAGTCGGTCACGCTCCCGCAGCGCCGCCGCATCGTGCGCAGCGGCGTGCATCCGAAGTCGTTCCTCGATGCGGTGCTGTCGCGCGTGCGGCAAGGTCAGGGCAGCGCGGGCGCCGCGAGCTTCGAGCCGACCGATCCGTCGCCGTCCGCGTAGAGCAACAGAGCAACAAAGCAGCGCTCGATCGCCTGGTTTTCTCGCGATTCGCGGTTTGCACCGTGGACGCTGAGATGGTAGGGTCGAAGCAGTACCGGAGGGATTCGCGTCCGGGATTGGTCCTGCTGGGGAGTACCCTGGCGTCGGTACGAAACCACATCGCCGCGCCCTTGGCACGACGATGCATCGAACGAACACCCACGCCTGCCGAGCGCGCAAGCGCAGGCTCGGCAACGGGGTGCCGGCAAGCCGGAGGAGGGATGGTCACCATGCAGAACACCCGTGGCTCTAACCCGGAGGCTTCGGGCTACTGACCATCACGAGGTGCTCGTAGCGGCGTTCGCGCTGCTGGGCATCAGGTCCTCCGGCATGGAGGCGCCATAGGGCGCGCCTCTTCACCGGCGGGCCGGGTCAGAGTTGGCCTCCGCTTGGATCTCGACATCGACGGGAGTCGACGCGGAATCCAGGACAGGGATGTGGGGCCTGAGCGGGCCAGAGGTGAGACCTCCGGCCCGCTCTTTTTTTGTGCTCGTGCAGCGGAGCGCGCCACGCTCACGGCGATGTTGCTCTCCGCTGGAAATACCTTCCTCGTCGGCCTCGTCGGGGCGCTCTTCTTCGTGGGTTGCGGCGACGGCAAGGTCGATCCCCATCACCCCGGTACGTTTCTCGGCACGTACGAGGTCTCCGCCACGCGCGAGACGACGACGTGCGGGCAGAACGCGCTCGGCTCGCCCGCGACGTGGGAGTTTGAGGTCCGCCTCTCGCGCGGCGATGGCGATCTCTACTGGGACAGCGGCGCCGAGGTCACCCCCGGGACGCTCGGCTCCGACGGTCGACGTTTCTCCTTCACGACGAGCCTCGTCGTCGACATGCGCGCGGGCGAGACACCGAGCAACCTGCCTCCTTGCACGATCGTGCGCGGCGATCGCGCCGAAGGGCTGCTCGACGAGGACGAGGGCGGCTTTACGGGCGAGCTCGCGTATTCGTTCACGCCGTCGCAAGGTTCGGACTGCGGGGACCTCGTGACGGGCGCGCAGCCGACCTTCGCGGCGCTGCCGTGCACGATGACGTACGTGCTCTCGGCCGAGCGGACCGTCGCGCCGCCCTGATGCTCTCGGCCTACGACAGGAACCTCGCGCGCCGGGCGCTCGGCATCGCCGCGCTCGTCGGGTGTGTCGTGCTGCTCGTCGTCACGGCGACGGACGAGGGTGGAGGTTTCGCGCGACGTGCGGCGCTCTGCGCGGCGCTCGCGCCGGCGGCGGGCGGGATCGGCGCGCTCGCGGCGGCGAGGATCGCTCGTGCACGCGGAGAGGCGCGCGCGCTCGAAGCACTCGGCGCGGATCCTTTCCGTGTGATGCGCGGCGCCGTGCTCGGCGGGGTGATCGTCGCGGCGATCGGACCCGCCCTCGTGTTCGCCGATCTCGCCGATCTCGAACCGCTGTTCCCGAGGCCCGCGGCACCGAGCGCCTGGATCGCCGAACCGGACGGTGGCATGCGTGACGCGATCCGCGGCACGAGGCTCGGGCCTGGCGGCGCGCTCGAGGTCGCTGCGCGCGCCTCGGAGGCCTCGGCAGGGGCGGCCGTCGGGGAGCGTCGCGCGGCCGTCGGGATCGCGCTCGTGCTCCTCGCGTTCGCCGCGCCGCTCGGGGCCACGCGGGACGGGGGTTCGTCCGGCCGCGCCGCGTTCGCCGTGCTCCTCGTCGTCGCCATGATCGCCGCGTTCCAGTTCGTCGCGGCCGGCCGCGCGAGCGCGTTCGTCGTGTGCGTCCCGCCGCTCGTCCTGCTCGCGCATGTGCTCGTCTCGCGCTACCGTCCCGCCCCTCCCCGATGAGCGAACCGATCGTATCGCAGGGCGGATTCCTGGGCCGGTTCGGCGTCGTCGTGCACGGCGGCGCCGGCAACGTCAAACCCGAGCGTCGCGCGAAACACGCGGAAGGTTGTCTCCGCGCCGCGCGCGCGGGCCTCGAAGTGCTGCGGCAGGGCGGCAGCGCGCTCGACGCCGTGGAGCGCGCCGCGCGCGTGCTCGAGGACGACACGCTCTTCAACGCGGGCACGGGCGCGTGCCTCGACGAGGAAGGGCGCGTCGCGCACGACGCTTCGATCATGGAGGGGCGTGGCCTCGCGGCCGGCGCGGTGTGCGATCTGCGCGGCTTTGCGAATCCGATCTCGATCGCGCGCGCCGCGCTCGACGATGGGCGCCACGTGCTTTACGCGTCCGAAGGCGCATCGCGGTTTGCCCGCGCGCGTGGCTTCGTCCCGGTCGGGGACGAGGCGCTCGTCACGGAGGCGGCGCGCGAGGCGCTCGCGACGGCGCGGGCGGGTGCGGTGCCGATGGGCTGGGCGGGCAACACGATCGGCGCGGTGGCGCTCGACGGTCATGGGCTTCTCGCGGCGGCGACGAGCACGGGCGGCATGGTGAACAAGCGCGTGGGGCGCGTGGGCGACTCGCCGATCATCGGCGCGGGCACGTATGCCGACGACGAGGCGGGCGCGGTGTCCACGACGGGCCACGGCGAGGGCATGATCCGGCTCTGCATCGCGCGGACGGCCGTGGAGCACATGCGCGGGGGCGTGGCCGCGGAGGAGGCGCTCCGCCGCTCGATCGAGCATTTGCGCGCCCGGATTGGATCGACGGGCGGCGCTGTCGCGATCGATCCGCGCGGGAACTACGGCCTCTCGCGCTCGACGGCGTCGATGTCGTGGGCCGCGACGTGGGCCGAAGGCGAAGCGTCGGGCTTCTAGATCTCGCGGTTCGGCGGGGCGATCGGCCCCGATGCACACCCGTCCCGCGCTCGTCAATTCTTTTGCAACGAAAGCCGCCCCGTCGCTGCGCTTTCTCTGGATCCCATGTGAATCCGGATAGATCGGCGCAGGCATGGGGTCGGCTTTCGTTTTGTCGTCCTGGAAATATTACGCCTACCGTGCACACGCGCCGGACGGAGGCGGGGGCGCGCAAAAAGAGGAGAGGGGGCGATCGAAGAAATGCTTGACGGCCGGGCAGAAACTCCGAACATACGAACCCACCACACGGTGACCTTCTCGGTGCCGTGAGGTCGCGGGTTCGGCAACGGTCGAATCCGGTGAACCATCTCGTTCCCGAGGGGTGAGATATCTGCCAGCGCGCAATGGGGCGTAGACTGAGTCCAGGTAGATTGCCGACGAAGGAACAGGTTAGGTCAACATGGCTCTCAATGCATATCTCCGTCTGAAGGGGCAGAAGCAGGGCGAGATCAAGGGCTCCGTGACCCAGAAGGGTCGCGAGAACAGCATCATGATCATCGCGGTCTCGCACGAGATCATGAGCCCCCGCGATCCGGCGAGCGGCCTGCCGACTGGCAAGCGCATGCACAAGCCCTTCATCGTGACGAAGGAGCTCGATAAGGCGTCGCCGCTGCTCTACAGCTCGCTCGTGAACAACGAGAACATCTCGGAGTGGGAGCTCAAGCACTTCACGCCGCAGGTGAAGGCGCAGCAGGGCGTCGGCACCGAGGTGAACCACTACACGGTGAAGCTGATCAACGCGAACATCGCGTCGATCAACTTCCGCATGCCGAACAACCGGAACCCCGATCTCATGAAGTACGCCGAGTACGAGGAGATCGCGTTCACGTACCAGAAGATCATCTGGACGTGGACCGAGGGCGGCATCACGGCCGAGGACGACTGGGAGACGCCGATCGTCTGATGTTGGGTTAACACCCAGCGAAATCAGCCGGGCGGCCAACGTGCCGCCCGGTTTTCGTTTGTCCGTAGGACGGGGGCAGAGTAAGCTCTTCCAAGATTGGTGCCGAGGCTCGATGGATCCCCGATGGCCCTGAACGCGCACTTGAGAATCGTCGCGGAAAAACAGGGCGCAATCCTGGGCTCGGTCACGCAAAAAGGACGCGAAGGATCGATTCAGGTCATCGCGGCCATGCACGAGATCGTGAGCCCACGCGACCCAGCGAGCGGTCGTCCCACGGGCAAACGCGTGCACAAGCCGTTCGTCGTGACCAAGGTCCTCGATCGGTCCTCGCCGCTGCTCTACAGCGTTCTCTCCAACAACGAGAACATCAAGAGCTTCGAGCTCCAGTTCTACACGCCGGACAAAACCGGCATCGAGAAGCAGCACTACACGGTGCGCCTCGAGAACGCGAACATCAGCTCGATCATCTTCCGGATGCCGAACACGCGCGGCAAAATCGCGTCGCAGCTCCCCGAGCGCGAAGAGATCGCGTTCACGTACCAGAAGATCATCTGGACGTGGAACGAGGGCGGAATCTCAGCGGATGATGACTGGGAGACGCCGAGGTAACGCGACTTTACGATGGGGGTTTTTTACGATGGGGGCTCCGCTCCGCAAGCGGAGCTGTGCCCCCAAACCCCCCCGGGCGTGGGTTGAACGGGTAGGCGTGGGTTGAACGGGTAGGCGTGGATTGAACGGTTAGGCGATAGTTCCGCCGTGACGGCCCGCGCCTTGGGTGAAGCGGGAAGCGCCTTCGAGGGATTCGCCGCTCAATGCGTTGAGGCCGTGGCGAAGCTCGTTGCGTAATGCCTCGCCGAGGGGCAGGTCGAACTGCTCGTAAGCGCTCAGGCGGTCGCCGCGCATGCATAGCTGCGGGAATGCCGCGAGTTCGTGCGCGAGTTTCTCGGCAGCCTCCCGTGCGTGGCCCTTGGGGACGACGCGGTTCGCGAGGCCGATCCGCAAAGCCTCGTCGGCGTCGACCGGCCGGCCCGTGAGGATGAGATCGAGCGCGCGGCCGAGCCCGATGAGGCGCGGCAAGCGGACGGTTCCGCCATCGATGAGCGGGACCCCGAAGCGACGGCAGAACACGCCTAGCACCGCGTCTTGCTCGACGATCCGGAGATCACACCAGAGCGCGAGCTCGAGCCCGCCGGCGACGGCGTGGCCCGCGACGGACGCGATGACGGGCTTTTGCAAAAGCATACGCGTGGGGCCCATCGGCCCGTCGCCCTCGGCGTCGACGCGGTTCGGCGCGCCCGCGGCGATCGATTTGAGATCCGCGCCCGCGCAGAACGTGCCGTGATCGCCGTGCAGCACGCCGACGGACGCGTGCGGGTCGCTCTCGAAGGCGCGGAAGGCATCGGCGAGCGCCTCGGCGGTGGCGCGGTCGACGGCGTTGCGCCGCTCCGGCCGGTCGAGGAGGACGGTGGTGACGGGGCCCGATCGTTCGACGCGCACGCTCATGGGGCATGGTATGAAGCGTGCGACGCGCGCCGCAAGGCCGCGGGCGATACGCGAGGCGAACGGAGAGGCGAGCATGAATTTCGAATTGGACCCGGGAATCGCCGAGCTTCGGCAGAAGGTGCGGGCGTTCGTCGAGGAGCGCGTCGTCCCGAGCGAAGCGAAGATCGTGGCCGAGGATCACGAGGGCAAACGCGAGACCTTGTCGCGGCTGCAAGCGGAGGCGAAGGCCGAGGCCCTATGGGTGCCGCATTTGCCGCCGGCGTACGGCGGGCGCGGGCTCGGCATCATGGGCATGTGCGCGCTGTTCCGCGAGATGGGCCGCTCGCCCGTGGGCGCGAAGGTGTTCAACTGCGACGCGCCGAACCAGGGCAACATGGATCTGCTGCTCGGCGTGGGCACCGACGCGATGAAGGAGCGTTATCTGCGCCCGCTCGCGGACGGCTTGATCACGAGCGCGTTTTGCATGACCGAACCTGCGCCCGGCGCCGGCGCGGATCCCTCGAATCTGCGCACCCGCGCCGAGCGCGACGGGAGCGGCTGGGTGATCACGGGGCGCAAGTGGTATTCGACGGGCGGAAGGGACGCCGCGTTCCTCATCCTGATGGCGCGGACGAGCGACGATCCGAAGGGCGGGGCGACGATGTTCCTCGTGGATCGGAATGCCCCGGGCGTGGAGTACGTGCGTGACATCCCGACGATGTCCGAGCCGCTGCTCGATCACCGCGAGGGCGAGCTCGCGTTCCACGGCGTGCGCGTGAGCGACGACGCGGTGCTCAAGGGCGTGGGCGAGGGGTTCCGGCTCGCGCAGCAAAGGCTCGTGCCGGCGCGCCTGACCCATTGCATGCGCTGGCTCGGCCTCGCCGATCGCACGCTCTCGATGTGCAAGGAGTACCTCGTGACGCGCGAGAGCTTCGGCAAGAAGCTCGCGCAACACCAGCTCATCCAGCAGAAGATCGCGCACCACGCGCTCGGGATCCACGCGGGCAACCTGATGACCTACCATTGCGCGTCGATGCTGGAGAAGGGGCTCGACAAGGAGTCGCGTCCGTACTCGTCGATGGCGAAGCTCCACGTGGCGCGGCTGCTCTGCGACGTGCTCGACGACGCGATCCAGATGCACGGCGGCCTCGGGTACAGCGAAGACCTGCCGTTCTCGGCCTGGTACCGCCATGCGCGGAGCGCGCGGATCGCGGACGGCCCGGACGAGGTGCACGAGGTCGTGATCGCCCGCGATTTCTTCACGCGGGGGCTCGAGCTCCTCGTGTAGGCAAGGCATGACCGGCAAGAAAAAGCCTCTCTCGGCCCGCGCGCAGCGCCGGGAAGCCGAGCGCGACGCGGTCAAGCTCGCGCGGGATCGTGAGCGCCTCGCCTCGCTCGAACCGGGCGGCTCGCCCGAGCGGCCGATCGTGATCACGAGCGCCTCCGAGGTCGAGGTCGCGGCGCGCGGGATGCCTTGCGCGCGTTGCAGCGGCGAGGTGCGCGTCGACGAACACCTCGCGGAGACGGTCGGGACGTCGCGGCTCCGCATCGCGCGTGTCGTCTGTCCGGCGTGCGGCGCGCGGCGGTCGATTTACTTCCGCCTCGGCGCGGGATTGCCCAATTGACGGAGCTCGGCCTGGCCTACACTCGAAGGCTTGGAGGAGAGCTCATGAAAAGCCGATCATTCTCATCGATCTTGCTCGGCCTCGCGCCCTTCGTCCTCGCTGCGTGCGGGGGAGGGGACGCGAGCCCGGGGAGCCAGGACGTCGGGCCGAGCGCGGCTTGTGTCGCGCTCGGTTGCGCGGTCGATCAAAAGATCTGCGTCGAGGACGGGGCCGGCGCGCGTTGCGAGGGGTGTCCGAGCGGCCAGCATGCTGCGTCCGCGGGGACCTGCGAAAAGCTCACCGGGACGCCGCTCGCGCATACCTTCGCCGAGTTCACCGTGGAAGCGGGCCAGGAGATCAAAGGGCTCTGCCAGAGCGTGACTCTCAACAACGCGACCGAGATCTGGGTCAACGCCGTCGAGCTTCGGCAGAACGAGTCCTCGCACCATTCCAACTGGACGTTCGTCCCTTCGGACAAGTTCGACGGCCCCGACGGCGTCTGGAAATGCGCGGAGCGGGAGTACGATCAGGTCGCGGCCGCGCTCGTGGGCGGCGTCATCTACGCGCAATCGACGCAGACCGAGCGTGAGGTGCAGAAATTCCCGGACGGCGTGGCGGTCCGCATCCCGCCGTATTCACGCATCATCGGCGACGTCCACCTGCTCAACACCTCCCAGGCGCCCGTCACGGGCACGCTCACGCTCACGCTCTACGGCGTGCCGAAGGAGGAGGTGAAGCACAAGCTCACCCCGTTCCACCTCGACTACCACGGCCTCGCCATCCCGCCGCACGCGAAATCGCGCTTCTACGGGGAATGCGCGCTGGAGGGCCCGTTCGCGGCCTCGGGCAATACGTTCGATCAGAAAGTGTATTACATCCTGCCGCACACCCACGCGATGGCGAAGCGGTTCTTCCTGGAGATCCTCGGCGGCCCGCGCGACGGCGAGACGATCCTCGAGCTCTCAGCCTACAACGGGGAAGCGCACGGCCGCGTCTACGAGAAGCCGATCGACATGACGGGCGCGGAGGGCTACCGCTTCGGCTGCGAATACGACAACCCCCGCGACGAGACCGTGAGCTGGGGGTTCGGCGACCAGGAGATGTGCGAGCTGCTCGGGTTCGCCGAGGGGAACGTGGCCTTCGAGTCCGTGATCTCGTCGGCGCAGGAGGTCGGCGCGGACGGTGATCTCCGGCTCTTCTCGGCCCCGTGCGTGACGTACGCGTTCCCGTGGGACCACGACAAACCGGGCGGCCCGCCGCCGCCCTGAGTCACTTCGCCGATTGCAACATCGTCCGGAACGCGTCGCGCGCGGCCTGCACGCTGTCGCTCGGGCCGGACATCTTGAAGAACCAGGTGCCCCGATCCGGGGTCTTCACGGCCGCGCCGACGAGCCGGAAGTTTTCCTTCACCATCTGCATCGCCGCGCGCTTCTTCGGGCCCACCGGCGGTCCGAGCGCGATCTTGTAGGTCCCCGCCACCTCGACCGTCTCGACCTTGAGCGCGCCCACGTCGAAGCTCTCCCGCTTGGCCTGCGCCCCCACATCCCCGTCGAACTGGCCGAACCACTCCTTGAACCGCTTCTCCGGGTCGCCCGCGGCGCCCGTGCCGAAGAAGAAGACCTCGATGTCGGCCTCCTCCTTGTCGTCGCCGGCCTTCGTCGTTTTGTAGGCGGCCTTCTTCGGCCCGTTCTTGGGCGGATCCTGCACCGTCCAGGCCGCGGGCGTGGCCCACGCGAGGGGGGCGACGGTCGCCGTCTGCGGCCCCGCGGACGGGGGCGGGTCGGGCTCGGCGGGGCTCTTGGAGCAGGCGGCGAGCGAGAGGACGAGGAGGGTGGCGTACCGGGAAACCATGATAGACGTCGAAGGGGGCCCCTGGCCCATGGCTACACCATCCCGGGGAGATGCGCACGTCCTGTAAGTCCTCGGGGGGGGTCATCCGTAGGTAAGTCCGGCGGATCGGAGACGCGTGATGGAGCAGCTCGGTGATTACCTCGTCCGGCGCCTGGTCGGCGAGGGGGGGATGGGCAAGGTCTACGAGGGCGAGGAGCGCCTGTCGAAGCGGCGCGTGGCCCTCAAGGTCCTGCACCCCGAGCTCGCGAGGAGTGAGACGGGCCGCAAGCTCTTCGTGAACGAGATGCAGATCCTCGCGCACCTCGAGCACCCGAACGTGGTGCGGAGCCTGGCCAGCATCGAGGCGAACGGCCAGCTCGCGATGGTGCTCGAGTTCCTCGACGGCCGCACGTTGCGCACGGCGCTCGGCGAGGAAGGGCGGCTGCCCTGGGCCGAGGCGATCCGCATCGTCGCGGCCGTGGCCTCGGCGCTCTCCGCCGCGCACGGGCAGGAGCCGCCGATCATCCACCGCGATCTCAAGCCGGAGAACATCATGATCCTGACCGACGGCACGGTGAAGGTCATGGACTTCGGCATCGCCAAGATGCTGCAGGCGATGAACCAGACGAACACGCAGAGCGTGGGCACGCTCCAGTACATGAGCCCCGAGCAGATCGACGCGCGCACCATCGATCATCGCGCCGACCTCTACGCGCTCGGGCTCGTCTTCTACGAGCTGCTCGCGGGCAAACCGCCGTTCTCGTCGGCCTCGCCGCGGCAGCTCTTGAACCTCCAGTGTACGGCCGAGCCGCCGCCGCTCGAAGCAGACGTGCGGAGCGGCTTGCCGAAGGGCGTCGAGCAGCTCGTCTTCCAGCTCCTCGAAAAAGCGCCGGAGGACCGGCCTTATTTCGCGCAGGACGTGGTCGATAGGCTCGAACCCTTCCAGGTCGCGGCGCCCGTGCCCGCGCGCACGAGCCCCGGCCGCATGAGCTCCCACGGCGCGACCACGCCGCACCAGAAATCCCCCACGCCCCGCACGATCCCCGAGGGGCCCGCGCCTTCCGACGAGGGCAAACCCGCGGCGCGATCGAGTGATCCGCGATCGGATCGGCAAGGCGACGAGGCGAAGGCCCCGCGGCGCGAGAACGCGGGCGCGGGCGCGCGCAAGGACACGATCGCGCTCGTCGATCAGGTGGATCAAGGGCGCGAGGTGCCGATGAAGGTCGCGGTCGGCATCATCGTGGGGCTCTCGCTGCTCGCGGGCCTCGGCGCGTACCTCGTGCGATCGACACAAGCCGCGGAGGATCCGGCCTCCACGGGCGCGCCCACGGCGACGGCGACGGCCACGGCCACCACGAAGAACACGGCGACGGGGAAGGTGCGGGGGCGATGATGAAACGTGCGCGCCCCGAGGCGAGCGGGATCGCGGCCGGCGCGCCGTTGCCGCCGCTCGGGCGTGCGTCGCGCTTCGCCTGCGAGGGCGGGCGCGAGCTCTTCCGCCTGCCCAGCTCGGACGAGGCTGCGGCGCGAAGGTTGCTCGGGTTTGGCGAGGCTTCCATCGGGGGCTTCACGCTCGGCGGCGTGGACGACGAGGGCGTGTGGATCGTGCGCCGGAAGCTCGGGACGAGCCTCGCGGAGCTCCTGCGCGAGCGGAAGGGGCCCTGGCCGTGGCGCGAGGCGCTCGGCATCACGCTCGCGGTCGCCGAGGGGCTCGCCGCGTGCGAGAAGGCGAGCCTCTTTCCGGGGCCGCTCTCGCTCGAAGGCGTGTACGTGGACGACGAGGGCGCCGTGGTCGTCGCGGCGCCGCGGCTCGTGGGCGCGATCCTGGGCGCGCAGGAGGGCGGATCCCGCGGCGGAACGGCGGAGATCTCGCCGCGCTGGACGCCGCCCGAGCAGGCCGCGGGGGCCGTGTGGGACAGCGCCGCGAATCGGTACGTGCTCGGGCTCTTGCTCTACCGGCTGCTCGCGGGCGAACACCCGTTTGCTGGCGCGGGCTTGCGTCACGCGCTCGACGAGGCCGCGCAACGCGAGGCGCCTCCGTTCGTGGACGCCGTGGCGCGCGCGCTCCCGACGGGCCTGCAGAGCCTTTGCTTGCGGCTCCTCGATCCGGAGCCGGCGAGGCGCCCCGATCGTGCCGTGACCGTCACGCAGGAGCTCGGGCGTTTCCTTCGTGGCGAGAGCGCCTCCGCCGCGGCTCCGCGGCCCACGCGCGACCGCAAGCCCGCGGAGACCCGCGCGCGAACGGCGGACGACCCCCCGGGGGGCCCCGCCGAACGACCGGCCCCGGCGCAACGTGTTGCCGTTGCGGGAAAACCGAGCCCCGCGAAGAGCGCCTGGATCTCCGCGGGCCTGCCGATCGGCGCGGGCCTGCTCGTCGCGGCGTTCGCGTTCTCGCGCCTCGCGCCTGCGCCTGCGGAAGCGCCCAAGCAGGAGATCGCGCCTCTCACGCCCATCACCTCCGTCGGCACCACGAGTGAGGCCTGCGCCTCGTGCCATCCGCGCCAGGCTGCGGAGTGGCGCCGCTCGGTGATGGCGCACTCGGTGAAGAGCCCGCTCTTCAATGGCCTGGAGAGCCTCATCGAGGAGCAGGTCGGCCGCGACGAGGATTGCCCGAACGGCGCCGGCATCCTCCGCCGCGTCAATGCCTCGACCGCCTGCCGCAATCGCCAGAGTGGTGTGCCCGTGACCGGCTCGGGCGGCGAGCACTGGTGCGTCAATTGCCACAGCCCCGCCGAGAAGATCGAGCGCCCCTTGCCGGCCTGGGACGGCCGCGCCGGCGGTGATCCGACGACCCGCAAGCCCGTGCGTGATCTGCTCGGCGCGCAGGGCATCGAGGGCATTTCCTGCGTCTTCTGTCACACCGTGCACGGCCCCGTCGGCGGGCGCGGCGGCGGACGCGGCGGCTACGAGGGAAACCCCACCTGGACCTCGTTCGTCACGGGCGCCGTGTTTCCGGCCAGACCCGAGGACAATCGTGGCCTGTTCGGAATCGCGAACAGCGGCTACGATCTTCGGAACGAAGAGCTTTTCCTCGAAAATTCGCGCGCGCCGCGCCCCATCGCCTCTGCCTCGACCGGATCACCCGACAACGTCGATCCCCTCGTCCACCGCCGCCCGAGCGAAAGCGCAAACGCCTACCTCCGCACGAGCGAGTTTTGCGGGAGCTGCCACGACGTGCGCCTCTTCGGCAGCGACGTCCTCGGCGTGCAAAAGGGCGAGCATTTCAAGCGCCTGCGCAATGCCTACTCTGAGTGGGCCGCCTGGGCCCGCGACGAAGAGCGGCGCGGGAAAACACCCGCGACTTGCCAGGACTGCCACATGAGCACGTACCCCGGCGTCTGCGAGGCTGATGACGATGGGGGGCTCGCGCAGCCGAGGCTGCGCTCTGCCCCCCAAACCCCCCGGCCCCCCGCGAGCGGCGAGGTCGAGCCCGAATGCCCGCCCGGCTCCCATTTCGTCGCGCGCGCGCCCGGCGTGTTCCCCACGGGGCGCTCGGCCGACAACTCGCCCAAGGCCACGAACGTCAGCACGCATTACTTCTCCGGCGTTGATCTCCCGCTCTCCGACGAGTTCCCCAATTCGCTCGTCGACGAGACCACGATCGACGCCCACGGCATCCCGCTCGGCGCGCGCCGCCGCCGCGACCTCCTCCTGCGCCACACCTTCCGCTTCGAGATCGACGGCGCCCGCCGGGGCGGCGCGGGGATCGAGGTCCCGATCGTCGTCGAGAACGTGGGCGCAGGGCACCGCGTCCCGGCCGGCTTCAGCCAGGAGCGCGAGTTCTGGGTGCACCTCGTCGTGCGGGATCGCGACGGCGGCGTCGTCTACGAGGTCGGCCGCGTGGGCCGGCCCGACGAGGATCTCCACGACAAAACCTTCATCCGCGTGAACACGAACCCCTCGTCGCTCGACGAGCGCGGCCGCCCGCTCGGCCTCTTCGGCGCCGACGTGCGCGACGGCCCCGACGTCCCGCGCTGGTCTCCTCCGCCCGAGCGCGGCGGCACCTCGTTCCGCGGCAAGGGCCTCGTCAACTTCCAGAATGGCTTCTTGCGCTGCGTCCGCTGCATCGGCGTGATCGGCCCCGACGGGCGCTGCGAGCCTGGCCCGGGGCAAGGGTTCCTCCGCGCCGATCGCTTCGACGACGGCGACTACGACATCGACACGGGCGAGTGCCGCTCGAACCTCTCGCTCGATCACGCGCTCTTCGAAACCTACTTCCCCGTCGGCGCGCTCGACGCGTCGCGGGGCCAGGTGCGCGGGCCCGACGCCATCGTCGACACACGATCGCTCCCGCCGAACGTGCCGATCCGCTTCACGTACGACCTCGACGCCGGCGCGCGCCGGGGCCCCTTCCGCGTCGAGGCGCGCCTGCTCTTCCGCGCCTTCCCGCCCTTCTTGATCCGGGCCTTCGCCGGGTACGAGCGCGAGCAAGCGCGGCGCGGCCTGCGCCCGAACGGGCCGAACGTGACCGAGGACATGCTGCGCCGGCTGGAGATCGTCGAGCTCGCGCGTGTCGACGTGGAGGTGCCGTGACCTCGGGTTCGCCCGCGACCTCGGGAGAGCGCGCGGCGTGGCCGGCGGCGGTGTGGGAGGCGCCGGTGTTTCGGGGCCTCGACGCGCGCGCGCGCCGCGAGATCGAGGACGCGGGGCGCATGCTCTCGGTGGCCGAGGGCGAGGTCGTTTATCGCGCAGGAGCGGCGGCGCCCGCGTTTTACGTGGTCGCCGAGGGAATCGTCGCGCTCTCGGCCGTGCGTCGCGGCGAGGATCACGAGAGCGAGCTGCGCGTGGCGGGCAAGGGCGCCTCGTTCGGCGAGGAGGCGACGGCGTTCGGGGCGCGCAGCGCGACGGCCACGGCGCGCGCGTCGTCGCGGCTCTGCGAGGTGCCGGCGCACGTCTTCCAGCGCGCGGCGGCGCGCAGCGGCAAGGCCGAGGTCGCCGAGCGGCTCGAGCGCATCCTGCGCCGCGCCGCCACGCGCGACTTGCTCCACACGATGGCCTTCGCCCGCGCCCTCGAACCCGAGGACGTCGACGTCCTGCTCGACGCGGCCCGTTACCAGCGCTTCGAGCGCGGGCAGCCCGTCTACCGCGAAGGGGATCCCTCGACGGACCTCTTCCTTGTCGCGGACGGGATGATCCAGATCCAGACCGACGACGGCGAGCGCCTGCGCGTCCGCGCCTACCTCGGCCGCGGCGATTTCTTCGGCGACGCGGAGATCGAAGCCGGCACGCCGCGCCTCTCCAGCGCCGTCGCGAGCGGCCCGTCGCTGCTCATCGCCGTCGACGCGCGTACGTTCCGCGGCATCACGGTGCGCCATCCGGATCTCTTCGGCGCGCTCCGGCGCATCGCGCTCGATCAGCAGGCATCCCAGCGCGCCGTGATCGGCCGCTCCGCGGAGAACGCCACGCAGCACGCCTTCCGTGATCTCTACCGGCTCAAGGTCGCGCGATCGCTGCTCGTCATCGACCTCGAGACCTGCGTGCGTTGCGGGCATTGCGCGTGGGGATGCGCGGAGATGCATGGAGAAGCGCGGATCGTGCGGCGCGGCGACAAGATGGTCGCGCGCGTCGAGGCGCGATCCGAGGCGCCGCGCAGCTTGCTCCTGCCGAACTCGTGCCAGCACTGCGCGAACCCGAGCTGCATGATCGACTGCCCCACGGGCGCGATCGGCCGCGAGCCCGACGGCGAGGTCTTCATCCGCGAGGCGCTCTGCACGGGCTGCGGCGCGTGCGCCAAGGCCTGCCCCTGGGACAACATCCAGATGGCCGTCCGCCCGGCCGCGACGCCGCGCCCCGCGGGCGGCGCCTACCCCGACGTCGCCGTGAAATGCGACCTCTGCCGCGGCTACGAGGGCCCCGCCTGCGTGCAGGTGTGTCCGACCGGCTCGATCTTCCGCATGAACCCGAGCGAGGAGCTCGCCGACGTGCGTGACCTCGTCCTCGGTGGATCCACGGCCCGCGCCGAGGTGCAAAAGCAAGGCGCGAGCGCGGCCGGCCTCGTCGCGGGCGGCGCGATCGCGGGCGCGGCCGTCGGCGTGGTCGGCATGCTCATGCACGCGCGAGGGCTCTGGCGGGCGGACGCGGGCCTCGGCGGCGCGGCGGGCCTCCTCGCGGCCGCGGGGTTCGTCCTGCTCGTCCTCTACGCCGTGCCGAAGCGCCTCGTGCGCCTGTGGATGCGCAAGCGCGCGGGCGACGAAGCGACCGAGCCGCGCACACCCGTCGCGTCCCGCGTTCGCCCGCAGCTCGCGGTTCACCTCGCGCTTGGCCTCGTCACGACGGGCCTCGTCCTCGCGCACGCGCCGATGTCCCCGATCGCCCCGTCCACGGCGGGCGGCGCGCTCCGGCTCGTCTTCCTCGCGAGCGCGCTCGTGGGCGGCTTCTCGGCGCTCGCGTACGCCTTCCTCCCGCGCCGCATGGCCCGCATCGAGCGCTCGGCCGCGCTGCCCGAGGACTTCGCCGCCGCGCGCAGGGACCTCGTCGACAGGCTGTATCGCGAGGTGAGCGGCAAGAGTGATCTCGTGAAAAAGATCTTCGACAAGATCCTCGTGCCCTTCGCGATGAGCTCCGTGGGGCCGCTCCTCCTGCTCGCGTCCGGTAGGACGCTGCGGCAGGAGGAAGAGGTCTTGCGGGCCCGGATCGAGCGGGTCCTCGAAGGGCGTGGCAAGGAGCGGCTCGCGGGGCTCGACGGGCTCGTGCGGATCGTCGTGGAGCTCCGCGCGCTGCCGGCGCAGAGGCTCCTCCTTCGGCTGCTCCGCGTGGGACTGCCGCTCCACATCCTGACGTTCGGCATGGCGATGGCGCTGCTCGTGGTGCACGTGGCGGCCGTGATGAAGCGGTGAGGGGAGGCGATCCTTCGATGGCCGATCGTGATCGCAGGGACGAACCATCCGCTGGCAAACCTCCCGCCGCGCTGCCCACGCTCTACGCGTCGCCCCTCGGGGACGCCCGGGATCGTGCCGCCGTCCCGCGCGAGCTCGCCCGCGGCCGCGCCGCCAAGCGGGCCGAAAAGACCTCCGACGTCACCCGCTTCCGCGGCGTCCTCACCGCCACGGTCGTCGCCGCCGCCGCCGCGGGCCTCTCGGCCTTCCTCGTCCCGCCCCCCGGCGGCCACGCCTCGCCCGGACCGCTCTCGCGCCCGCATGCGCGCGCCGAGAGCGTCACCTGCGCGAGCTGCCACGGCACCGCCGCGGCCGAAAAACGCCCTGACGAAGCCTGCGCCAACTGCCACGGCGCCCACGCGCCGCGCCGCCGCCCGCACGAGCGCCTCTTCAAATCCGGCGCCATGCGCTGCTCGACCTGCCATCCCATCCACCAGGCCGATCAGGGCGTCGCCTTCGTCCCCGGCGAGCCTCCGATCCGCTTCGCCCCCGGCGTCGAGCGTGTCCTCGACGACGCGCCGCCCGCGCACATCCAAGCCACGGTCCCCATCGTCACGGCCGCGAGCTGCAAGGGCTGCCACGACCCGCGCTCCCCGCGGGACCCCATCTCCCGCTGCTTCGCCCCGGGCACGGAAAAACTCGGCCCCGACAAGCCGTCCCTCTGCTTCGATGAACATTTTTACGGTGGGGGGCTCCGGTCGGACCGCGATGCGGTCCTTCCTCTGCCCCCCACGCCCCCCGCGCGCTCGGGCGGTGGGCCTCGTTCCGGCGGTGTCTGCGCCGCCCAGCACGGCGAGGACAGGCACGTCGCCTGGGATGCCGCGCGGGACGTCGCCCTCGCCGTCCCCAAGCTCGATCGCCCCGCGACGAGCGCGCTCGCGTGGCTCTGGCTCGGCACCGGCACGCTCGCGTTTGCCCTCACGCTCGGCCTCGTTCGCGGCTCGGGCGCCCTCCGCGCGCGCCGCCGCAAGGCCCAGGACAAGCCCCAGGCCGCCGAGGCGCTCCTCAAGCCCCAGACCCGCGTCCGCCTCCCGCAGATCGACACCCAGACCTGCCTCGGCTGCTACGCCTGCGTCGACGCTTGCCCCTACGACGTGCTCGAGGTCCAGAAGTACGTCGCCGTCGTCGTGCGCCCCGAGGCCTGCTGCGGCCTCACGCTCTGCGAGCAACGTTGCCCGAACGGCTCGCTCCGCATCACCGACGGCGACACCATCGGCGACCGCCCGCGCATCGACGACGCCCTCCAAAGCCAGGACACCCCCGGCCTCTTCCTCGCCGGCGACGTGACGGGCCTGCCGCTCATCAAAAACGCGATCCTCCACGGCGCCCACGCCGTCGAGAAGATCGCCGCGGGCCTCGCAGCAGAAGGCGCCTGGACGGGCGGAGGCGAGCGCCCGAAGGACCTCGTCATCGTGGGCGCGGGCCCCGCGGGCATCAGCGCGGCCCTCCGCGCGAAGGAGCTCGGCCTCTCGTTCGAGGTCATCGAGCAAGGCTCGGTCGCGCAGAGCATCCGCAGCTTCCCCCGCGGCAAGCTCGTCTTCGATCAGCCCCTCGACCTCCCCCTCACGGGCAAGCTCTGGCTGAAGGAATCCACCAAGGAAGAGCTCCTCTCCCACTGGATGCGCATCATCCGCAAGGAAGACCTCCCGATCCGGCAGGACACGCGCATGACGGCCGTCTCCCGCGAGGCCGACGGCAAGCTCTTCCGTGTCGGCACCGAGTCAACGCTTGGGGGGTCCGCTCCGCGAGCGGAGCTTCCCCCCCAAACCCCCCGCGAAGGCGGGCCGCCGCGGGACATCCTCGCCCGCCGCGTCCTCTTGGCCATCGGCCAGCGCGGCACACCCCGCCGGCTCCCCATCGAGCTCTCGCCCGAGGTCGAGGCCCGCGTGCACTACCACCTCGCCGACGCCCGAAGCTTCGAAGGCAAACGGATCCTCGTCGTCGGCCTCGGCGACGTCGCCATGGAGATCGCCGTCGCCCTCGCCCGCCAGCCCGGCACCACGGTCACCGTCCTCCACCGCGGCTCCACCTTCACGCGCGGCAAGTCGCGCAACATCGACGAGGTCAAGCGCATGCACGCCGCCGGCCGTCTGAGCCTGCGCTTCGAGACCGCGATCGCCGCCCTCGACCCGGACGCCGCGACCCTCCGCGCCCGCGGCCGCGACGAGCGCGTCCCCTACGACGCCGTCTTCGTCCTCATCGGATCCATCCCCCCCTGGGACACCCTGAAGGCCTGCGGGGTCCGGGTGGCCGCAGAAGCGCACCTTGGACCAGATCGTTCCCCCTCGATCTTCGTCCAAGGACCCACCGCTGCACCGTAAGCTCGTCCCCGCGAGCACCGTTGTTGCAGGCGCCGATGCTCGATACCCGGAGAGAGCCATGAAATCGTCCCGCGTCGCCGTCCTCGCCTTCGCAGGCATGCTGCTCACGAGCTTTTCCGTCTACTCGTTCACCCCCCCCGGCGGCCTGCCGTCCTCGCCCGAGCCCACCATCGGCGCCGAGGTGACCGAAGAAAACGCCACGACCGAGAAGGCCATCGACGCGACGAACCAGGTCGAAATCGCCCACTTCACCGCAGGCTCGACCGTGATGATCGACGGGCGCATGGGTCACCCGAAGATCCTCGAGAATGCCCGCGGCGAGACGTTCCTTATGCTCGAAGCCCGCGCGAACGCAGGCGATCGCGCGCAAGCCGCGCCCCAGGTGAACCTCTCCATCGTCATCGACCGCTCCGGCTCGATGAAAGGCACCCGCCTCCGCAACGCCATCAACGCCGCGATCGGCGCCGTCGAGCGTCTCCACGACGGCGACATGGTCTCGGTCGTCACGTTCGACACCCGCACCGAGGTCGTCGTCCCCGCCGTCGTCATCGGCCCCTCGACCCGCAGCTCGGTCGTCTCGTCGATCTCCGGCATCACGCTCGGCGGCGACACCTGCATCTCCTGCGGCATCGAGACCGCGATGGCCGAGATGAACCGCGCGAGCGACGGCCGCATCAGCCGCATGATCGTCCTCAGCGACGGCGACGCAAACCACGGCCTGAAGGACGTCCCCGGCTTCCGCAGCCTCGCGCAGCGCGCCCGCGACCGCGCCATCGGCATCTCCACGGTCGGCGTGGACGTCGATTACAACGAAAAAATCCTCTCCGCGCTCGCCGTCGAATCCAACGGCCGGCACTATTTCGTGGAAAACGACGCCGCGCTCGCCCGCGTCTTCGAAGGCGAAGCCGAGGCCCTCACGCAAGCCGTCGCGAGCGGCGCCGAGGTCGACATCGATCTCGCCCCCGGCGTGGAGCTCGATCGCGTCTTCGACCGCTCCTTCCGGCGCAGCGGCAACCGCGTCACCGTCCCGCTCGGCACCTTCAGCGGCGGCGACGTGAAGACCGTGCTCATCAAGCTGCGCGTCCCCTCGAACGCGAAGGGCGAGCTCGCCGTCGCGTCCGTCGACATGCGCTACAAGGATCTCGTCAAGAACGAGGACGGCCGCTGCAGCGGCAAGCTCGGCGTCGAGGTGGTCGAAACGGACGCGAGCGCTCTCGACGCCGTCGTCGCCGGCCGCGTGAACCGCAGCGAGACCGCCTCCGCACTCGAAGAGGCAAACCGCCTGTTCGAGCAAGGCAAGGTCGCCGAAGCCCGCCGCCGCATCGAGAGCCGCGAGCAAGCCCTGCGCGACTCCGCCGCAAAAGCCAAGACCGACGCCCCCGCCGCCCGCGCCGCCGACGTCGCCTCCGACTTCGACCGCCAGCTCGCCGTCGTGCAACAAGCACAATCCGGCTTCGCCCAAGCCCCCGTCGCCGCCGCCGCCCCAGATCCCGCAGGCCCCTTCGCCACGCCGCCCCCCGCAGCAGCCCCGATCGGCACCACCGAGTCCCGCCAGGGCCGCAAGGCCGTCCGCTCGAACCAGGAAGCCGCGACGAACATGGGCTTTTGAGGGGGCCCAGCGCCTCGCCGGGGTTTCACCCCGGACCCCGACCAGGGGCTGTCCGCCCCTGGACCCGGACCAGCCAGGGGCTGGACCCAAGCTCGATGAACTGCGCGATGCGCAGTTCATCGAACAGGCCCGGGTCAAGACCAGCGACGGCGTTGCCAACCAAGACAGCCGCGCTGCTGGTTCGGCTGGCACCCCGGCTCCTTCGTCGGCCTGTTTGAAAAACTGCGCACCGCGCAGTTTTTCAACCCTGGGTCCAGCGCCTCGCTGGTCCGGGGTCGAGCAACTGTTTTCGTTCTCGGCCTCAGCTGGCAGGGCCCTCCGACAGGGGCGTCCGCCATCGCCCTTCAGACGGTGGCGC